>NZ_JAHSTX010000001.1:300000-592500 GCF_019145375.1 Pseudomonas triticicola | reverse complement strand
GGCGTGCAAAGCTGACCGCCAAGTCTCTACGTACCGTGATCGTCTACGGAATGGCATTGGGTGGAATGAACTTCCTCTTCTATATGTCGTTGCGCACAGTGCCGCTGGGCATCGCCGTTGCGCTGGAATTCACCGGCCCTCTGGCTGTAGCTATATATGCCTCTCGCCGAGCCATCGATTTTGTATGGATTGCGCTTGCTGCGGCCGGCTTGCTTCTATTGATACCTACCGGGGCAACCACTGCCGGCATTGATCTGGTCGGAGCGGGTTATGCGCTGGGCGCCGGAGTGTGCTGGGCGCTGTACATTCTGTTCGGGCAAAAGGCCGGCGCCGACAACGGGGTGACGACGGCAGCCCTCGGCGTGATGATCGCCGCGCTGTTCGTGGCGCCGATCGGAATCGTTCATGCCGGCGCTGCGCTGCTTACACCATCGCTGATTCCGATCGCTATCGGCGTCGCCATTCTGTCCACCGCCCTGCCCTATACCCTGGAGATGGTCGCCCTGACGCGTATGCCCGCGCGCACCTTCGGCACGCTCATGAGTATCGAACCGGCCTTCGGAGCACTATCAGGTCTGCTTTTTCTCCAGGAATACCTGTCATTGTCACAATGGCTGGCCATCCTGTGCATTATTCTGGCGTCAGTGGGCGCAACCATGACCATGGGCAGCGGAGCAAAGCCTGCTGTCGCTGCTGACTGAAGCGTAATAGAAAGCGGGGTCTGGTAATTGGCGCTCATTTAGGCCATGTTTAGCTTCGTAACCCATCGCCAGGCATGGATTTTTTCGCAAAGGACGGCACAACGCTGCAAACGCGAGCGAATACAGGCAGACCCGAGCACCAGACTCGTGGCCGCTATTAAGGATGGTAATGAAACGAATTTTGCTATTGATCGCCCTGCTGGCGATCGCGAGTTGCGCAGCGACCTCGGAAACCCAGGTCAAACGCGGCAAGAAGGGGCTGCACATCAACTGTTCCGGACTTTCATCCTCATGGGACAAGTGCTACACCAGCGCCGCCAATTCCTGCGCACCCAAGGGTTACAAGGTGATCGCCAAATCCGGGGACGCCGTCGAAGAACCTGGCGATTATCCGTTCGGCTTGAACCCCGCCGGTTATACCAGCCGCAGCATGATCGTCATCTGCAAATAACTACTCGGCTCGTGGCAAAGCGAGCTGACGTGTAATTTCCTCGTGACTCGAGCGCAACACCGTACGCTGCACGTCCGGTGTTGCAAGCATCCGCGCGACCACCAATGCACCCACGCATTGCGACAGCACCGACCAGGCCAGACTCTCGCTTTCCAGTATCTCGGCCCAGCCCTGCTGAAGACGGCAGATCCAATCTTCAGCCTGCTCACGCACCTGTACATCGGCACGGGCAATCTCTGCGCCCAATGTCGGCAGCGCGCAACCGGCCTCGGGTTGCTCGACATGGGCCATGCTCAGGTACTGCTTCAGACAACGCTCCAGCCGCTGCCGATCTGCACCGCCCTGGCCACCAAGGCGCTCAAGACTTTCACTCAACTCTCGCTCGACGATGGCAGCGAACAACGCATCCTTGGATGAAAAGTGGCTGTAGAACGCGGCGCCACTCAAACCGATGGCTTTCATCAGGCCATCCACGCCCACCGTGGAAAACCCCGATTTCTTTGCCGACAGCGCGCTGCTTTGCAGCAATCGTTCGCGGGTTTCCGATTTGTGTCCGGCCGAATAACGCATGTCATCTCCTGAAGTAGATCGCCTTGACGCTGCCCGAATCCTAGCATAACGTTCGTTAACTAAACGATCGTTAACCCAAAGGGATTCACCCATGAATAACAAGAAGGTCGTGTTGGTCGTAGGTGCTGGCGATGCCACCGGCGGGGCCATTGCCAAGCGCTTTGCCAGTGAGGGGTTTATAGCCTGCGTGACCCGGCGCAGCGCCGACAAATTGCAGCCTCTGGTTGACGAAATCATCGCTGAGGGCGGTGAGGCCCATGGTTTTGCCTGCGATGCGCGCAAGGAAGATGACGTCATCGCCTTGATCGAAGACATCGAAACCCGCGTCGGCCCGATTGAGGCCTTTGTCTTCAACATCGGCGCCAACGTGCCCTGCAGCATTCTCGAAGAAACCGCGCGCAAATATTTCAAGATCTGGGAGATGGCCTGCTTCTCCGGTTTTCTCAATGCCCGTGAAGTGGCCAAGCGCATGGTCACTCGGCAGCGCGGCACGATTCTGTTCACTGGTGCCACGGCCGGGCTGCGCGGTGCTTCTGGATTTGCCGCTTTCGCCGGAGCCAAACACGGCATCCGCGCACTGGCGCAAAGCATGGCGAGAGAGTTGGGGCCGATGAACATTCATGTCGCCCACGTCGTAGTTGATGGTGCGATCGATACCGACTTCATCCGCAACAGCTTTCCCGAGAAATACGCGACCAAGGATCAGGACGGCATTCTCGATCCAGAGCACATCGCCGAAAACTATTGGTATCTGCACAGTCAGCCACGGGATGCCTGGACCTTCGAGCTGGACCTGCGCCCATGGAACGAACGCTGGTAAGCCCTCCCCCCTCATTACAACAATAAGAGAGCGATTTGATCATGACGAAAACCGTGGAATTCTATTTCGACCTCGGCAGCCCCACCACCTATCTGGCGCACACCCAGCTAGCGAAAATCTGCGCCGATACCCAGAGCGAACTGATCTACATCCCGATGCTGTTGGGTGGCGTGTTCAAAGCCACCGGCAACGCTTCGCCGGCAATGATTCCGGCCAAGGGCCGCTACATGTTTCAGGACCTCGATCGCTTCGCCAAACGCTACGGCGTCCAGCTCAGATTCAATCCGCACTTTCCAATCAACACGCTGATATTGATGCGTGCCGTCACTGGCATGCAGATGCGCCAGCCGCAGCGTTTCGCCGAGTTCGTCGATTGCCTGTTCAAGGCGCTTTGGGTAGAAGGCCGTAACCTCAACGATCCGCAAACCGTTGCCGCCGTGCTGACTGAAAACGGCTTCGACCCCCAAGAGATAATGGCGCTGACCAACGATGAATCAGTAAAAGCCGCACTCAAGGAAAACACCGAAGCCGCGATCAAGCGCGGCGTTTTCGGTGCCCCCAGCATGTTCATTGGCGATCAGTTGTTCTTCGGTCAGGATCGACTCGACTTCGTAGAAGAGGCATTGCGCCAGGATTGAAGCCGAGCCCCAAGGCACCGCGAGCAGTGCCTTGGGCTAATCGATCAAATGGCCACAGTGCGCTCGTTCAGCCAGCTCAGCGCCGCGCCATCCAGCAACGGACTCAGACGCTCCCGTACTTCACTGTGATAAGCATTGAGCCACTGCTTTTCTTCCTGAGTCAGCAGGTCGGCAATCAGGCAGCGGGTATCGATCGGGCACAGCGTCAGGGTTTCGAACTTGAGGAAGTCGCCGAATTCGCTGCTGCCGGCCTCGCGGTTCATCGCCAGGTTCTCGATGCGCACGCCCCAGCGGCCCGGGCGATAAGTGCCGGGTTCGATCGAGGTAATCATCCCCGGCTGCATCGCCGTCTGCGGTGCCGGTGCCGCTTGATAAGCGATCACTTGCGGACCTTCGTGAACGTTGAGGAAATAGCCCACGCCATGACCGGTGCCGTGACCGTAGTCGACGTTGTCAGCCCAGATCGGCGCACGAGCGATGGCGTCGAGCAGCGGCGACAGAATGCCTTTCGGAAATCGTGCCCGCGACAGCGCAATCACGCCTTTCAACACGCGCGTGCAATCCTGTTTCTGCTCCTGAGTCGGCGTACCCACCGGGACCATGCGCGTGATGTCTGTGGTACCGCCGAGGTACTGGCCACCGGAGTCGATGAGCAACAGACCATCACCCTCGATCACCGCATGCTCTTCTTCGGTAGCGTGATAGTGCGGCATCGCGCCATTGGCGTTGAACGCGGCAATCGTGTTGAAGCTCAGCGAAACGTAATCGGGACGCCGCTCACGGGCAGCGGTAAGTTTCTCGTCGATGGTCAGTTCGGTGATGCGCTCGCGTCCCCACGCTGACTCCAGCCAGGCAAAGAATTCGCACAACGCCGCGCCATCCTGCTCCATGGCTTTACGGATGTGTTGAGCGTCGGTTTCGCTTTTCTGCGATTTGGCCAACGTAGTCGGGTTGAGACCCTCGACCAGTTTCACGCCACTGTCCAGGTTATCCAGCAACCCCGTGGTCACTCGCGCCGGATCGACCAGCAGGCTCGCGTCACTCGGCACAGCACGCAACGCATCGGCCACTTCGCTGTAGTCACGCAGCGTCACGCCATCCTGCTCCAGTACCGCGCGCAGATCGGCATCGACCTTGCTCAGCGCCACAAACAGCGTGGCCTGTTGCTGATTGATCAAGGCGAACGAAACAAACACCGGATTGAACGAAACATCACCACCGCGCAGGTTGAACAGCCAGGCGATGTCATCCAGGGTGGCGATGAAATGCCAATCGGCGCCACGCTCTTGCAAGGTTTCGCGCAATTTCGCGAGTTTCTCGCCACGGCTGACGGTCGCTTGTGGCGGCAGATGCTGATAGATCGGCGCGTTCGGCAGGCTCGGGCGATCACGCCAGACTTCCTGCAACAGGTCGATATCGGTGCGCAGGCGAGCACCGCGTGCCTCGAGCCTGCTGCTCAGTGTGCGCGCCGAAGCCACCGCCATTACCGCACCATCCACCGCAACCACGCCGCCCTCGGGGGTATGCTCGGCCAGCCAGTCCAGCGGGCTCGGCTGCCCCGGTTGCAGTTTGACCAGTTCGATGCCGCTGCCGTTGAGCTCCTTGGTCGCCTGTTCCCAGTAACGACTGTCGGCCCACACGCCAGCGAAATCAGCAGTGACGATCAGCGTACCGACCGAACCGTGGAAACCCGACAACCATTGCCGGCCCTGCCAGTAACCCGGCAGGTATTCCGACAGATGCGGGTCGGCGGACGGCACCAGCAGCGCATGGATGCCTTCGCGGCGCATCAGTTCACGGGTATGCGCCAGGCGCTGAGGCACCGATCCTTCGGTCAAGGTGTAGGAACTCATCATGTCTCCTGCTAATCGCGTCATCGTTATTGTTCGTAGCCTTCGCGGCCATGGAAAGCGTCTGCTGTTTAGAGCCCTGTCGCCCAGAATGCCGGGGCACTGGCGCAGGCGGTTGTGATCAGGTCAACGGCCTTGTCGACATCCTCGACGGTGGTAAACCGCCCGAGGCTCAAGCGAATGGTGCGCCCCGCCAGCCGCGCATCGTGTCCGAGCGCGAGCAGCACGTGGGACGGTGCATTACTTGCGGAATTACACGCCGACGTCGCGGAAAACGCGATCGAATGGCTCAATGCGGCGCTGTTGAACTCGCCCTCGCTGAAGGTCAGGCTCAGGGTGTGCGGAATACGTTGCGAGGCACTGCCATTGAGGCGCACGCCGGGCAACTTCAAAAGCTGTTCGAGCAAGCGTTCGCGCAAAGCGATGATGGATTTTTTCTCTTCATCGAATGCGTCGGCGGCCAAAGCGAAAGCAGCGCCCATCCCGGCAATCTGATGAGTCGCCAGGGTTCCGGAGCGCAGGCCACCTTCATGACCGCCGCCGTGGATCTGTGCCTGCAAGCGTTGCTGCGCCTGCGGGCCGACATACAAGGCACCGATGCCCTTGGGGCCGTAGAGTTTGTGTGCGGAAAACGACATCAGATCCACCGGCCAGCGGCTCAGGTCGATCGCGACTTTGCCCGCGCCTTGCGCCGCATCAACATGAAACAACGCCTGCCGACTGCGCACCACTTCGCCAATCGCCTCGACATCGTTGACCGTGCCCAACTCATTGTTGACCAGCATCAGCGACACCAGAAAGGTGTCGTCACGCATGGCTTCACTGACCGCTTGCGGCGTGATCAGGCCTTCTGCGTCCGGCACCAGATAGGTCACGGCAATGCCTGAATCCTGTAATTGCCGGGCGGTGTCGAGGATCGCCTTGTGTTCAATCTGGCTGGTAATGATGTGCCCGCCGGAAACGCCACGGGCCTGGGCGACGCCTTTGAGGGCGAGGTTGTTGGATTCGGTGGCACCGGAGGTCCAGACAATCTGCTCAGGCTGCGCGCCGACCAGATCGGCAACTTGCCGACGTGCCTGCTCGACCGTCTGCCGGGCCTGCTGGCCGAAGGCGTGGGAGCTGGACGCCGGGTTACCGAAGTTACCGTGAAAACCCAGACATTCGATCATCACCTGGATGACCCGCTCGTCCACCGGGGTGGTGGCGGCGTAATCGAAATACAGCGGACGTGTGTTCATAAAGGACTCGCAGAGCGTGTTCCGGGATCAGGAGGCTCGTGTCTGCAAACGACGATGCACAGCCTCGTGAGCTGTGCATGGGTTCGAGAGCGTCATCAATACCTGATCGGATGCCGTTAAAGAAGTAGGGCTTCATTTAAAAGTGCGTAGGAACGCTCCTGAAACCGAGCTTAACAGGCATCGGGCCGGCGATTGAAGCAATGCGTCAGTGAAAGCTTTCGAGAAGTAACGGATACAGCGAGATCACCAACAGCGCGGCCATGCCCCAATTGAACACTCGCAACCAGCGCGGATCTTTAAGCACATTGCGCAACAGCGTGCCGCACGCCGCCCACAGGCCGACACTGGGCAGATTGATGATGGCGAATACCGCCGCGATGATCACGACGTTATAGAAATAACCCTGCATCGGCGTGTACGTGCTGATGGCGCCGATGGCCATGATCCACGCCTTTGGATTGACCCACTGGAACGCCGCGGCGCCCAGATAGCTGATCGGTTTCGCCTCGCCGTGGGCACTGTCGCCGACCGGGCCGGAGTGGGCGATCTTCCACGCCAGATACAACAAATACGCCGCGCCGACATATCGCAGCACCGTATACAGAATCGGATAGGCCTGAAACACCGCGCCAAGGCCGAAGCCCACCGCTACCACCAACAGGAAGAAGCCGCAGCTGATGCCGAGCATGTGCGGAATGGTGCGGTTGAAACCGAAATTCACTCCGGACGCCAGCAACATGGTGTTGTTCGGCCCCGGTGTGATCGAGGTGACAAGGGCAAACAGGGCAAAGCCCAACAGCAGATCAAGCGAGAGGTTCATCGAGGCAGTCCATCCAGGGTCGTTCAGCTGTTGACCCTATCCCACACGGCCCGGCAAACCCACGGACAGTTAGGGAAAACTTCAAGCAGTACAGTTTGCTTTCAGCTCGGACGACCGTGCAGCTGTATGGCACGTTCGGCGCTCATCTCACCCTGTTGGTCGAAGCCGAAAGTCTTCTGCGGCTGGCCGAGCAATTGCGCTTTTTTCGCGTGGTATTCGTCGAATGACAAGCCGCTGCGGTTCAGCGCTTCCAGCGCCAGTTCGCGGGATTCTTCAGCGGTGTAAGGGCGCAGCTCGGGCGAAACATGGCCGGCACAACCGGCGAGTACGGAAACAGCGAGCATCAGCGAAACAGTCAGTAAACGGTTCATGGGAGCGTCCTGGCGAGCAATGTGGGGTCGATGGAGAAAGGCTACGCCCGGGCACGCTCGCGCAGAAATCAACGCTCTCAATAGTGGCTATCAGCTTTGCGCTAATACTGGCTGAGCGGCAAACGGCAGTGCAGCGCGTCGTCGTGGCTGCGGGCGATACTGCTGTGCACCTGGAACGAGTTGAAGGTCACGTTTTTCGCCCGATGGGTACGGATCAATTGCCAGAAATCCTCCTCGCCGCTTTCGAAACTGCGAAACGCCGCCTCCCCCGCTTCGCGGCTCTGCCATTGCAAAAAGCTCAGCACGCGGCGGCCGTCGTCGCTGGCCTGCACGCTGGCGCTGAGAAACCCGTCGTAACGCTGGGCCAGCCCCTCGGTCTGCGTGGCCAGTGCCGTGACCAGCGCTGCTTGCTGGCGGGGTTCGATTTCGAATTCGATCAATTGGGTAAAGCTGCGATTGCTCATGGAAAGCCCCCACTCATGTTGAAGCGAGCCTTGCGACCCGAAGAGCTGCAGGGTAAAACCTCTAGTTAAGTCAAGGTCAAGAGTATTTTCCGCATGATCAGCAAGGAGCAGGTGCACAAGCCTCTCACCGTGGGCGAGGTTGCGGCGCGCAGTGGCGTCGCGGTCACCGCGCTGCATTTTTATGAAGCCAAAGGTTTGATCAAGAGTGAGCGCAATGCCGGCAATCAGCGCCGCTATCCGCGCGCCGTCCTGCGCCGGGTGGCGTTGATCAAAGTCGCGCAACGGTTGGGGATACCGCTGGCGGAGATCGGCGAAGCGCTGAAAATCCTGCCGCAGGATCGCGCGCCATCAGCGGCGGACTGGAAGATTCTGTCTGAACAATGGCAACGCGAGCTCGATGAACGGATCAGGCAACTTACGCTGATGCGCGATCAGCTCACCGGGTGCATCGGCTGCGGCTGTCTGTCCATGGAAGCGTGTCCATTACGCAATAAAGGCGACATGCTCGGTGACCGAGGCCCAGGCGCGCACTTTCGCGATGAATGATGATTGCTGCTCGTCGGCGAACAATCTGCGCAGCAAGGACGGTTCTATAGTGATTGCTCCGGGTAAATCCGGTGTAACCACATCTGTTGAAAACAAAAACAGGGAGAACGTCATGAGCGTCAAACCCATTCCCGAGGGGTATCACAGCATTACCCCGTATCTCGGCATCCGACAGGCTGCCGAGGCCATCGATTTCTACAAGAAAGCCTTCAATGCCAGCGAAGTCATGCGCCTGACCATGCCCGACGGCAACATCGGCCATGCCGAGCTGCGCATTGGCGACAGCGCGATCATGCTTGGCACGCCTTGCGACCAAGGGCCGCTGAGCAATCCGCAGCAGGCAGTGTCGATCGGCTTGCACCTGTATGTCACCGATGTCGACCAGTCCTTTCAACAAGCGCTGGATGCAGGGGCGCAAAGCGTCTCCGAGGTCAAAGACCAGTTTTACGGTGACCGCAGCGGCACGCTGAGAGATCCGTTCGGCCATCTGTGGTTTCTCGCCACGCACAAAGAGGATCTGAGCGAAGAGCAGATTCGCCAGCGTGCGATGGAGATGTTCAGCCAAGGCTGAGGGCTTTTTGCTTGGGATCGACCCCCGGCAAAAAGGCACTGCCGATGTAATTGCGAAACATTTACTTTCATATCCGCTGTCGGGATTTTCTTCGCTCATCCGTCTTATAGGAATGCAGGCCGTTCGCGTAGGCAAAAGCCACGAACGGCCTCCCGGGGAGTTCCGTGCTGCGAAGCCCGTAGCCCGGCCCCTTCCACCGAAATCAAGACGCGCAATCATGTCGAAGAAATCCCGTTCCAAACTGTGGTTCCTGGTGCATAGCTGGCTGGCGTTGCCGATCTGGTTCTTTGTGCTGATCGTCTGTGTCACCGGCACGCTGGCGGTGGTCAGCCAGGAGATTGTCTGGCTGGCCAACCCGCAAATGCGCGCCAGTCAGCCGTCGGACGATGCGCCGCGACTTAGCTACGACCAGATTCTCGCCGCGATCAAACAGGCCGAGCCGCAAACCCTGGTGCAGAGCATCAATCGTCCGGACGAGTCGCACTTTGCCCTCGATGTCGAAGTCAGCTACCCCGACGGGCGCTCGCTGACGGTGTATGTCAATCCGTACACCGGGGTCATCCAGGGCACCGCGCCAGCCTTTGATTTCAAAGCGTTCACCCGCGCCCTGCATGGCTGGTGGCTGGTGCCGTTCACCAATGGCTACAGCTGGGGCTGGTACCTGGTGTCGCTGCTCGGCGTGCCGATGCTGGTGTCGCTGATTACCGGGCTGGTGGTGTACAAACGCTTCTGGAAAGGTTTCCTGCGCCCGACACTGCGCGTGCGCCACGGCGCGCGGATTTTCTGGGGCGACTTTCATCGCCTGTGCGGCATCTGGTCGATCTGGTTCATCGCGGTGATTTCCATCACCGGCATCTGGTTCCTGATCAAGGCGATCCTGTTCGATAACCAGATTTCCATTTCCAGCGAACCGATCATTCCAGCGATGTCCCGCGAAAGCGTGCCGATTTCGGCCGCTGGCACCCCGCCGCCGCGCATCAGCCTGGACCGCGCCATCGAAATCGCCCAGCAGAAGATTCCGGGCCTGGAAGCCAGTTACGTCAATCTGCCTGGCAATGCCTACTCGCACATGAGCGTCAGCGGCCGTGGCTGGTATCCGCTGATGTACCAGACCGCGACACTCAACCCGTACAACGGCGAAATGGCTTCCTCACGGTTGCTGTCCGACCGCTCCTCGCTGGAATTCGTCACCGAATCCATGCGCCCGCTGCACACCGGCGACTTCGGCGGCATCTGGATCAAATTGATCTGGTTCTTCTTCGGTCTGTTGCTGAGCATGATGATCCTCAGCGGCCTGCTGATCTGGACCAAGCGCACCGCGTTGGCCACCGCCAATGCGCTGAAACGCGAGGACAAGAAAAACCGCGTCACCGCCCAACCGGCGCTGCGCCGTGAACCTTCGGAGGCGAGCCTGTGAACAAAGCCATCTCGGTCACACCGCCGTCGCGCCTGTCGCGTTTCTGGCACAAGTGGCGTTTCCACATCAATGTCCTGCTGTTGCTGATCCCGCTGGGCTTCATGCCGAAATACTTTGCCGATGCCTCGCTGTTTCGCGGCGACAGTGGCCTGGGCCAGCGTGAAGTAGGCACCGTTCAGGTCGGCCCGTGGAGCCTGCGCTTGGCCGAACTGCGTGACGAGGCGCCGCACCTGAGCGGGCCGGCCGGTTATATGAAGGATTTCACTGCTGCCGTCTGCGATACCTGCGTCGAACAGGTCAAGGCTACTTACCTGCGCATCGGCAAGCCGCGCAGTCTGCGCGCCGCTGGCACGATCTTCTTCGGTACGCCTTATCGCATGGGCACGCAAATGCCGATCCCGGCAAAGACCAAACCTGACGCCGAGCTGTGGATCACCATGGAAGGCTGGGACGGCAGCATGCACCAGGCCGCGATTCCCCTGAGCCAAGCCTCCCCCGCTACGGTTGCGTGGCTGAACAAACAAGGAGCCAAACCATGACTCGCTCACCCCTTCATACCCGTTTGCTCGCCAGCGCCGCGCTGCTGCTGAGCGCCGGTTTCAGCGCCAGCGCCCAGGCGCACAACCCGATGTGCGAATGCAAAGCCATCGATGCCGAACAGATCAAATGCACCGGCGGTTTTTCCGACGGCAGCGGCGCGCCGGGGGTGACCCTCGACGTGATCGGCTACGACGAAACCATTCTGGTGCCGGGCAAATTGGGTGATGACTCGACGCTGACGTTCAAGAAACCCGGCAGTGAGTTCTATGTGCTATTCGATGCCGGCCCAGGCCACGTGGTGGAAATCGACCAGGCGGATATCGAAGCCCCATGAGTAGCCCGACGACGCAAGTGGTACGCCCGGCCGGCGCCGGCCATGAAACCCTCAACGTGCTGCTGTCGTGCCTGCTGATCCTCGCGGTCGCCGGCTCGGTGGTGGCGTGGCGCGGGGTTTCCCATGAACCGGAGCCGGTCGCGAGCAACCAGTACGACGCCCGCCGCGATCTCAGCGCCGCCGAGCAAGGCATCTATGCCGACCTGCGAGTGACCCTCGACGAAATCCGCCTGCTGCGCGAAGAGCAACAAGCCCTGCCGACGCCACAGATGCTGGCCAACGAAGGCTTCGCGCCGTTCGCCCAGGACGCCAGCTCGGTCAGCCGTGGCGGTCACGCATGGCAGATGCTCGCCGAACGCGCCTATTTCGGCCGTAGTGCGACGCCTGATGTCGCCGGTTCATTTCTGATGCGTGTCGGCACTGACGCCAACGCGGCGCCGGACATCTGGCTCAAGCGCAGCGCCGATCCCGCGCCTGCTGAAGATCTGTCTGACGCCGCGCTGTCCGCCGCTGGCTGGAAACAGATCGTCGCGCAATTCGATGCCGGGGTTACCCGCGAACATCGCCATTGATTCCTCGCCTTTATCCGAGAGAAGACTGCTTGCCCATGTCCATTTCATCTCCTCGCCGTCCCTTGTTACGCCTGTTTCTGCTTGGCCTGTGCGCCTGCCTGCTGAGTCCGTTGGCCAGCGCCGAGCAAGGCAAACGCCTGCGTATCGGCATCACTCTGCATCCGTATTACAGCTACGTCGCCAACATCGTTGGCGACAAGGCCGAAGTGGTGCCGCTGATTCCTGCGGGCTTTAATCCGCACGCCTACGAACCGCGCGCCGAAGACATCAAGCGCATCAGCGGACTGGACGTGATCGTGCTCAACGGCGTCGGTCATGACGACTTCGCCGACCGGATGATCGCCGCCAGCGAAACACCCAACGTCAAAACCATCGAAGCCAACGAGAACGTGCCATTGCTGGCGGCCACCGGTGTCGCTGCGCGCGGCGCTGGCAAAGTGGTCAATCCGCACACGTTCCTGTCGATCAGCGCCTCCATCGCCCAGGTCAACAACATCGCCCGCGAGCTGGGCAAGATCGATCCGGACAATGCCAAGACCTACACGCAAAACGCCCGCGCTTACGGCAAACGCCTGCGGCAGATGCGCGCCGACGCCTTGGCCAAACTGACCCAGGCACCGAACGCCGAACTGCGCGTGGCCACAGTGCATGCGGCTTACGACTATCTGTTGCGTGAATTCGGTCTGGAAGTGACGGCCGTGGTCGAGCCGGCCCACGGCATCGAGCCAAGCCCGAGCCAGCTGAAAAAAACCATCGACCAGTTGCGTGAACTCGACGTCAAAGTGATCTTCTCCGAGATGGATTTCCCCTCCAGCTACGTCGACACCATCCAGCGCGAATCCGGGGTGAAGCTGTACCCGCTGTCGCACATTTCCTACGGCCAATACACCGCCGACAAGTACGAAAAGGAAATGACCGGCAACCTCAACACCGTGGTTCGGGCGATTCAGGAGTCGGGGGCATGACGTCGAAAGAAACCTTGCTCGCCGATCACGCCGAACCGCCTGTGGGAGCGAGCCTGCTCGCGAAGGCGCCGGATCAGGCGACATCTTTGTTGAATGACACTCCGCAATCGCGAGCAGGCTCGCTCCCACAGGGGATAACCGGGCCATCGCTGGAGTTTGCGGAAGTGAGCCTTACCCTGGGGCGCACGACGATTCTCGACAAGGTCAGCTTCCAGGTGCAGCCCGGCAGCGTGCATGCGCTGGTCGGCCCCAACGGCGGTGGCAAGAGTTCGCTGATCAAGACCCTGCTCGGGCAAATGCCGCATCAGGGCCAGCTCAGCCTGCACTGGCCCGGCGAGCCCGGCACCATTGGTTACGTCCCGCAGGCGCTGGAGTTCGATCGCGGCTTGCCGATGACCGTCGACGATTTCATGGCGGCGATGTGTCAGCGCCGCCCAGCCTTTCTCGGTTTGAGCAAACACTACGCCGGCGCCATCGGCGAGGCACTGGAGCGGGTCGGCATGCAGGACAAGCGCAAGCGCCGCATGGGCGCGCTGTCCGGCGGCGAGCGGCAGCGGGTGCTGCTCGCGCAGGGCTTGATTCCGGCGCCGCAACTGCTGGTGCTCGACGAGCCGATGTCGGCCCTCGATGAGGCCGGGATCCAAGTGTTCGAACGTCTGCTGACTGACTGGCGCGCGGCGGGAGTCACGGTGCTGTGGATCGAGCATGACCTGGAAGCGGTGGGTCGGCTGGCCGATCGGGTTACCGGTCTCAACCGCCGCGTGCTGTTCGATGCCACACCGCAACAGGCGCTGACTCCGGAGCGTCTGCTGACGCTGTTTTCCACCCATCCACGGAGCGCGGTCTGATGAATTACGAAGCCTTTCGTTTGATGGTCCAGGGTTGGGCGTCTTCCGGTTATCTGCCCGAGGCGCTGGCCTACGGTTTTGTGGTCAATGCGCTGCTCGCCGGCCTGCTGATCGGCCCCGTGCTCGGCGGGCTCGGCACGCTGGTGGTGGTCAAGCGCTTCGCGTTCTTTTCCGAAGCAGTCGGCCATGCCGCGTTGACCGGTGTCGCCATCGGCATCCTGCTCGGCGAACCCTACACCGGCCCGTACGGCAGCCTGTTCGGTTACTGCCTGCTGTTCGGCATCCTGCTCAATTACCTGCGCAACCGCACCGGACTGGCACCGGATACGCTGATCGGCGTGTTTCTCTCGGTGTCACTGGCGCTGGGCGCGAGCCTGCTGCTGATTCTCGCCGGCAAGATCAACGTGCACATTCTGGAAAACGTGCTGTTCGGTTCGGTGTTGACCGTCAACGGCAATGATCTGGCGGTGCTGGCCATCGTCGGTTCGCTGGTCATGGCCCTCGCCCTGCCGCTGTACAACCGCATCATGCTCGCCAGTTTCAATCCGCAACTGGCGGCGGTGCGTGGCGTAGCGGTGAAGACCCTGGATTACCTGTTCGTGATCCTGGTGACCTTGATCACCGTCGCGGCAGTGAAGGTGATTGGCGCGATTCTGGTCGGTGCCTTGCTGGTGATTCCTGCGGCGGCGGCGCGCTTGCTCAGTCAGTCGCTGAAAGGCTTTTTCTGGTGCTCGGTGCTGATCGCTACCGCCAGCACCCTGTGCGGGATTCTTGCGCCGATCGTGTTCGACCTGCCGATCCCGTCCGGCGCCGCGATCATTCTGGTCGCCGGCATCGCTTTCGCCCTCGCCGCCATCGCGCGCGGCGTCGTCCCCAGCCTGAAAGGGAACCTTGGATAAATGGCTTTTTCATTGCGTAACCTGACTCTGGCCATGGCCCTGTGTGGCGTGGTCTGCACTCCGTTGATGGCGGCTGAAACTGCGAAACCGTTGCGCGTTCTGGCCTCGTTACCGATCACCTATGGATTGGGCGAAGTATTGCTCAAGGGTACCGACGTCAAACTCGAACGTGCGGCGCCGGCCAACCTTCCGGGTAGCCGTCAGACTGCGTATTTCACCGGCCGTGGCGCTCCGGCGCTGAGCAAACTGGCCGCCGACGCGGACGCGGTAATCGGTCTGCGTTCGCTGTGGACCGATGATCCGCTGTACCCGATCGCGCGGCGCAGCAATATCCGTATCGTCGAAGTCGACGCTGCGCGCCCGGTCGACGGCGCCCTGCCCGGCATCGCCGTGCAGCCGGGCCTGCAGGTTGATGGCCTGAACAGTCAGCCATGGCTGGCGAGCAACAACATGGGGCGCATGGCC
Organism: Pseudomonas triticicola; assembly: GCF_019145375.1. Taxonomy (NCBI): domain Bacteria; kingdom Pseudomonadati; phylum Pseudomonadota; class Gammaproteobacteria; order Pseudomonadales; family Pseudomonadaceae; genus Pseudomonas; species Pseudomonas triticicola. The sequence goes on along the minus strand of NZ_JAHSTX010000001.1, from coordinate 577,420 downwards.
GATGTGATGGCCGCAGACCTGGTGCGCCTGGCGCCGAGCGCCAAGCCTGCGATCGAGGCCAACCTGGCGGCGTTGAAACAGCGTTTGCTGAAACTCAGCGCGGACACCGAAGCGCGTCTGGCCGAGGCGGACAACCTGAGCGTGATGAGCCTGAGCGATCACTTCGGCTATCTGATTGGCAGCCTCAACCTTGAACTGGCGGGACAGGATGCGAGGCCTGATGCCGAGTGGACGCCAGATGAGTTGAAGAAGCTGACGGCGACGCTTAAGGACAATGACGTGGCGGTGGTGCTACACCATCGCCAGCCAGCGGAGCCGGTGAAAGCGGCGATTGCCGAATCCGGCAGCCGTCTGGTGGTGTTGAGTACCGATGCGGCGGATCCGCTGGCGGAGCTGGAGGGGAATGTGGACTTGTTGCTCAAGGGGTTGAGCGGAGCGTAGTTCCAGTAAATCCGCGTTATCGTTCTTCGCGAGCAGGCTCGCTCCCACAGGGAATCGCATTTCAATTGTGGGAGCGAGCCTGCTCACGAAGAGGCCCGCGCCCACAACGTCACTCTCCAGACATGAAAAAACCCGCTGACCATCAATGGTCCAGCGGGTTTTTTATGCCCGGTCGCTTATTGCGCCGCGACTTGTGCATCCATCTTCTGGCGCAGGCTCAATGGGCGCATGTCGGTCCAGACTTCTTCGATGTAGGCCAGGCATTCCTTTTTCAGGCCGCTCTTGCCCACGGTGCGCCAGCCTTCCGGCACGGCTTTGTAATCGGGCCAGATCGAGTATTGCTCTTCGTGGTTGACCACGACCTGAAAGAGGATGTCCTCGCGGTCGAATACTGACGTCATGCTGGTTCTCCATCGTTGTAAGGTCGGCTGCAAAAGGAATGCAGCCGGGTATGTAGAAAGAACGTTCGCCGCGCGGAAAAATTTACAGCGCGGTGGTGGCAGCGGCCAATGCGCGACCGAAGATCTCGGCCACCCGGTCGATTTCCGCGGCAGTGATCACCAGCGGCGGCAGGAAGCGCACCACTGCGCCATGCCGACCGCCCAACTCCAGAATCAGGCCACGCTTGAGGCATTCACGCTGGACCAGCGGCGCCAGACGCGCAAACGCTGGCGGATGACCGAGCGCGTCGGGCGCGCCGTTCGGGTCGACCAGTTCAACGCCGAGCATCAGGCCGCGACCACGAATATCGCCCAGCTGCGGGAAGTCGCGTTGCAGGATGTGCAGATGCTCGCTGAGTCGATCACCCATGGCGGCTGCGTGCTCGCAAACCTTGTGCTCCACCAGATAGCGCATTACCGCTGAACCGGCGGCCATGGCCATCTGATTGCCGCGGAACGTGCCGGCATGGGCACCCGGTTGCCAAGTGTCGAGCCAGTCACGGTAAACCACCACCGCCAACGGCAGGCTGCCGCCGATGGCTTTGGACAGTACAACCACATCCGGAACGATACCCGCGTGTTCAAAGGCAAACATCTTGCCGGTACGGGCGAAACCGCTCTGGATCTCATCGACGATCAGCGCCACACCAGCCTTCTCGGTGATCCGGCGCAAGCCGCGCAACCACTCGACATCCGCTGGTATCACGCCGCCCTCGCCCTGCACCGCCTCGACAATCACCGCCGCCGGCAACTGCACCCCGGCCTCGGGATCGTTGAGCAGGTTTTCCAGGTAGCTCAGATTGGCGTTGACGCCCGCCGCGCCGCCGAGGCCAAACGGGCAGCGGTAGTCGTAGGGAAAGGGCATGAATTGCACGCCGTTGCTGAGCAACGCACCCAGTGGTTTTTTCGGTCCCAGGCTGCCCATCAGGCTCAACGCACCTTGGCTCATGCCGTGATAACCGCCGGAAAATGACAGCACGGTGCTGCGCCCGGTTGCGGTGCGCACCAGTTTCAGCGCTGCTTCCACGGCGTCGGTGCCAGTCGGGCCACAAAACTGGATCTTCGCTTGCGCCGCCAACTCCGTCGGCAGCAGCCCGAACAGGTCCTGGACGAATTGATCCTTGACCGGCGTGGTCAGGTCGAGGGTGTGCAGCGGCAGCTCGTCGGCCAGCACTTGCTGGATCGCCTCGATCACTACCGGGTGGTTGTGCCCCAGCGCCAGCGTGCCGGCGCCGGCCAGGCAGTCGATGAATGTACGTCCTTCAACATCCTCGACATACAAGCCCTTGGCACGCTTGAGCGCCAAGGGAATACGCCGAGGATAACTGCGCGCGTTGGACTCCTGCCGGCTCTGCCGCGCCAACAACGGTGATTCGTTGAATTCGAACAACGTTTCTGCCGGCGCCGAGGCGACCCGGGCCGACGACGCTTCGATAAGACTGGTGGCGACTGACATCTCTCGACCCCTCAATTCGCTATGGATAATGACCAGAAACTGCACACCGACAGGTGCGCGTTCCGGTCGCGGGGCGCACTTGCAGGTTTTCCTGTTCTGGAAACGCTTCAGCGCGGTGCGGATTTACACCCTTGATCGAGTTGTCCGGCCGGTGAGGACAAAGGTTTGCGCAGCGGCACGGTTTGCAAGCCGTTGCAGAGACCGGGTAGCGCTGCCTGTTGGTAACCCAGGTGCCGATAGAACCCCTCGGCGGTGCGCGTGCTGTTGAGGTGAGCATTGCGCACATCGCGAACCCGCAACCAGCCTTCGAGATTCTGCATCAGCGCCCGACCGACGCCTCGGCGGAAGGATTCCGGCTGGACGTAACACAGCAGGATTTCGCCACTGACCCGGGCCATGCCGACACCAACCGGTTTGTCATCAAGCACAGCGACGCAGAGATAGAAATGCGGGTCGGCGAGCCGGCTACTGATGAAATCGGCGGAGGAGCGGCTGAGCCAGTCGCTGACGAGAAGTGGATGGTTGCGGTGATCGAGTGCACATCCGATGCGGATCGAGCGCTCGACAATACGGTTGATGATGCCGGTGTCGGCCAGGGTGGCCGGACGTATGCAGACGGGTGCTTCCATGGCGCAGTTCCCTCAATCCATTGAGTCAAAGCTGGGTTGACCTTAGCCCCAACCCTGGCGGATAGCGAACGCCGAGAAGTTACATTTGATGTGGCAGAACATGTTTTTTTGTGGGAGCGAGCCTGCTCGCGAAAGCGTCGGACCAGTCAACGTCGATGTTGAGGGAGTTACCGCATTCGCGAGCAGGCTCGCTCCCACAGGGGACGGTCAGAGGGCTTGCAACGGCATGGTCAGTTCGACCCGCAAGCCATCCGGGCGGCTGTCAAAATGCAGGGCACAGTCACAGCGCTGAACAATCGCCTGGACAATTGCCAGCCCCAAGCCGCAACCGGTGCTCTGGCCGTTGCGCCAGAAGCGTTGGGTCAGATGCTGCAAATCATCTGGCGCAATGCCAGGACCATGGTCTCGCACGACAAAACGCACGCGATTGCCGATGTTTTCCAAATGGACCTCGACCGCGCAATCTTCAGGCGTATGGCGCAGGGCGTTGTCGAGCAGGTTGCGCAATGCAGCAATCGCCAGCACGGCAGGCATTTGCAGCGGTGCGGCGGAAAGGTCGTCCGGCACGTGCAGTTTGATCCGCAGCCGCTCGCCGCCAGTGGCGTCCTGGATCGCCAGTCGGGCCACTTGCTCGGCGCTGCATTGCGAGCCGTCATCGAACGACAGGCTGCCTTCGACCCGCGCCAGCAGCAGCAACTGTTCAAGAGTGCGGTGCAGGCGATCGGCGCCCTCCTCGGCGCGGGCCAGCGATTGATCGCGGGCGCTGCCGTCGGTCATGCGCGCGACTTGCAGGTGGGTCTTGATCGCCGTCAGCGGACTGCGCAGTTCATGCGCGGCGTCACCGGTCAAGCGACGTTCACGCTCGATGGTCTTGCCGATGCGCTGGAACAATTGATTCTGGGTTTCCAGCAACGGCTTCAATTCGCTGGGAAACGCCTGCAACTGCAAGGGCTCAAGGGAATCGGCATTGCGCCGCATCAGCGCCTCGCGCAGACGATTGAGTGGTGCAAGACCCTGACCGATGCCCAGCCACAACAAACACAGGCAGCCCAGCAAGGCCACACCGACCGGCACCGAAGCAGCGAGCAGAATCGACATGTTCAAGGCTTCGCGCTCAATCTGCCGATCCGCCGTAGTGATGCGCACATCGCCGCGGGCCAGGGTGAAACTGCGCCACGGGGCGCCGTCGATCATCTGATCGTGAAAGCCCATTTTCTCGGCTTCCAGCGCTTGCTCGGGGTTGTTATGGCTTCGCGCAAGAATCTCGCCGCGCAATGAGCTGACCTGACAGGCCATGCCGCCGGGAATGTTCAGCTGTTCAGCACTGAAGTGGGTGCCCTCGCCCTTGCTCGGCAGCGTCGGCAATTGCTCAAGCAAACCGGCGACCATGCGCGCCGAAGCGACCAGACGCTGGTCGAGGGAGAACATCATCTGATTGCGCAGATCGCTGAGCATCCACGCCGCCGCCAGCGCCCAGATCAGCGCGAAGGCAGCGCCGAGCGTCAGACTCAGGCGCAGGCGCAGACTCATCACTTGCCTTGCTCTCCGCCATCGGCAGGCCCAAGGCGATAGCCCAGACCACGCACGGTTTCGACGATGCCTTTGCCAAGCTTGCTGCGCAGATGATGGATATGCACGTTCAGTGCGTTGCTTTCCAGTTCGTCGTTGAAGCCGTAGACGCTGTCCTTCAGTTGCTCGGTGGACAGCACCCGGCCGCGATTGTGCAGCAATGCCTGCAACAGCGACTGCTCGCGGCGCGACAGGTCCACCGGTTGCCCGGCGAGGCGGGTTTCCCGGCTGCTCGGGTCGTAAGTAAGCGCGCCATGCTCGATCAGATTGACACTGCGCCCGGCCACTCGGCGCAACAGCGTTTGCAGGCGAGCGAACAGTTCGCGCAGGTCGAAAGGCTTGAGCAGGTAGTCGTCGGCGCCAGCCTGCAGACCGTCGACACGATCGGTCACCGAATCGCGCGCGGTGAGGATCAACACGGGGATTTCCAGGCCGCTCTGCCGTAACTGTTGGAGCAACTTTAGGCCATCTTCGTCGGGCAACCCGAGATCGAGAACCATCACGTCGAATTCGGCGACCTTGAGCATAGCCCGCGCCTTGGACGCGGTGTTGACGTGCTCGACGGTCAGGCCCTGTGCCTTGAGCCCGGCGACGATGCCGCTGGCGATCAGCTCATCGTCTTCGCAAACCAGTACGTGCATAGGGGCTCCGGAAATAAAAAAGGCGAGTGAAGCAGGCAAGGATTAAGGGGCAATTATGGCGGCACACGTTGACTTCGCAAAGCTGCACGAGAATGCAGTGAGGTTGTCGCAGCCCAGCAACCCACGCGAGCCTGCCATGCAAACTTTATTATCCCGTCACCCATCCGGAAACAATTCCAGCCTTTATCGCCAACGCAACTTAATCTAGTTTCAACCGGCAACTTCAACCCCGCACTTAAATGGACTTTTAAACATGACCAACTTGAATAACCTTGTTGCCATAGACTGGCGCTCCGGCCCTGATCGAATTTATTTTTTCTTCAAGGACACCGATACCTATTCGCGCTTTGATCTTGGCGACAATAGTGTCCCGTCCAATTATCCAGCCGCCACGGCAGGCAACTGGGACAACTTTGCCCCGCATACCAAAGATCTGCGCTTTGGCCTGACTACCACTTCCTTCGGCTGGAACGCCGGAAGTGACGAGGATATTGCTTGGCTTTTCTTTTATGACGGAACAACTCCGATGGTCTGCAAATACGATCAGGACAGCGATAAAGTTGCCGCGTTCTACAAGGTAGCCGACTCGGTATGGAAGCCGATTCTCCCATATTTTGACAAGATCATCGCCGGCACCTGGTTTCAACTGACCGGCCACCCTTTCCTGTTTCGATTCATCCTCGATGACGGCCACTACTTGTCTTTCGACTACAAGGCCAAGACCGTCAAGTACAACCCTTTCGGCGAATATCAGCTGGGCGCGCTGAAACCTTACAAGGACCGGATAATCACAGCGGCGCAGAATGACCGGACATTTGCAGACAGTTACTGGTATATCTTCCTGACCAACAATCAGTACCTCACTTACAACATTCAGTCCGACCGACTCGTTGCCGGCCCCAGAACCATTGATGACGGTAATTGGCCCGGCCTGCTGCGTGGCTGATTGGTCAATCCCGGCGAGCCTAGTAGGATAGGGTTAATTATCGGTTAATCGCCGCCGCCCATCCTGCACCCCACTTGCACAGGGACAAGGCTCCTCCATGCGTCATTTTTTTCTTCTGTTTGCTCTACTGGTTTCCGGTCTGGCTCAGGCCGGAAACAATCCGTTCGAGTCCAAGCCGGACTTTTTACCCGTCGACAAGGCATTCGTACTCACCTCAGAGCGTCTGGACTCGGGCGAAACCCAGCTGTTCTGGCAGATCACTGACGGCTACTACCTGTATCAGAAACGCCTGAAATTCGACGGACTGGCCGCCGACCAGCAGCCAGTGTTGCCTGAAGGCGAATCCCACAGCGATGAGTTTTTCGGCGAGCAGCCGGTCTATCGCCAAGGCCTGGAAGTGAAAATCCCGGCGGCGGCCAGCGGGCAGATCAAGGTCAGTTATCAGGGCTGCGCCGATGCCGGTCTGTGCTATCCACCGCAAACCCGGGTGATTGACCTGGGTGGCAAAGCCGCAGCAACAACAGGCGCTGAAGCCCCGGATCAGGCTTTGGCCAGCAGTCTGCAACAACGGGCGCTGGGCTGGAGTCTGCTGGTGTTCTTCGGACTCGGCCTGCTGTTGGCGTTTACTCCGTGTTCGCTGCCGATGCTGCCGATTCTCGCCGGGATGATTGTCGGCAGTGGCGCCACACCACGGCGCGGGTTTGCCTTGGCCAGCAGCTACGTGATCTGCATGGCACTGGTCTATGCGGCGATGGGCGTGATTGCTGCGCTGCTCGGTGCGAACCTGCAGGCGTGGTTGCAGAATCCTTGGTTGCTCGGTGCGTTTGCCGCCATTTTCGTAGTGCTGGCATTGCCGATGTTCGGCTTCTTCGAGCTGCAACTGCCGGTGGCCCTGCGTGATCGCATTGAACATGCGTCGCGCAGCCGCAGCGGCGGCAGCCTGATCGGCGCCGGTGTGCTGGGCGCATTGTCCGGTCTGTTGGTCGGGCCGTGCATGACCGCGCCACTGGCGGGCGCGCTGCTATACATCGCGCAGAGCGGTAACGCGTTGCACGGCGGTCTGATTCTGTTTGCACTGGGCATCGGCATCGGTGTGCCGCTGTTGCTGCTGGTCACTGTGGGCAACCGTTTCCTGCCAAAACCCGGCGCGTGGATGAATCTGCTCAAGGGCATATTCGGCTTCCTCTTTCTTGCCACTGCATTGTTGATGCTGCGCCCGGTACTGGATCCGTCGTTGTGGCTGGGGCTGTGCGGCGCTCTGCTGTTGATCGCCGCTTACAGCGCCTGGAAACAATCCGCAGGGTTTGGCCGCGTCGCGCAGATGTTTGGCGCCCTGTCCTTGCTGCTCGGTTTGTGGGGCAGCTTGTTAGTGATCGGTGCGGCGGGCGGCAGCGATGATCCGTATCAGCCATTACAGGTCTACAGCGCCGGCCCTGTCGCCAGCGCGGCGCCGACGGGTCACGATGCCTTCAGCACAATCAAGGAACCGGCCGCCCTGCAACGCGAACTCGACGCGGCCAAGGCTCAGGGCCAGTGGGTGTTGCTCGATTACTACGCCGACTGGTGCGTGTCGTGCAAGGTCATGGAGAAGAAGGTGTTCGGTGAGGCCAAGGTCATGCAGGCCCTGAGCGATGTGCGCCTGCTGCGCCTGGATGTGACCGCCGACAACGCTGCGAGCCGTGAGCTGCTCAGTCGCTATAAAGTGCCGGGGCCGCCGACGTTCATCTGGATCGGCGCTGACGGCGAAGAACGCCGCAGCCAGCGCATCACCGGCGAGGTCGATGCCGATACCTTCCTGCAACGCTGGTCCGCCACCCGAGATGCCAACTGATGCTGACGTTCACCCTCGGCACCTTCGCCATCGCGCTCAACCACCTGCTGCTGATCAGTGCTCTGGCGCTGGCGACATTTGTCGGCTGGCGAGTGGCCAAGCGCGGCGGCGATAACCCCGAGTCAGCGCTGTTCAGCCTGTTCTTGCTGGGCATGCTCGCGGCGCGCATTGCGTTTGTCGCGCTGTACTGGTCGCACTATCGCAATGACCCGTGGCAGATCATCGATCTGCGCGACGGCGGTTTCCTCGCTTGGCCCGGAGTGATCGTGCTGCTGCTGGCGGCGTTGTATCGCGGCTGGCGCCGGCCCGCTTTGCGTCGACCGTTGGGCTTCGGCGTGGTCAGTGGCGTGGCGTTCTGGCTGCTTGCCACCCTGTCGCTGAATATCTACGAACAGGGTACGCGCCTGCCGGATATATCCCTGCGCAACGCCGCTGGCGAAACCATCAAGCTCAGTGAGTATCAGGGCGGCCCGCTGGTGATCAACCTCTGGGCGACCTGGTGCCCGCCGTGCCGGCGAGAAATGCCGGTGCTGGAAAACGCCCAGCAACAGCGCCCTGATCTGACGTTCTTGTTCGTCAATCAGGCCGAGAGCATGCAAAGCGTGGCCACGTTCCTGGAAACCCAAGGCCTGAGCCTGAACAACGTGCTGTTCGACCGCCGCGGCCGTCTCGGTCAGGCCGTGGGCTCCATGGCGTTACCGACTACGCTGTTCTATAGCCCGGACGGTCGCTTGCTGACCAGTCATCTCGGTGAACTGTCGAACGCCAGCCTCGCCCGCGCCCTGGAAACCTTCGACACTTCGCCTTCAAGCCCGAATCAGGCCGTTGCCCCGGCCAACTCTGCAAGGAAACTGCCATGCCCCGCCTCCGCCACCTGCTGACGCTGACTCTGGGCACTGCCCTGCTGCACTTGCCGTCGGTGCAGGCTGCTGAAGAACTGCCCGCCGCAATCAAAAAGATCGAAGCCAAGGGCGCGAAAATCGTCGGCCAGTTCGACGCCCCCGATGGCCTGCGCGGGTACGCCGCGCAATACCAGAATCGCGGCATGGCGCTATACCTGACCCCGGACGGCAAACACGTCCTCGTGGGTAATCTGTACGACGCCGACGGCAAGGACCTGAGCAGCGAGCCTTTGCAGAAACTGGTCTACGCGCCGATGTCCAAGGAAGTCTGGGGCAAGTTCGAGGCGAGCAACTGGATTCAGGACGGCAACAAGGATGCACCGCGCACGGTGTACCTGTTCAGCGATCCGAACTGCCCGTACTGCAACATGTTCTGGGAACAGGCGCGGCCATGGGTCAAGGCCGGCAAAGTGCAATTGCGCCACATCATGGTCGGCATCATCCGCGAAGACAGCCCGGGCAAATCAGCCGCACTGCTGGCGGCGAAAGACCCGGCCAAGGCCCTGGAAGATCATGAAAAGGCCGGCAAGGGCAGCGCGCTCAAGGCCTTGAAAGACATTCCGGTCGCCGTGCAAAGCAAACTCGCGGCCAACATGCAGTTGATGGAAGACCTCGAACTGCAAGCCACCCCGGCGATTTTCTACCTGGACGACAAAGGCGAACTGCAACAACAGCAAGGCGCGCCTTCGCCGGACAAGCTGGTGAAGATTCTCGGGCCTAAGTAGTTTTTCCTTTGCCTGAACCGGCCCCTTCGCGAGCAGGCTCGCTCCCACAGAAATTGCATTCATGCTGAAGGAATGCGATTAACTGTGGGAGCGAGCCTGCTCGCGAATGAAGCTCACTTGGTGTGTCAGTTGCGCTCGGCCAGAAACGCCAGCAGTGCCTCAGTCACAAACCCGGGATTCTCCAGATTGGAGATATGCCCCGCCTCCGGTACCAGCACGCACGGGCAACCGATCAATTCAGCCATTTCCCGGGCTTCCGAGGGTGGTCGCGGTTTGTCCTGATCGCCGCAGAGCACCAGTGTCGTCTCCGGGTTCAGCTCGCTCAGGCGTGGCAACAGATCGTTGCGGCCAAACGTGATGCGGCCCATAGGCACGATGCTGTCGCGCAGACGCTCTGGCGAATAGCCCTGCAGTTTTGCGCGGAAGTCCTGATACAGCGCCGACTGCGGGTCGATGCCCGGGCGGAAGAAGATCGGCACGACGATGTCGAGCAGTTGTTCGGAGATGGTGCCGCAGTCTTCGATCTGCTTGAACAGCGAGAAGTAATACTGCCGGGTCGGTTCCGGTTCGACGCCGACGTAGGTGTCCATCAGCACCAGGCCGTTGAGACGTTGCGGTGCGGACAGTGCCAAACGCGCGCCCCACATGCCGCCGACGGATAGTCCGACGAGGGTGACGCGATCAATGTCCAGATGATCAAGCAAGGCCTGCGCCTGTCGGGCAATGTCGTCCAGCGAGGTGGTGCCTTCGGGTAACTTGCCGGACTCGCCATGCCCCCACAGATCCACGGCAATGACGCGATAGTGCGGGGTCAGCGCGGCGATCTGCGGCGCCCACATCGCCTGGTCCCAAAGGTAACTGCCGGCCAGCAACACGGCGGGGCCGGTGCCTTGATCAATGTAGTGCAGTGCTTGTCCGTCAACCGTGAAAAAGGGCATCGACCACCTCCGCGAGAAAAAACAGAACCGGCAGACTGAGCTGCCGGTTGTTGATCGTCAAGGATGGAAATGTACAGCAATGTACAGACGCCATTCGCGAGCAGGCTCGCTCCCACACGGGATTTGTGAACACCACAGATCCCGTGTGGGAGCGAGCCTGCTCGCGAAGAGGCCGGCCCAGGCGCTGAAGAACTACAACCCCTCCAACTCCGCCATCAGATCATTCAACCGATCAACCTTCTCCTCCGTAATGTCGCTGGCCGCCAGTCCATCAATGTATTCGGCCAGTTCCTCCACCGTGCTGCATTCGAACATTGCGCGCAGCGGCACGTTGCGTTGCAGGGCTTTTTGTACCCGCGATGCAATTTGCGTAGCCAGCAGCGAATGCCCGCCCAGTTCGAAGAAATTGTCGCGCACGCCGACCTTTTCCACTTTCAGCACCTCAGCCCAGATATCAACCAGGGTCTGCTCCAGCTCGTTGCGCGGGGCCAGATAATCCTCGCTCTGCAACTGACCGATCTCCAGCGTTGGCAAGGCTTTGCGGTCGAGTTTGCCGTTAGCGTTGAGTGGCATCTGCTCCAGCCACAGCCAGTGCAGCGGCACCATGTATTCCGGCAGTTCGGCGCGCAGGCGCTGCTTGATCCGCTCCAGGCGTTCACCCGGATTGAGCGCTGCATCGGCCGCGACCAGGTAGCCCACCAGATGCTTGCCGTTGACGCCCTCCTGCACACCCACCGCCGCTTCGCGCACTTCCGGCTGTTCATGCAGGCGCGCTTCGATTTCACCGAGCTCGATGCGGTAACCGCGAATCTTCACTTGATGATCGACCCGGCCGACGTATTCCAGCACGCCGTCGGTGCGCCGCCGTGCCAGGTCACCGGTGCGGTACAGGCGTTCGCCCGGCGCGCCGAACGGATTCGGCACAAACACCGGCGCGGTGCGCAGCGGATCGCTGACATAACCGCGACCGACGCCGGTCCCGGCGACACACAACTCACCCACCGCGCCCAAAGGCACCAGTTCCAGCGCGCCATCGACCAGGAACAGCAAGTTATTGTCGGTCGGCGTGCCAATCGGCAAATAGCTGCCGCGCGTCGACGCCATGTCGACACGGAAGAACGCCACGTCATCGGAGCATTCCGCCGGGCCGTAAGCATTGACCAGACCAATGTCCGGGTAACGCAGCAGCCATTGATGGGCCAGTTCCGGCGGCATCGCTTCACCGGTCGGCAACATCCAGCGCAAGCCGTCGAGGCTCAGGCGCTCGGAGCCGAGCATGCCCTGAATCAGCGACGGCACACTTTCCAGCACGGTGATGCCCTGCGCCTGTACATGTGCCAGCAGACCTTGCGGATCGTGGGCAATCGCATTCGGTACGATGTCGACCCGCGCGCCGAACAACGGCGCGGCGAGGAACTGCCAGACGGAAATGTCGAAGCTTTGCGAGGCGGTCTGCGCGATCACATCGGCCGCGCTCAAGTCGAGGTACGGACGTTTGCTCAACTGATTGTTGAGCATGCCGCGCTGCTCGACCATCACGCCTTTTGGCAGCCCGGTCGAACCCGAGGTATAGATCACGTAAGCGAGATTGTCCGGGCCGCTGTGAATACCGAGATTGTGCGTCGCTGCCACCGATGCCTGGACCTCTTCCCATATCAGCAGGCGCGGACGATTCGAACAGCCAAACTCTTCGAGCAAGGTCTGCGCCTGCTCAAGGCAGGCTGCGCTGCACACCAGCAACGGCGTGCGGCTCAGCTCGATGATGCGGCTCAGGCGCTGGCTCGGCAGACCCGGGTCCAGCGGCAGGTAACCGGCACCGGCCTTGAAGCTGCCGATGATCATGCCGAGCAGGTCGAGATTACGCTCGGCCAGCAGCGCCACCGGTTGATCCATGCGCACACCGGCAGCGACCAGGGCATGGCCGAGGCGGTTGGCGTTGTGGTTCAGCTCGGCGTAGCTAAGTTGCTCGTCAAGGCAACTGGCGGCAACGCGCTGCGGATGCGCCGCGACCTGCGCTTCGAACAACGCCACGTAGCTTTGCTCCAGCGGATAGTCATGGCCGCTCTGGTTGCAACCGTGCAGCAGGAAGTCGCGCTCTTCGTCGCCCAGCAGCGGCAAATCGGCCATGTCGCCATGGAAGCCGTCGACCAGCGCCAGCAGCAGGCGCTTGAACTCACTGAGCATGCGCTCGACCGTCGATTCGTCGAAGTAGCGCTGGTCATACGACAAATGCAGGCCAAGGTCGTCGCCCGGGTAACACACCGCCGTCAGCGGGAAATTGGTGTGGGTGCGGCCGGAATCCGAGCTCGCATTCAGGCTCTGTGCACGATCAAGCACCGAGACTTCCACCGGGGCGTTTTCGAACACGAAGAGGCTGTCGAACAGCGGCTGGCCTTTGGGCAATTCGCTCTGTTCCTGGATATTCACCAGCGGCAGGTATTCGTACTCGCGCAGTTGCATGTTGCTGTCGAGCAACGCGCTGAGCCATTGACGCACACTGCTGCGCTGATCGTCCGCCGGCATCTTCACGCGCAGGGCGATGCTGTTGATGAACAGGCCGACGGTGCGCTGCATTTCCGGCATCTCCACCGGCCGCCCGGCCACAGTCACGCCGAAGAGCACGTCGCGATCGCCGCTCAGGCACCGCAAAACCAGAGCCCACGCAGCCTGGGCGAAAGTGTTGACGGTCAGTTGATGTGCCTGCGCCAGTTCCCGCAGCCGTGCGCCGTCCTCGACATTGAGGCGGGTGTAGCGGTCGCCGACGATCATGCCGCCGCTTTCACCAGCGTGTTCGCGCAGGAACGGCCGGTCGCTCGGGATCGGCGTGGTGCGCTCGAAGCCTTGCAGATTCTGCCGCCACCACTGCCGCGCCTCGGCCAGGTTCTGGCGTTGCAGCCAGCCGATGTAATCGCGATAACGCGGCGGCACGCTCAACTGCGCTTCGCGACCTTCACCGAGGGCGGTATAGATCTCGAAGAAGTCGTTCATCAGCAGCGAACGGCACCAGGCGTCGATGAGGATGTGGTGGTTGCTCATCATGAACCAGTAACGCGCCGCGCCGACCTTGATCAGGCGCAGGTGGAACGGCGCCTGATTGAGCAGATCGAACCCGGCTTCGCGCTCGCTTTTCAGCAGCGCTTGCAGCTGTGGTTCCTGCTCGGTTTCGGCGACGGCGCTCCAGTCCAGATACTCGATCGGCGTGCGCCCCGGCGTGTGGATCACTTGCAGCATGTCTTCGCCAACGTTCCAGCAGAACGAAGCGCGCAATGCTTCATGACGAGCGACCACCGCTTGCCAGGCCTGGGCGAAACGCTCGGGGTCGAGCTCGCTGTTGATGCGATATCGATCCTGCATGTAGTACAGACCGGTGCCCGGCTCGAGCAAGGTATGCAGGAGCATGCCTTCCTGCATCGGTGTCAGCGGGTAGACATCTTCGATGTGCGCGGCTGGCACCGGCAGCGCATCGAGTTGCGCCTGAGTCAGTCTGGCCAGCGGGAAGTCCGATGGCGTCAGGCCGCCGGCTTCGTCTTGCAGACAATGGGCGATCAGGCTTTGCAACTCACCGAGGTAGGCGTCGGCCAGATCGTTAATGGTTTGCGCCTCATAACGCTTGGCACTGAAAGTCCAGCGCAGCAGCAGTTCTCCACCGTAAACCTGACTGTCGACACTCAGCTCGTTGGGCAACGGCGCCTGCGGATCGTGGGCTGCACCGATTGGCTCATCCAGCGGACGGAATAGCGCATCGCTGCCGAAGCTCTGGTCGAACTGGCCGAGGTAGTTGAAGGTGACCTGCGCCTGCGGCAGCGCGGCCATGCTCTGCCGGCAGCCGTCATCGGCCAGATAACGCAACACGCCATAACCGAGACCTTTGTGCGGAACGGCGCGCAATTGTTCTTTGATCGCCTTGATCGAAGCGCCCTGCCCGGCGGCCTCTTCGATATTTTGCGGAGTCAGGCGCAGCGGATAAGCGCTGGTGAACCAACCGACGGTGCGGGTCAGGTCGATCTCGTCGAACAGGGTTTCGCGACCGTGGCCTTCCAGTTGAATCAGTGCCGAGGGCTGGCCGCTCCAGCGGCACAGCACACGGGCCAGCGCGGTCAGCAGCAGGTCGTTGACCTGAGTGCGATAAGCGCTCGGTGCCTGTTGCAGCAACTGTCGGGTGCGCTCGGCATCGAGGCGTACGCTGACGGTTTGCGCATGGCGATTCTGCCTGCCGCCCTGCGGGTTTTCGCAAGGCAGATCAGCGCTTGGCCCGGCCAGTTGCGCTTGCCACCAACCGAGTTCTTCACGCAGGGATTCGCTGCCGGCATAAGCCTGCAAACGCGCGGCCCAGTCCTTGAAGGCGCTGGTTTTCGCCGGCAGTTTCAGCGGTTGCGCAGCGTCGAGTTGGCGATAAGCGGTTTGCAGATCATCCAGCAACACGCGCCAGGAAACGCCGTCGACGACCAAGTGGTGGATGGCGATGAACAGGCGTTGCTGAACATCCGCAACATCGACCAGCACCGCGCGCAGTAACGGGCCGTTGCGCAGATGCAGACTGCGTTGCGCGTCGGCGAACAGAGATTCGCACCGATCCAGCGAATCGACGCCGACTTGCCTGAGCACATCCTCATTCGTCAGCGCTTGATGCGTCGCTTGCCATGCATCATCGGTTTCAGTGAAACGCAGACGCAGCGCATCGTGCTGCTCGGTCACGGCCAGCAAAGCTTGCTGCAATCGTTGCGGCTCGAGGCGCACAGTCGGTTCCAGCAACAGCGCCTGATTCCAGTGCTGACGCTGGGGAATGTCCGTATCGAAGAACCAGTGCTGAATCGGTGTCAGGCGCGACTCGCCGACCACCAGGCCCTGCTCGGCCGTCACTTGCTGGGTGCGGCTGGCCACGGCGGCGAGCGTTTGCACGGTCTGATGCTGGAACAGGTCGCGCGGGCTGAAATGAATGCCCTGCTGACGCGCGCGGCTGACCACCTGAATCGACAGAATCGAGTCGCCGCCGAGTTCGAAGAAGTTATCGTTGAGGCCGACCTGCCTGACGTTAAGCACATCGCACCAGATCTGCGCCAGGGTCTGCTCCAGCTCGTTACTTGGCGCAACGTAGTCCTGACGATTCAACTCGGGATCGGGCGCCGGCAAAGCGCGGCGGTCGAGTTTGCCGTTGGCGGTCAGCGGCATGCTTGCCAGCAGCATCAGGTGGGTCGGAACCATGTAGTCCGGCAGTTGCGCCTTGAGGTGCGACTTGAGCGCTTCGCGCAGTTCCGCCTGTTGCGCTTCGCCGTGTCCGGCGACATCGGTAACGAGGTAACCCACCAACTGCTTGCCACTCGGCGCATCCAGCGCCAGCACCACTGCTTCGCGGACCGAAGGATGATCGAGCAGGCGCGTTTCGATTTCGCCCAGTTCGATGCGGAAACCACGGATTTTTACTTGATGGTCTATCCGGCCCAGATACTCGACCAGACCATCGGCACGCTGGCGCACCAGGTCGCCGGTGCGATACATGCGCCCGCCATCAGCGGCAAACGGGTCAGCGACAAAACGCTCTGCGCTGATGCCCGGACGGTCGTGATAGGCCTGGGCCAGACCGGCGCCGCCGACAAACAATTCACCGGTCGCGCCTTGCGGCACCAAGGCCAGATCGGCGTCGAGAATGTAGGCGACTCGCGACCCGATCACGCTACCGATCGGCACACTGCCGGCGCCCTCTTCCAGTACCTGCGGCGCCAGACTGGCCAGCGGCATGACCACGGTTTCAGTCGGGCCGTAAGCATTGAAAAACTGCGCCGGTTGGAATGCCGCGCGGATGCGCTGTAGATGCTCGCCCGTCAGCGCTTCACCGCCGGTGATGATCATGCGCACCGGCAGGACGTCATTCTGCGTGGCAAGGAACTGCGCCAACTGGCTGCCGTAGCTCGGCGTGAAGCCGAGGACGTTGATTCGATGCGTGCGAATCAAACCGCAGATTTCTTCCGCGTCCCACTGCCCTTGCGCCCGCAGCACCACCTGCGCACCGCTGAGCAGCGGCACCAGCAAACGTTCGGTGGCGGCGTCGAAGTTGATCGAATAGAAATGCAGTTCACAGTCGTCCGGGCGCATGCCGAAGCGTTCGATCACGGCTTGGCAGTGCATGGCAATTTCGCCGTGGGAGACCACCACGCCTTTCGGTTTGCCGGTCGAGCCCGAGGTGTAAATCAAGTAGGCCTGATGTTGCGGCAGGCTGATAAACGGCAACTCGCTGGCCGGATAGTCGGCCAATCCCGGGCTGTCGTCTTCCAGACACCAGCGCGCCACGCCCGATGGCAAATCACCCAGGGCCTGGAGCATCGCCCGATCGCTGAGCAGCAGACCGATGCGGCTGTCTTCGATCATGTAATGCAGACGGTCGAGCGGGTACTCCGGATCCAGCGGCACATAGGCGCCGCCAGCCTTGAGAATCGCCAGCAGGCCGATGACCATTTCCAGCGAACGCTCCAGCGCCAGACCGACCCGCACTTGCGGGCCGACGCCGCGCTCACGCAGCGCCCAGGCCAGACGATTGGCCCGGGCATCGAGTTCGGCGTAGCTCAGGGTCTGCCCGGCGAAGGTCAGCGCCGGCGCGTCTTTGCGCGCCAGTGCCTGTTCGGCAAACAGATGATGGATGCACTGGTCGAGACGATGTTCGCCCGGCTCGACGCCAAGGCTGTCGAGCAGGTGCTGTTGCTCGGTGTTGTCGAGCAACGGCAGTTCGCTGAGGCGTTGCTGCGGATCAGCGATCAACGCTTCAAGCAGGTTGCGCCAATGCCTGGCCATGCGTTCGATGGTCGGTTCGTCGAACAGATCGGTGCTGTAAGTCAGGCAGCAGCCGAGGCGATGGTCGAGGTCGGTGACTTCCAGATTGAGATCGAACTTGGTCGCCCGCGCATCGTTGGCCAGATACTCGACTGTCATCCCAGCGAGCGTGCGGCTCTGCTGGAATTCCCAGCGCTGCACGTTGCACATCACCTGGAACAGCGGGTTGTAAGCCGCGCTGCGTGGCGGCTGCAAGGCTTCGACCAGATGATCGAACGGCAGATCCTGATGGGACTGGCCTTCGATCACGGTGTGGCGCACCTGCTCGAACAGTTCGCCGACCGACATCTGCCCATCGAGCTGGCAACGCAGCACCTGGGTGTTGAGAAACGCACCGATCAGCCCTTCGCTTTCCGGGCGGATGCGGTTGGCCACCGGCGCGCCGATGCGCAGGTCGGTCTGGCCGCTGTAGCGGTAGAGCAATGTGGCGAGCGCGGCGGTCATGGTCATGAACAGGGTCAGACCGTTTTGCGCATTGAACGCCCGCACCCGCGCAGCGAGATCGTCGCTCAGATCGAAACGGAACAGCTCGCCCTGATGGCTCTGCACCGGTGGACGCGGACGGTCGCCGGGCAGTTCCAGCAGCGGATGTTCGCGACCGAGTTGCGCGGTCCAGTAATCGAGCTGGCGCTGGCGCTCGCCGGACTCCAGCCACTGACGCTGCCAGACGCTGTAGTCGAGGTATTGCACCGGCAGCGGCGCGAGCGGTGATTCGCGCTCATCGACGAACGCTTCATACAGCGCACTGAGTTCGCGGGCAAAGATGTCCATCGCCCAGCCTTCGGTGACGATGTGGTGCAGGGTCAGGACGAAGTAATGCTCGTGCTCGGCAGTCTTGACCAGGCAGGCGCGCAGCAGCGGTCCGGTTTCCAGATTGAACGGCTGGTGCGCTTCTGCATCGGCCAGTTGCTGGACTTGTAGCTCCCGGACTTCTGCCGGCAGGCTGGAGAAATCCTTCCAGCCCATGCGCACGCCGGTCTCGGCATGCACCTGTTGGCGGGCGACGCCATCGACACTTGGGAATGTGGTGCGCAGGGTTTCGTGGCGCAGGATCAGCGCCTGCAACGCCGCCTCGAAATGCTCGACATGCAGCACGCCGCGCAAGCGCGCCATGCCGCCGACGTTGTACGCCGGGCTGTCCGGTTCCATCTGCCAGAGGAACCACATGCGCTGCTGCGAATAGGACAGCGGCACCGCTTGGCTGCGGTCGACTGTGCCGATCGGCAACTGTTGGTTGGTGCGGCCGCTGACCTGGATCAGGCGAATCTGTTCGGCGTAATCGCCCAATTCGCTGTGCTCGAACAATGTGCGCAGCGGCAGTTCGACGTCACAGGCCTGACGTGTGCGCGAAATGATTTGCGTGGCCAGTAGCGAGTGACCGCCGAGGGCGAAGAAATCATCAAGCAGGCCAACCTGCTTCAGACCCAGCACTTCGCGCCAGATCGCGGCGATTTGTTGCTCCAGTTCGCTGACCGGTTCGACGTGTTCACGCACCTGCCATTGCGGCTCGGGCAAGGCGCGGCGATCGAGTTTGCCGCTGGGACTCAACGGCATCGCATCAAGGCGCAGCAATTGTGCGGGCACCATGTATTCCGGCAGCTCAGCGGCCAAAGCGTTGTTCAATCGAGCGATTTGTTGGTCGGCATTTTCCTGCGGATCGCTCGCCGTGAAGTAGCCGATCAGTTGTCCACCGGCAGCGGTTTCGCGCACCAGCACCACGGCCTGGGCGACGCCATTTTGCGCCAGCAGTCGCGCCTGGATTTCTTCCGGTTCGACGCGAAAGCCACGCAGTTTGACCTGCTGATCGAGACGGCCGAGGTATTCGATCACGCCATCCGAGGACCAGCGCGCACGGTCGCCGGTGCGGTACAAGCGGGCGCCCTGCTCGCCCAGTGGGTCGACGACGAAGCGTTCAGCGGTCAACGCCGGCCGGCCGAGATAACCACGGGCCAGACCGATGCCGCTGATGCACAGTTCGCCCGGCACGCCCGCCGGTACTGGATTGAGATCGGCATCGAGAATGCGGCAGATCACATTGCCCAGCGGCCGGCCAATCGGCGAGCGCTCGCCATCGGCGGCACTGCAATGCCAATGGGTGACGTTGATCGCGGTTTCGGTCGGGCCGTAGCGGTTGTGTAACTGCACCGCCGGCAGTTGCGTCAGCACACGGTTGCGCAACTCGGCGGGCAAGGCTTCACCGCCGGAAAACACCCGGCGCAGGCTCGTACACTCGGCACTCAGCGGCTCGTCGATGAACAGCGCCAGCAGCGGCGGAACGAAGTGCAGCGTGGTCACGCCGTATTGCTGGACCCGTTGCGCGATGCGATGCGGGTCGCGGTGCTCGCCGGGGGCGGCAAGCAGCAGACGCGCGCCGGTGATCAGCGGCCAGAAGCATTCCCACACCGAGACGTCGAAACTGATCGGCGCTTTTTGCATCAGCACGTCGGTTTCGTCGAGGCGGTAACTGTCCTGCATCCATTGCAGGCGCTCGGCCAGCGCGGCGTGGGTGTTGCCGACGCCTTTCGGTTGCCCGGTGGAACCCGAGGTGTAAATCACGTAGGCGAGGTTGTCGCCGTGCAGGTGCAGGCCCGGTGCCTGGCTCGGCCATTTATCCAGGTGCAGCGCATCCATGGCGATCACGCTGACGCCGTCGCTGGCCGGCAAACGCTCGAGCAATTGCGTCTGGGTCAGGAGCAGTTCGACGCCGCTGTCGCGGAGCATGTAGGCGAGGCGTTCGGCCGGATAATCCGGATCAAGCGGCACATAGGCGCCGCCGGCCTTGATGATCGCCAGTAGACCGATCAGCAGTTGCGGCGAACGCTCGGCGGCAATGGCCACGCACACGTCCGGGCCAACGCCTTTGTCGCGCAGGTAATGGGCGAGGCGGTTGGCTTGCGCGTGCAGCTCGGCAAAATCCAGACTACCGCCGTCCCACACCAGCGCGGTGCGTTGCGGGGTGTTGCGCAATTGTTGCTCGAGCAGTTCCGGCAGCCAGTGTTGCGCCGGGGTGCACGGAGCGACGCTCCAGTCCTTCTGCTGATTCTGCTCGGCGGCGGTCGGCAAGCGCAGATCGCCGATGGCCTGCTGTGGCTGTTCGCAGACCTCGCTGAGCAGATTGTGGAAATGCTCGGCCAGGCGCTCGATGGTCGCAGCATCGAACAGTTCGCTGGCGTAGTCGAACGCCAAGCTCAGGCGGCCGTTGCGATCCTCTTCGCTGTGCAATTGCAGATCGAACTTGGCCTCGCGGCTGTGCCACGGCAGTTCTTCGGCGAGCAGACCCGGCAGGCGCTTGAGTGCACTGAGGTCGCGCTGCTGATGGTTGAACATGACCTGGAACAGTCCCTGTTCGCGGGCCTGCGGGAAAGCTTCGAGCAGTTGTTCGAAGGGCAGATCCTGATGGGCCTGGGCGCCGAGTGCGGCCTGGCGGGTCTGGTTCAGCAACTCGGCAAATGTCAGGCGCGAATCGATTTGCGCACGCAACACCTGGGTATTGATGAAGAAGCCGATCAGGCTTTGGGTTTCCAGGCGCGGACGGTTGGCGTTGGGCACGCCGATGCGAATGTCGCGCTGACCACTGTAGCGGTGCAGCAAACTTTGCAACGCAGCGAGCAGAAGCATGAACGGCGTGGCTTCGTGGGCCTGCGCAGTCTGGCGAATCGCCTCGCTGAGTTTGCTACTCAAGCGCACGCTGTGGCGCGCGGCGCTGTGGTTGTGTCTGGCCGAGCGCGGGTGATCGGTAGCCAGTTCCAATGGCGGATGTTGTTCGCCCAACTGCGCTTTCCAGTACGCCAGTTGCCGCTCGCCCTCGCCTTGCGCCAGCCATTGCCGCTGCCAGTTGCCGTAGTCGGCGTATTGCACCGGCAGCGCTGCCAGCGTCGCCGTTGCACCTTGGGTAGCGGCGGCATAGAGGCGCGAGAATTCGTCGAGGAGGATATTCAGCGACCAGCCGTCAGCGATGATGTGATGCAGGGTCACCAGCAACTGATGCTCTTCATCATCGAGACGCACCAGTGTCACCGCCAGCAACGGGCCTTTTTCCAGATCGAACCGAGTGCGCGCCTCGTCTTCGCGAATCTGCTCGGCACAGGCTTCACGCTCGGGCGCTGGCAGGTCGCTGATGTCGATCAGTTGCAGGTCGAATTCGGCAGCGGCAAGCACTTGCTGCAATGCCACACCGTCGCGTTCGAAGAAACGTGTGCGCAGTGATTCATGGCGTTCGATCAGTTGCTGGAAGCTGCTGCGCACGGCATCTTCGTCCAGCTCGCCACGCAGGCGCAGGCCGCCGGGAATGTTGTAGGCGCTGCTCTGTGGATCGAGTTGCCAAGTGATCCACAGACGGTTTTGTGCCAGCGACTGCGGCATCGGCTCACTGCGCGACAACGTGCTGATTGCATCTTGGGCGCTGCCGCCAGTCTGTTGCTGCTGCGCCAGGCCGGCGGCGAAAGCGGAGAGGGTTGGCGCTTCGAACAGCAGGCGCAGGCTCAGCTCGACACCGAGTGCTTCGCGAACCCGCGCGACCACTTGCGTGGCGGCGATCGAGTTGCCGCCTAGCAGGAAGAAATGGTCGTCGCCACTGACCTGCTTGACGTTGAGTTGCTCGGCCCAGATTTGCCCGATCAACGCCTCAAGATCCGAAGTGCTGCTGGTCGCGGTTTCCGTTGCGGCTGTGATCGGAGGGAACAGCGCGTAACTGTCGAGACCGCCATCGGCCAGACGGTTGCGGCACGCCGAGCGCTGCAGTTTGCCGCTGGAGGTTTTCGGCAACGCGCCCGGATTGAGCAGCACCACCACGCTTGGCGCCTCCTGATACGCCTCGGCCACGGCTTGGCGAATGGCTTTGATCAGCGCATCTGGCGCAAGGATTTTCTGCACGCTACGGCTGATTTCCGCAGCGATGCCAATGCCCTCTTCGCCGTTGTGGTTGACCGCGAACGCCGCCACGCGGCCCTTGCGCACCACTTCGACTTCGCGCTCGACGGTCTGCTCGATGTCCTGCGGGTAGAGGTTGTGGCCACGGACGATGAGCATATCTTTCAGGCGCCCGGTGACGAACAGTTCGCCCTCACGGATAAAACCCAAGTCGCCGGTGCGCAACCAGGTGCGGCCGGCGTGCTGAACAAAAGTCTTGGCGCTGGCTTCGGGGTTGCGCCAGTAACCGTGGGCGATGCTCGGGCCGGCGGCCCAGACTTCGCCGACGGCGTTATCGGCGAGTTCTTCGAGGGTATTGGGTTCGACGATCAGCACCGCGTGCTCAGGCTGGCTGATGCCGCAACTCATGACCGCGCTGCCGTCGCCCGGCTCGGCGCGGTTTTGCGCCAGCGCCTGATCGTCCACACGCAACGCCGGGATGCCGGTGCCGCGCGGTGTGCCAGCGACAAACAGGGTCGCCTCGGCCAGACCGTACGAGGCCATGAAACTGTTGTCGCTGAAACCGCAAGCAGCGAATTTTTCGGCGAAGCGCTCGAGGGTATCGAGACGGATCGGCTCGGAACCGGAATAGGCCACGCGCCAACGGCTCAGATCGAGGCGCTCAAGGGCCGATTCGCTGACCCGCTCACTGCACAAACGGTAGGCGAAATCCGGGCCGCCGCTGATGGTGCCGCCGTATTCGGCAATCGCTTCCAGCCAGCGCAACGGCCGGCCGAGGAAGTAGGCCGGCGACATCAGAATGCACGGCACGCCGCTGAAAATCGGTTGCAGCAGGCCACCGATCAAACCCATGTCGTGATACAGCGGCAACCAGCTGACGATGACGTCGTCCGGGTTGACGTCGATGCCGAAACCGTGACGGATCAGCAGTTCGTTGGCGACCAGATTGCCGTGGCTGACCTGCACGCCCTTGGGCAGCGCGGTGGAGCCGGAAGTGTATTGCAGAAAGGCGATGTGTTCGGGCGGCAGGCTCGGCTCAATCCAGCGTTCAGCCAGTGCGCTGTCGAGGGTGTCGACACACAACAGCGGCGGCGCGCCGTCGATTTGTTGCAAGGCATCGCGCAGGTCGGCGCTGGTCAGCAACAGCGTGGGCTCGGCGTCGGCGATGATCGACAGCAAACGCTCCTGATGATGACGACGCGCGGATTCCGGCGGATAGGCCGGCACCGCAATCACACCGGCATACAGGCAGCCGAAAAACGCCGCGACGTAATCCGCGCCACTGGGAAACAGCAGCACCGCACGCTCACCGAATCCAGCCTGAGCCTGCAACGCAGCGGCGATGGTGCGCGCGCGTTGATCCAGTTCCCGATAGCTAAGCACCACAGCCTGCTCCGGGTTTTCGGCGAGAAAACGCAAGGCCAGTCGGTCCGGCGTCAGGGCCGCGCGACGCTTGAGGGCATGGACCAGGGTGCTGGGGAGTTCGAACGCGTCGGTCATGAGGTTTCCTGCCTGAATTCGGCTTGCAAGTGGAATCGGGTGGCTGCGTCACACCTGTCGAGAGGCGTGCGGGGCGCGGTCTGTGCCGACCACGCTGGGCATCGGAATGCGCTGAGGCCGGGGATCTGCACCCGGGCCATTCACCAATGAGAACGGATGGAGTAGGGAAATAATTAGTCGGCAGGCGCGACGTCCAGCGGGGCTGGGGTGCGGCGGCGTGTCGCAGTTGGCAAAACACATCGCCTTACAGCAATACCTCTCTTTCTCATTTGACAATCATTATCATTCAACATAATTTGTCGCTCGATGTGTAGGACGGCGCCGTCCCCCGAGGCCCTCCCACTAACCTATTGGCAGCAAGGTGATTTCCATGACGGAACAAGTATCCACAAGCAGGTGCGATTCACCGCTACTTCAGGCATTCGTCGACAATCGACTGATTCTGGTCAAGATTGCAGCCCGCATTACCGGTTGCAGGTCTCGTGCCGAAGATGTGGTTCAGGATGCGTTTTTCCGACTGCAATCGGCGCCGCCGATCACGTCGTCGATCAAGGCTCAGCTGAGCTACCTGTTCCAGATCGTGCGCAACCTCGCCATCGATCACTACCGCAAGCAGGCGCTCGAACAGAAATACTCAGGCCCGGAAGAGGAAGGCTTGAACGTGGTGATTCAGGGCGCTTCGCCGGAAACTTCGCACATCAACTTCTCGACCCTCGAACACATCGCCGATGCGCTGACTGAGCTGCCCAGCCGCACCCGTTATGCCTTCGAGATGTACCGCTTGCACGGCGTGCCGCAGAAAGACATCGCCAAGGAACTGGGCGTATCACCCACCCTGGTCAACTTCATGATTCGTGATGCGCTGGTGCACTGCCGCAAGGTCTCGGGCAGTCGGCGGGATGCGGTGATTGCGGGGCGTCGCTGAGACCGCGTCGTCTGATCAAAAAAGATCGCAGCCTTCGGCGGCTCCTACATGAGAATGCATTCCTCTGTAGGAGCTGCCGAAGGCTCGGGCCGCGATCGGACGATCTTTTGCTTGATGCGATATCAGGCCAATGGGCACCGATCAAAAAACCGCTCCCGCCCCAGAATCATCAGCGCCGCGCGCTTGTGCGGAAAATCGAATTCCTTCTCGCAGTGAAAGCACTGGTTGTGCATATGCCCGATCATCTTCGCGTTGTCGGCACGTGGCTCGGCGACCACGCGCTGGGTGCGTGGATCATCGAGAAACAGGTAATGCACCAGCGCCGATAACCAGCTCGCCACTTTGTGCGGGCCGCGATGACTTTCCTCGCCGACCAGCATGTGAATGCCACGGTCGTAATCGCCGGCATCGTAGAACGGCGCGATGCGATCTTCCTTGGCCCAGTAGGCTTCGAAATAGGCGAATGGCTGATCATCAAAACAGCCGATCAGCGTCAGCGTGTGCGGATCGGCATCGAGCTTGTTGAGATAGTCGCGATGCTGCTCAAGGCTGCCCTCCTCCTGCCAGAAACTCGCCACGCGCGGGCTGTTCTGCCAGCGATTGAAGCGCGACAGATCTTCTTCAATTTCCAGCGTACGCAAGGAAATCCACGCGCCGAGCCGTGCATCGAAACGCCGATAGACTTCACCGCGCGGCTTCACCGGTCGCAACGGATGGCGCTTGCCCTGGCTGATGACCATTTGCTGCGGATAGCTGCCGGTCAGTGAAGTGCCCAGCCACGGCTGCGGCAATTGCCAGAACAGCGTGCGCTCGCAGCGATACTCGCCGGCGACTTCGGTGTTGATCAGCAAACCACTGAATAAGGCTTCGGTCGGCGGCTGATCGAGTTGCCAGGTCAATTGCTGGCACGCCGGATCACGGGCGAACAGCCAATAACAGGCGGCCCACAAGGCTTGCCCGTGCGGCAGGGCAAAACGCTCATCAAGCTGGATCGGGCCATTGGCCTCGCGGTCCAGGCGCAGACGAATCAACGGTTGCCCGTCCAGGCTCAGGCTCAGCCGGCTCTCGGTAGCATCAGCGATCAATTGACTGCCCGAGGGCAACGCCAGAGCAGTCAGGTCATTCAGATTGGACATGGGTCAGGCTCACGTAATCGTCGACAGTTCAACGAAGTGACGTGAGCCGGGAGGGGAAATTTAAGCGCGAGAGGCAATTAGCGCTTCAGTGATGAGGCGCCGGCATCACGGCAATCCTGTAGGGCTCGAAAATCCTCAGCAATTCGCCGTTGTCGCGCAAACGCTGCAACAGGTTGCCGAAGGCTTCGCCGGTGATCGGAGCGTTTGGCCGCAGAATCGCGTAATGGTGATAGATCTGATCGGTACGCTGCGACGCCAGCAGTTCATCGCGGACCTTCTCGTTGCGCAGCAGGTAATCGAACAGATAGGAGCGGGTCACCAGGGCAATGTCGGCGCGCCCGCGCAGGACCATCAGCAGGTTGCTGTCGTGGGAATAGGTCAGCGTGGCGTTGTAGTTGTGCGCGAGGTATTTCGGGTCGGCGTTGAAGTCGGCGAATTCGTAGTGATAACCGCTGAACAGCGCCAGACGTTTGCCCGACAGGCTCGAGAAGTAGTTTTGCTGGCGGCCGTCTTCGCGTTGCGCGACGAAAATCTCGGCGTCTTCCAGGCCCATGTCGACGTCGTCGTGGGGAATGTCCTTCCAGCCCCACTCGGGGTTCTCGAAGATCGCCATATCGATGCGGCCCTGCTTGAAATCACCGAAGCGGCGCGGGATCGAGGTTGGCACCAGGACGAACTGATAGTCGCTCTGCGAGTGGTTCAGCGCCTCGATCAATTGCGGCAACAGGCCGGTATCGGCGCCGTTTTCCGGGCGAATCGTGTAGGGCGGGAAATGCGCGGCGCCGACCCGGACCAATTGCGCTGACTGAGCGGGCAATACCCATAACGCAGCCAGCGCAGCGAGCATCAGCCCGGCGGCTGTCCGAATTGGCGAAGACTTCAAAACACCCCACTCCCCGAAAAAAATAGCGATCAATGCATTCAAGCTAGGCGGTTTCGCCGACTTAGCCAGTTTGTCGGCCGGTCCGACAACCGTTCAACGCGCTTCGAGGACCAGAATCAGCGCTTCATCGGCGAGCTGATCGAGGCTCAAACTGCCGCCGGCACGGAACCAGGTGGTGGTCCAGGACAGTGCGCCGGTAAGGAAACGTCGGGTAATAAAAACGTCGCCGCGAATATAGCCGGCGTCCTTGGCCTCGCCCAGAACCTGCAGCCAGATGTCTTCATAAACGTCACGTAAAGCAAGGACTTTAGCCTGGCCGTCTTCGGACAATGAGCGCCATTCGTACACCAGCACCGCCATCGCCTCGCCACTGCCGCCCATGATCGACTGCAATTCGCAGCGAATCAGCGCCAGCACTTTCTCGCGCACGTCACCGGCTTCGGCCAGGGCTGCGCGCATCAGCGCGGTGTTGTAGCGGATGGTTTCCTCCATCACCGCGCGGAGAATTTCATCCTTGCTTTTGAAGTGATGAAAAATACTGCCCGACTGGATGCCCACAGCGCTGGCCAGATCGCGCACCGTGGTGCGCTCGTAGCCTTTGTTGCGAAACAGGTGAGCCGCCACTTGCAGCAATTTGCCGCGGGCGCTGTCCGGGTCGGTCAACTGGCCTTGGTCGACCAGTTCGCGCATGACCCGCAGGGCTTTTTGCTCGTCCACCCGTTCTCTCCTACAGTCGATCAGTGTGTTGCCCCCTGTAACCGCAGGGTTGCGCGCAATTTAAGCCGCGCGCGGGCACCAAGCAAGCGCTTGGGCAGAAGAATGTTTCGCCTGTTTACAAACCAAGCGCTTGCTTGGTAGCCTCCAGACACTTCTGTCGCAGGTCCCTGAGTCGGAGATAAAAATGCCAACCACCGTGCGAATCGGCTGCGCCAGTGCTTTTTGGGGCGACACTTCCACTGCTGCCGCCCAGCTTGTCTCCGGCGGAAACCTGGATTATCTGGTGTTCGATTATCTGGCCGAGATCACCATGTCGCTGATGGCCGGCGCGCGCCTGAAAGACCCGCAGGCCGGGTTCGCGGGTGACTTCGTTGAAGTGCTGGCGCCGCTGCTGACGCAACTGGCCGAACAGAACATCCGCGTGATCAGCAATGCCGGCGGGGTCAATCCGCAGGCTTGCGCGGCGGCCCTGCAAGCGGCC
Organism: Pseudomonas triticicola; assembly: GCF_019145375.1. Classification (NCBI taxonomy): domain Bacteria; kingdom Pseudomonadati; phylum Pseudomonadota; class Gammaproteobacteria; order Pseudomonadales; family Pseudomonadaceae; genus Pseudomonas; species Pseudomonas triticicola. The sequence continues at coordinate 549,569 of NZ_JAHSTX010000001.1, read as the reverse complement.
TGTGACCAGGCTGGGGTCCAGCTGAAGATCGCCGTGTTGCTCGGCGACGACTTGCAAGGACAGCTCAAAAACCCCGCCGATATCCGCGAAATGTTCAGCGGCGCGCCGCTTCCGCGCATGTGCGTGTCGACCAACGCCTACCTCGGCGCGCCGGGAATTGTCGAAGCGTTGCGCCTGGGTGCCGACATTGTCATCACCGGCCGGGTGGTCGACAGCGCCGTAGTCAGCGCGGCGCTGGTCCACGAATTTGGCTGGTCGTGGCATGACTACGACAAACTCGCCCATGCCGCGCTGGCCGGGCACATCATCGAATGCGGCGCGCAGTGCACCGGCGGTAATTTCACCGACTGGCGCGAGGTGCCGGATTACGAGCACATCGGTTTTCCGATCGTCGAGGTCAGCGCCGATGGCCAGTTCCTCGTCAGCAAACCCGAAGGCTCCGGCGGCCTGGTCACGCCGCTGACCGTCGGCGAGCAGATGCTCTACGAAATCGGCGATCCGCAGGCCTATCTGTTACCCGATGTGATCTGCGATTTCACTCAGGTCAAACTTCAGCAACAAGGCAAAAACGTCGTGCAGGTGCACGGTGCCAAAGGCCTGCCGCCCAGCGACAAATACAAGGTCAGCGCCACGTACCCGGACGGTTTTCGCTGCACCGCCAGTTGCCTGATGGCCGGCATCGACGCGGTGGACAAGGCGCGGCGGGTCAGTCAGGCGATCATCGACAAGACCGCCGAGATGTTCAGCCTGCGCGGCTGGGCGCCGTACAGCGAAACCCATGTCGAACTGCTCGGCAGCGAAGCCACCTACGGCCCCCACGGCCAGCGCCGCGACAGCCGTGAAGTGGTGATCAAAATCGCCGTACGCCATCCTGACAAACGCGCGCTGGTGCTGTTTTCCAAAGAGATCGCCCAGGCCGCGACCGGTATGGCGCCCGGTCTGACCGGCATTGTCGGCGGACGTCCGACCGTGTACCCAGTCATCCGCTTGTTCTCGTTCCTCGTCGATAAAAGCGCCTGCGCCCTGCAAGTCGACATCGCAGGCGAACGTCATCCTTGCGCCCTACCCGACCCAGTGGCCCTCGACAGCGCAGATTTGCCGCTCGCCCATCAGCCACCCAAACCCCAAGGCCGCGCCGATGCCAGTGTGCCGCTGGTGAAACTGGCGGTGGCGCGCTCCGGCGACAAGGGCAACCACAGCAATATCGGCGTGATGCCGCGCCATCCCGATTACCTGCCATGGATCGCCGAAGCGCTGACCCCTTCGGTGGTGGTCGACTGGATGCGCCACGTCCTCGATCCGCTTCTCGGGCGTGTCGAACGCTGGTATCTGCCCGGCACCCACAGCCTCAACTTTCTTTTGGAAAACGCCCTCGGCGGTGGCGGTGTCGCCAGTCTGCGCATCGACCCGCATGGCAAAGCCTTCGCCCAGCAACTATTGGAAATCCAGATCCCGGTGCCGCAGAGCATCGCCGAACAGCTCGACTAGAGGATGGTGTGCATGGCTTACGCGTCGATTTTTCGCGCCGATCTGTTCAGCGGCCAGAACCTGATTGTCACCGGTGGCGGCAGCGGCATCGGTCGCTGCACCGCCCATGAACTGGCGGCCCTCGGCGCCAATGTGCTGCTGGTCGGGCGCAAGCCGGAAAAGCTGGAAAAAGTCGCCGCCGAAATCGCCGAGGACGGCGGCCGCGCGCACTGGAAGGCCTGCGATATCCGCGATGAAGAAGCGGTCAAGCCACTGGTCAAAGAGCTGATCGCCGAACACGGGCCGATCCACGGCCTGGTCAACAACGCCGGCGGCCAATACCCGTCGCCCTTGGCCTCGATCAATCAGAAGGGCTTTGAAACCGTGCTGCGGACCAATCTGGTCGGCGGCTTTCTGATGGCCCGCGAAGTGTTCAACCAGTCGATGAGCAAACACGGCGGCAGCATCGTCAACATGCTTGCCGATATGTGGGGCGGCATGCCCGGCATGGGCCACTCGGGCGCCGCGCGTTCAGGCATGGACAACTTCACCAAGACTGCTGCGTTCGAGTGGGGTTACGCCGGGGTCCGGGTCAACGCGGTGGCGCCGGGCTGGATCGCCTCCAGCGGCATGGACACTTACGAGGGCGCATTCAAAGCAGTGATTCCGACCCTGCGCGAGCATGTGCCGCTCAAGCGTATCGGCACCGAATCGGAAGTCAGTGCGGCGATCGTGTTTCTGCTCAGCCCGGCGGCAGCGTTCATCAGCGGCACCACATTGAAAATCGACGGCGCCGCCAGCCTCGGCAGTCGCGCCTGGCCGCTGCACAAGGCGAGCCACAGCGAATCGTTCAACGGTTTCCACCGCGCGTATTTACCAGAAGTGTTGCGTCCCGAAGTGCTCAAGGACAAGGAATAAGCCATGGCGCAGATTCAGTCGCAACTCGATCCGCACAGCGAAGCGTTCGCGCGCAACCGCGCGGCCATGCTCGCCGCCATCGAGCAGGTGCAGCAGCTCGAACAGAACCTGCTGAACAAGGCCGCCGAAGCCAAAGACAAATTCAGCAAACGCGGGCAACTGTTGCCCCGCGAGCGCCTGAACCTTTTGCTCGACCCCGGCGCGCCGTTCCTCGAACTGGCCAGCCTCGCCGGCTACAAATTGCATGACGACAAGGACGGCAGTTCGGCCGGTGGCGGGCTGATTGCCGGCATCGGTTATGTCTGCGGCATCCGCGCGATGGTGGTCGCCAACAACAGCGCGATCAAGGGCGGCACGATCTCGCCGAGCGGCCTGAAAAAGTCTCTGCGCCTGCAACAGATCGCGCGGGAAAACAAACTGCCGATGATCACCCTCGCCGAAAGCGGCGGCGCCAATCTCAACTACGCGGCGGAGATTTTTGTCGAAGGCGCGCGCAGTTTCGCCAATCAGGCGCGCATGTCAGCCATGGGTTTGCCGCAGATCACCGTGGTACACGGCTCGGCCACGGCGGGCGGCGCCTATCAACCGGGGTTGTCGGATTACGTGGTGGTGGTGCGCGGCAAGGCCAAGCTGTTTCTCGCCGGCCCGCCATTGCTCAAAGCGGCGACCGGCGAAGTGGCCACCGATGAAGAACTCGGTGGCGCCGAGATGCACGCGCAGGTCGCCGGCACTGCCGAATATCTCGCCGAAAACGACGCTGACGGCATACGCCAGGTCCGCGACATCATGCGCATGTTGCCCTGGAACGAGCAGCTGCCGTGGCTGCCGCAGCCGCAATTCAAAGAACCGCTCTACCCCATCGACGAACTGCTCGGGCTGATCCCGGACGATGCAAAAAAGCCCTACGATGTGCGCGAAATCATCGCGCGGATTGCCGATGAATCGGACTTTCTCGAATTCAAAGGCGAGTTCGATCAGCAAACCCTTTGCGGCCAGTTGAAAATCCAGGGCCGCGCCTGCGGCTTCATTGGCAACAACGGACCGATCACCCCGCAAGGTGCGAGCAAGGCGGCGCAGTTCATCCAGTTGTGCGACCAGAGCCAGACGCCGCTGCTGTTTTTCCACAACACCACGGGTTTCATGGTCGGCACCGAATCGGAACAGCAAGGCGTGATCAAGCACGGCTCGAAACTGATCCAGGCGGTGGCCAACGCACGGGTGCCTAAACTGACCATCGTCGTCGGCGGTTCCTACGGCGCCGGCAACTACGCCATGTGCGGGCGCGGGCTCGATCCGCGCTTCATCTTCGCCTGGCCCAACAGCCGAACGGCAGTGATGGGTGGCGCTCAGGCCGGCAAGGTTCTGCGCATCGTCACTGAGGCCAAACAGCTCAAGGACGGCATCGAGCCTGATCCGAAAATGCTCGACATGCTCGAACAGATGACCGCGCAGAAACTCGACAGCCAATCCACCGCACTGTACGGCAGCGCCAATCTGTGGGACGACGGCCTGATCGACCCGCGCGACACCCGCACCCTGCTCGGTTACTTGCTGGATATCTGCCACGAAGCCGACATGCGCACGCTGCAACCCAACAGCTTCGGCGTCAGCCGCTTCTGACCGCCACGGATCCTACGGAGAACAACAACAATGATCTTCACCCCGGAACACGAAGCCCTGCGCCGCACCGTCCGCCAGTTCGTCACGCACGAGATCAACCCGCACGTCGAAGAGTGGGAAAAGGCCGGACGCTTCCCCATCCACGAGATTTTCCGCAAGGCCGGCGAACTGGGTCTGCTGGGCATTTCCAAGCCGGAAAAATTCGGTGGCATGGGCCTCGACTACAGCTATTCGATCGTCGCCGCCGAAGAGTTCGGCACCATTCATTGCGGCGGGATTCCGATGTCGATCGGCGTGCAGACCGACATGTGCACACCCGCCCTCGCCCGCTTCGGCTCCGATGAATTGCGCGAAGAATTCCTGCGCCCGGCCATCACGGGCGAACAGGTCGGCTGCATCGGCGTCTCTGAAGTCGGCGCCGGTTCCGATGTCGCCGGGCTGAAAACCACTGCGCGCAAGGACGGCGACGACTATGTGATCAACGGCAGCAAAATGTGGATCACCAACTCGCCGAGCGCCGATTTCATCTGCCTGCTGGCCAACACTTCGGACGACAAGCCACACATCAACAAGTCGCTGATCATGGTGCCGATGAACACCCCGGGGATCAGCCTCAGTTCGCACCTGGACAAGCTCGGCATGCGCAGCTCGGAAACCGCGCAGGTGTTCTTCGACAACGTGCGCGTGCCGCAGCGCAATCGCATCGGCCATGAAGGCGCCGGGTTCATGATGCAGATGCTGCAGTTCCAGGAAGAACGCCTGTTCGGCGCGGCGAACATGATCAAGGGCCTGGAATATTGCATCGACAGCACCATCGAGTACTGCAAGGAGCGCAAGACCTTCGGCAACGCGCTGATCGACAACCAGGTGATCCACTTCCGCCTCGCCGAATTGCAGACCGAAATCGAATGCCTGCGCGCACTGGTCTATCAGGCCACCGAGCAGTACATCAAAGGCCAGGACGTCACGCGCCTGGCGTCGATGGCCAAGCTCAAGGCCGGACGCTTGGGCCGGGAAGTCAGCGACAGCTGCCTGCAATATTGGGGCGGCATGGGCTTCATGTGGGACAACCCGGTGGCCCGCGCCTATCGCGATGTGCGCCTGGTATCGATTGGCGGCGGCGCCGACGAAATCATGCTGGGGATCATCTGCAAACTGATGGGCACCCTGCCGGGGAAAAAGAAATGAGCAGCCTGCCCGATTGCCAGACGCTGTTGCTGGAACTGCATGGCGGCGTGCTGCACATCACCCTCAACCGCCCGGACAGCCGCAACGCGATGAGCCTGCAAATGGTCGCCGAACTGCGCGCGGTGCTGGCGGCGGTGCACGATGACCGCACAGTGCGGGCCTTGGTGCTCAGCGGTGCCGGCGGGCATTTTTGTGCCGGCGGCGACATCAAGGACATGGCCAGTGCCCGGGCTCAGGGCGCGGACGCTTACCGTGAGTTGAACCGGGCGTTTGGCGCGTTACTGGAACAAGCCCAACATGCGCCGCAAGTGCTGATCACTGTGCTGCAAGGCGCCGTGCTCGGCGGCGGCTTCGGCCTGGCTTGCGTCAGCGATATTGCGATTAGCGATCACCAGGCGCAGTTCGGCTTGCCGGAAACCAGCCTTGGCCTGATCCCGGCGCAAATCGCACCGTTTGTGGTGCAACGGATAGGCCTGACCGAAACCCGCCGACTGGCCCTGACCGCAGCGCGTTTCGATGGCCACGAGGCGCATCGTTTGGGGCTGGTGCATTTCGTTGAACAGGATGCGCAAGCGTTGGCCGAGCAACTGGATGAGGTCTTGCAACAGGTGCTGCGCTGCGCACCCGAAGCGAATGCGATGACGAAAAAATTGTTATTGGCCAGCGCCGGGCAGCCTTCGAGTGAATTGCTCGATGAGGCGGCGCAGTGGTTCAGCGCGGCGGTAACCGGAGGCGAGGGAGTCGAGGGGACCATGGCTTTTATGCAGAAACGCAAACCTCGGTGGGTCAGCTAAAAGCTTCGCGAGCAGGCTCGCTCCCACAGGTCGAAATGCATTCCGAATGTGGGAGCGAGCCTGCTCGCGATGCGGCCATCCCATTCACCGCTATCATTTCAGGAACCCCACCATGCCCACCCTCCACAAAATCCTGATCGCCAACCGCGGTGAAATCGCCTGCCGCATCCAGCGCACGGCCCAGGCGCTGGGTTATCGCACCGTCGCCGTGTTCAGCGACGCCGACGCCGATGCGCTACACGTGCAAATGGCCGACCAAGCCGTGCACATCGGCCCGGCGCCGGTGCAGCAGTCGTACCTCAACATTGCGGCGATCCTCGACGCCGCCCGCCGCAGCGGCGCCGACGCGATTCACCCGGGCTACGGCTTTCTCTCGGAAAACGCCGATTTCGCCCGCGCCTGCGCCAAAGCCGGGCTGACTTTCATCGGCCCCAGCGTCGAAGCGATCGAACTGATGGGCAGCAAACGCCTGTCGAAAATCGCCATGCTTGACGCCGGCGTGCCGTGCATTGCCGGCTATCAAGGCGCAGCGCAGGACGACGCGACGCTGCTGGCCGAAGCCGAACGCATCGGCTATCCGCTGATGATCAAGGCCAGCGCCGGCGGCGGTGGACGTGGCATGCGTCTGGTGCACGAGGCCAGCGAACTGGCGGCGCAACTGCGCACCGCGCGGTCCGAAGCAATGAACGGTTTCGGCAGTGACGAGTTGATTCTCGAGCAAGCGTTGGTCGAGCCACGCCATGTCGAAGTGCAGCTATTCGGCGACCAGCACGGCAATCTGGTCTACCTCGGCGAACGCGATTGCTCGATCCAGCGCCGCCATCAGAAAGTCATCGAAGAAGCGCCGTGCCCGGTGATGACCGCCGAGCTGCGCCAGGCCATGGGCGAAGCGGCGCTCAAGGCCGGGCGCGCGGTGGATTACGTCGGCGCTGGCACCGTGGAGTTCCTCCTCGACGCGTGCGGGCAGTTCTACTTTCTGGAGATGAACACCCGTCTGCAGGTCGAGCATCCGGTGACGGAATTGATCACCGGGCTGGATCTGGTCGCATGGCAGTTGCTGGTTGCCGAGGGCCAGCCGCTACCGCTGACGCAGGAGCAGATCCGTCTCGACGGTCACGCCATGGAAGTGCGCCTCTACGCTGAAGATCCCGCTGCGGATTTTCTTCCGCAAACCGGCCGAATTGCCGCATGGCAACCGGCTTCGGATCACGGCGCACGGATCGATCACGGTCTGCTTGAAGGCCAGTCGGTGAGCCCGTTCTACGACCCGCTGCTGGGCAAACTGATCGCCCACGGCGCAACCCGCGAAGAGGCGCGGCGCAAATTGTTGCGAGCGGTGCAGGACACCGTGCTGCTTGGCGTGCAAAGCAACCAACGCTTGCTCGAAGGCCTGCTGCAACATCCGCAGTTCATCAGCGGCGACTTCAGCACCGCTTTCATCCAGCAACATTTTTCCAGCCATGCCTGCCTCAACACTTATGTGCCGACGACGGCGCAACTGGCGATTGCCGTGGCGTTGTTCTATCAGGCCAGCGCCCTGCCCCATCGCGCCCCGTTGAATGGCTGGCGCAACAACGCCAGCGTGCCGTTGCACTATCGACTCGGCAGTGACGAACAGGACTGGACGCTGTCGGTGCTGGCGCGCAAAACCGGCGAGTTGGTCGTGCAGGCTGGCGAAAGCACTGTGGAGGTGAAAATCATTGAGCACGCCGCGCAATCGATCACCATCGAAGTTGATGGTCTGCGCCAGCGCCACGCCTATCGTCTGCACGATCAGCAGCTGTGGCTGTTCACCCATCCGGGCAGCCTGCGCCTGGAGGATCGAACTCATGCGCCGATCGACAGTCAGACCAGCGTCGCCTCCGGCACCCTCAAAGCCCCGATGGACGGTGCCATTGTCGACGTGCTGGTCAGCGAAGGCAGTACGGTCAGCAAGGGTCAATTGCTGGTGGTGCTGGAGGCAATGAAAATGGAGCATCCGTTGAAGGCCGGCATCGATGGCGTGCTCAAACGGGTGCAAGTGAAGGTCGGCGATCAGGTAAAAAATCGTCAGGTTCTGTTGCAGGTCGAGTAGTCGCCCGGGCACAAGCGCGGGGTTTGACTACGCTCTGATAAATCAGAACGCGGAAATCAGGAACCCTGCGATGCCCCATTGGCTGGTCATAGATCTGGAAGCCACCACAGACGAGGGTGGCTGGCCGGTCACGGAAATGGAAATTATCGAGATCGGTGCGACCCTGGTCGACCGCGCCGGGCGCGAGCAGGATCACTTCCAGCGCTTCGTCAAACCGACCCGCCGGCCATTGCTGACGCCATTCTGTCGGGAGCTGACGCACATCAGCCAGGCCAATATCGATTCGGCGCAACCGCTGAGCGACGTCTGGCCAGCCTTTGAGCGTTGGCTGGCACAGCATCAGGCTCGCCTTGACGGCTGGGCCAGTTGGGGCGGTTACGATCGCCAGCAGTTGCTGCAGGAGTGGCAGCGCCTGCACATCGACAGCGGCCTGAGCAAAGTCCCGCACATGAACCTCAAACAGCGCTTCGCCAAGGCCCGCCGCCTGGAACGACCGCTGGGGCTCAACGCCGCGTTGCAACTGGCGGGCATGCAGTTCAACGGCCAACAACATCGCGCGCTGGAAGATGCCCGCAATACTGCACGGTTGTTGCCATTGGTTCTGCCGCTATAGGCGCGTGACGGCGCGAAAAGCCTTGTGCATACTGGCCGCCCCCTTTTAAGCCCTTTTCGAGGAATCCGCCCATGTTTAAAGTCAACGAGTACTTCGACGGCACCGTCAAGTCGATCGCCTTTGGCACCGCTGAAGGTCCGGCGACCATTGGCGTCATGGCCCCGGGCGAATACGAATTCGGCACCAGCCAGCGCGAGATCATGCACGTGGTGTCCGGCGCGCTGAGCGTAAAACTGCCAGACAGCAGCGACTGGGAAACCTTCGCCGCCGGCAGCCAGTTCAACGTCCCGGCCAACAGCAAGTTCCAGCTGAAAGTCGAAGTGGATACCGCTTACCTGTGCGAATACCGCGGCTGATCCCGCCGGTTTCACAGCGCAAAAAAATGCCCGTGTCCAAAAGACCCGGGCATTTTTCGTTTCAGCGACAACCTATTCGAGGATTTCCACCGGCATGCCGACTTCCAGGCGGCCTTTGCCGTCGTTGACCAGATTCTGTCCGAACATCGCGCCATCGGCGGTTGAGCGATGTTTCTGTAACGTCGCGAACGGCTCGCGATCGGCGCTGCGCTCACCGGTTTGCGGGTCGACAGTGGTCATGATGCAACGCGCGCACGGCTTGACCACGCGAAACTCGATATCGCCGATGCGAATACGTTTCCAGTTGTCCTCGGCGTAAGGTGCGCTGCCTTCGATGACCAGATTCGGGCGAAAGCGCAGCATCTCCAGCTCTCGCCCTACCGCTTCCGAGAGCGCCAGCCGCGAGGCTTCGCCGATCAGCAGCAATGGATAACCGTCGGCGAACGCCACTTGATCGTCATCCTTGCCGAAACCCGCTTGCGTGGTACGTGCCCGCTCCAGCGGCATCTGCACCAGGCGTGTCGGCTTGCCGAGGAAGTCGCTGACAAACCGCGCGGCTTGATCACCGGCGTCCGGCACCCGCAGGGTGTCACGCCAGATCGTCACACCGCGCAGCTCGGCGTCGGCAGCGGGCAGCGCGACTTCGATAGCACCCTGCTCTGGAGCGCTGAGGGTCAGACCGCCGCCGGCATTCCATAACGCCGACAACTGACTCATCTTCGCTTCGGCACGCTGGGTCAGAAAGCGCCCGCTGGCCTCGTCCACCAGCATCCAGCGTCGGTCGCCCGCCAGCCCGAGCTTGTCCAGCTCAATGCTTTGCAGGATTTCGCCCTTGCCGGATTTCAACGGGTAACGATAAAGCGCGCTCAGACGCAGCATGGCCAGCTCCCTGATGGAAAAACGCCACCCTATACGAGCTTCAATACCGAATCAAAGCCGTCATTAATGTAAATGCACTTCTGTGGGAGCGAGCCTGCTCGCGAAGAGGCCGGCACATTCACCATCGATGTGTCAGACCCTGCGCTTTCGCGAGCAGGCTCGCTCCCACAGGAAGCAAAATGTGCGTGTTTCAGGCCGGCACGGCGTCGAGCATCAGACGCTGGCGCACCACGTCGACCAGTTTGTCCGGCTGGAATTTGGAAAGGAAGTTGTCGCAGCCGACCTTCTTCACCATTGAGTCGTTGAAACTGCCCGATAGCGAGGTGTGCAGTACGACGTACAGGCCACGCAGGCGAGGGTCGTTGCGGATCTCCGTGGTCAGGCGATAACCGTCCATTTCCGGCATTTCCGCGTCGGTGAAAATCATCAGCAGTTTGTCGGTCATGTGCACGCCGGTATCGGCCCAGGCCTTGAGCATGTTCAAGGCTTTCAGACCGTCGCTGGCAATGTGCATTTTCACCCCGAGCTGTCCGAGGGTATCGCGCAATTGCGAGAGCGCTACATTGGAGTCGTCCACCAGCAAGACTTCGCGGCCACGGGCGCGCTCCAGTACCGGATCGTCGAGTTTCTCGCGCGAGACCTTGGCGTTGTACGGGACGATTTCAGCGAGGACTTTCTCGACGTCGATGATCTCCACCAGTTGATCGTCGACCTTGCTGATCGCGGTCAGATAATGCTGACGGCCAGCACTGGTCGGCGGCGGCAGAATGGCTTCCCAGTTCATGTTGACGATGCGGTCGACACCGCCGACGAGGAAGGCCTGCACCGAACGGTTGTATTCGGTGACGATGATCGTGCTGTTCGGGCCCGGCACCAGTGGGCGCATGCCGATTGCCTGGGACAGGTCGATCACCGGCAGGGTCTGCCCGCGCAGATTGACCACGCCGCAGACGAAAGGATGACGCTGCGGCATCAGGGTCAGCTTGGGCAACTGCAGCACTTCCTGAACCTTGAACACGTTGATCGCGAACAGCTGGCGTCCGGCCAGGCGAAACATGAGGATTTCCAGGCGATTCTCACCCACCAGTTGCGTGCGTTGGTCTACCGTGTCGAGAATGCCGGCCATCAATGACTCCTGGGCTTGTTCTGATGAATTCACTATGGGTGTTTATCGGCTGCATTCAGCTAATCTTGATTGCTGTAAAGCGCGCCGCTAAAAATGCCACAAACGGCCATTGATGTCACACTGACATCATGCTTTACTGGCAATCGTGATTTCATCTGCTAGATTCATTGCGGCGCGACCTCGGTTTGCACGTTAGGTTCCCGCGCCTAAGGGATTCCCCTAGGATCAATCAGGCCCAACCTGATATTCGCCATTTCCAATAGCCATTACTGTGACGCCATTCTCATTGCATGAACGGAGTCAGGCTATTGTGTGCGATCGCAATTCAGTGGCAACCCACCCTCTGGAACCCCTCGGTCCGTGCACCTGCACCGCCGGGCGCGATCTGCCGACGATTCACGATCGTCGCCACACACGGCCATCCGTCAACCAACACGACGTGGTGGAGATGAACATGCCAATCGACCGTAAAGACTGGGCGCAACGCTTCCCCGAATTTCTGGTCGAGGCCGAAACGCTTCTCGCCAAGTCCGAAGAATGCCTGAGCCATCTGCAACTGATCAGCAATGACAAGGATGCCATCGACTGCATGCTCGGCACTCTGCTGAAGCTGGCGGGCCGCGCCGAAGCCTTGGCACTGGAAGCAATCTCCGAGTTTTCCCTGCACATCTACAGTCTGCTCAATCTGACCCAGGATCGCGTCGACCTGCACGAACAGGCACTCGATGCCTTGCGAGACTGTTTCACCCTGATGGCATGGCAGCTTGAGCTGGTCGACCACAAGACCGGGCAGCTGACTCTGGATAAAAGTGAACAGACAGATCTGCTCGAAGCCTTCGCCGCACAAATGGGCCAATCCTCGTTCGAGCCGAAGGTGGTGAGCAAACGTTTGCTCTCTTCGCCCTTTACCGCGCGCCAGGCTTGAGCCTGTCAGTCGCAATATTGTCGTAAATGAATAGTTCGTGCCTGAAAGCGACAATCCGGGGCAAATAATCAGCCCGACCAACGGTTAATTTCCAAGTGCCCGCATCAGGGTTTCCCTGTGTGGACCCAGCGGCACTTCCCGGTACATCGAAGTGGCCCAAATACAACAACTCAAACTTTTCCAATATGGAACTTGCGTCCACGATCCGCTATTTCCTGACTGAATGGACATATATAGCACCCGCGACCAACGGTATGTTAAGTGGTATTATGCCGCCGGTTAGTTGCCTGCCGGTTAATGGCATACTGACTTCAGTGTTACCTTTTCGATGTTATTGCGAGTCAATGATCGCTTAATGAATGCGGTTTGAATCAATAACATAAATGACAGTATTTCCACACAGAGATCTGCCAGTCACCGGTCGGTCTGCCCGCAGCGAACATCCATTGGCTCCATCCGTTATGTACGCCAGTCTCAAGTCACTTATCACATGGCCACCCTCGCGGGAAAACGCCCGGCGCTTCACACTTGTCCTGTGTGTTCTGGCGACCTTGGGCAGTCTGCTGGCGTATGTTGTTTCCGCACGCCTTCCTTTGGGATTGCTGGCGCTCGACATCGCCGCCACCGCGTGCGTCTGGGTGCAATATCGCTTGTCACGCAAATCGATCAAGTTTCAGCCACAAGAGTTGGCTGATCGACTTCTGCAAGTTCAGGAAAACGAGCGTCATCGCCTCAGCCGTGAATTGCACGACGATATCGGCCAGTTGCTCACTGCCGCCAAGCTGCAAAGTGACTGGCTCAAACGCCGCCTGCCGGAGGATCTGCAGGAACAATGCAAGGTGCTCTGCGACACGCTGGATGAAACCCTGAACAAGGTGCGTGACGTCTCGGCGATTCTCAATCCACGTCAATTGACCAGCCTGGGCCTAGAAGCCAGCCTGCGTGCGCACTTGCTCAAGACACTGGCCAACACGCCGGTCAACTGGAGTCTCGATTGCCAGCAACGGCTCAACGGCATCCCCGAGGAAATGGCCGTCGCCGCGTTTCGCATCGCCCAGGAAGCGGTGACCAACATCCTGCGCCACGCACAGGCAAAAAACCTGTTGATTCGGGTACAGCGATTGCCGCAAGGTCTGACGCTGTTGATCAGTGATGACGGCCTGGGTTTTGCCCCGGCGGCCGACCCGGCCAGAGAAGGCCAACGCGGCATGGCCGGAATGGCCGAGCGTATCGAACAGTTGGGCGGCACATTGAGCGTTATCAGCGAGCCGGGCAAAGGTACTCGAATCGAAGCACTTTTCCCCTGGGCGCCGCGAGCGCTCGAACGGGCCAGTACGAATAAGGTTATGCGTTGACTTGTAACTTACTTCTGGTGGATGACCACTCGCTGATCAGAGCCGGCGTGCGCGCTCTGGTACTGGATATTCCCGGTTACGCGGTAATCGGCGAAGCCAGTGATGGTTCGCAATTGCTTGAAATGGTCGAGCAACTGAGCCCGGACATCGTATTGCTGGACATCTCGATGAGAGAAACCGGTGGCCTGGAAGCGCTGCAACGCCTCAAGCGCGTGCGGCCGCAGAGCAAAGTGCTGATCCTGTCGATGCACACCGATCCGGCACTGATCATGCAGGCGCTGGAGTCCGGTGCCCATGGCTACCTGCTCAAGGACACCACCGCAACCGAACTCGAGCATGCGCTGGAGGCCCTGCGCAACAACGAGCGCTACCTCAGCCCGGCCATTGCTCATACGGTGATCAATCAGGCACTGACGCGAAACCAGAAGAGCCAGCCGGACGTCGCCGATTCGCACAATCTGACCGCGCGCCAGCTGGAAATCCTTCGCCTGATCGTGCGCGGCAAATCGACCCGGGAAATCGCCAACGGCCTGGGCTTGAGCGTCAAGACCGTTGAAACCCACCGCGCACAGATCATGAAGCGCTTGCAGATCTATGACGTGGCGGGCTTGGTGCTGTTCGCCGTGCGTGAGCAGATCATCAGTCTTGATGACTGATTGAGGGCTGTTGGCCCAATAACGGCGAGTCCTTTGGCAGGTGCACCTGCAACGCTGCAGGTTTCGCAACAAATCGCAGACTGTCGCCCTCCAGCGGCTCGCCATCGAGATTGATGCTCAGCCCTTCGGCGACCTTGATCTCGACCCACGGCAATCGCGCCCGCACGAACATGTTGTCGAGGCCGAAGCCCTCGCTCAGCAGATTCTTCAGCGTGCCGACCAGTTCTTGCGGTGCCGGCAGGATACTGATGTCCAGCAAACCATCGTCGACTTGCGCCTCGGGGCACAGCACATGGCCGCCACCCGCCTGCCGGCCGTTACCGATGCCCAGCGCCAGCAGCTCACCCTGCCAATGAAAGTCCGGCCCCTGCAACTCGCCATAAGCGGCATGCAGCTCGCTGAACCGGGTCAGGCCGGTAAACAGATAAGCGGCGCCGCCCAAGACCTTTTTCAAGTCTTCCGAAGTATTGGCGGTCACCTGGCTACCGAAACCGCCGGTCGCCATGTTGAGGAAAATCTGCCCGCCCACTTCGCCCAAGTCGATATCCGAGGGCTGAACGTCCAGTAGCTCAAGGGCTTCGGCAGGCTCCAGCGAAATACCGGCGGCACGGGAAAAATCGTTGGCGGTCCCCAATGGGAGCAAGACGAGGCTGGCTTTTTTCGGGTGCTGAGCCAGCGCTTCGGCGATATCACGCAAGGTGCCATCGCCACCGCCAGCGATGATTTTCGTGTAACCCGCTGCCAGCGCTTCTTCAACCAGACGCTGGGCGTCGCCGGCTTCCCAGGTCACTCGCACCGCAAGCTCCCAGCCTTGCTCGCGCCTGGCTTCGACGGCAGCGCGGACATCCTCGTTGAGTGCCTGTTTGCCATGCAGGATCAGCAGTGCCCGGCGTTCACTCATAACGTCACTCCAAGAATTGAATCGGTTGAAACATCTTGACCACTGCGCGCCTCGAAAAAGCCACGGGAATGGCAATTAATTCCTCTTCCAACAGCAGGTGTCCTACACAGCGGTATTTTTTCTTACGAAACAAGAGGAATCGGCTTAATTGACCCCGCCCACCCCATGGGTCACCGTGTGCCGGCAGCATCAACCTTTAACCCAATAACACAAGGATGTGCCGGTAATGAACGGATACCCCGCGATTTATTTTCATGAATCGAGCAATGGAAGAACCAGCAAGCGTGCAGTTGATACGATCGGCGAGAACTTCCATGCACAACCATGAAACCAAGACACCGGTGAGCCCGGTCGCCGCTCTTGCCGAAAGTCGTGCCAGCAAGAAGCCAGACTTCTGTAACAGCGCCAAGACCCCTGGAGAGTTTGATATGGAACCCCGAGTCAGCGAGCTGGAGACTCACTTCAAATACATGCGCCGCGATATGGACGAAGTGCTCAATGATGTCCGGACGATCAAACACCGTCTGGCGTATTCGGCGGGTGCCACCGCTGTCATCCTCGGACTGCTGGGCTGGGTGGCCAACAGCCGATTCGACCAGTTGGTGACGTTGATCAGCAACTGACCGAATCAATTGTTGCACGCGCCGTGCTTACCCGCCGACGCGTGCATGGGCAAGATGGGCTACCCCAGCAGGTCACTGAGGGGAATGAAGCTCACTTCATCACCCTCGCTCAGCGTGCGGCCCTCTCGGACTTCCACCAACCCGTCGGCCCACGCGGCGCTGCGCAGCACACCCGAACTCTGGTTGCGATAAATGATTGCGCGGCCCTGCTCCAGACGCCCGCGCAGATATTCTCGGCGGTTGCCGGCCACCGGCCAGACAAAGCCTGCTGGCACTGCAAACTTGAGCGGTTCGACGGCTTGCACACCCAGGCGACGCAAAAGATAAGGCCGCGTCAGCAGGGCGAACGTCACCAGCGTGGAGGCGGGATTGCCGGGCAGGCCAATCACCGGCACGTTGCGAAAATGGCCGAACGTCAACGGCTTCCCGGGCTTGATGGCCAGCTTCCACAGGGCCAACTCGCCTTCTTCACGCAGGGCAATGCCGAGGAAATCCGCCTCACCGACCGAGACACCGCCGGTAGACAGAATCAGATCGACATTTTGCAGCTCGCCCAACCGCGCCCGCGTGGTGGGCAGATCATCCGGGAGAATTCCGCCATCAATGACTTCGCAGCCCAGACGCTGCAGCCAACTGCACAGAAGCACGCGGTTGCTGTTGTAGATCTGGCCCGGACCCAATGCCTGGCCGGGTTCAACCAGCTCGTCGCCGGTGGACAAAACAGCGACGCGAGGTTTGCGCACGACATTGAGGCCGGCACAGCCAAGCGAAGCAGCCAGGCCCTGCTCAATCGGTCCGAGCCGGGTGCCAGCTTGCAGCACCAATTCGCCGACCGTAGTTTCCTGGCCCTGCGGACGAATGTTCTGCCCGGCCTTTAAAGGCTCGAGGAAGCGCACTCGGCCGTCGGCCTGAACTTCAGCGTTTTCCTGCATCTCGACACAGTCGGCGCCCGGCGGCAGCGGTGCCCCGGTGAAGATGCGTGCGCAGGTGCCTGGCTCCAAAGGTTGTGGAGATTGCCCGGCGAAGACCTTTTGACTGACCGGCAGCGGCTCGCCTTGCCAATCCGCCAGGTTCAAGGCGTAGCCGTCCATGGCGCTGTTCGGCCACGGCGGCAGATCCAGTGTCGAGATCAGATCTTCCGCCAGCACCCGCCCTTCGACTTGAGCCAGCGGCAAGTGCTCGCGCTCGACAATGCGCGACGCATCGGCCATGGCCAGCAAACGCTCGAGCGCCGTTTCGACAGGCAGCAAACTGCCGGTCTTGCCCGGCTTACCCACGGGATTCACAAGGCGCCGCCTGCTTCAGGTGGGTGACGAAGTTGCACGGACGATGACGAGCGTCCAGTTGCTCAGCGAGGATGCCATCCCAGCCGGTGCGCACCGCATTGGTCGAACCCGGCAGGCAGCACACCAGCGTGCCGTTGGCCAGACCAGCCAAGGCCCGGGACTGCACAGTCGAAGTGCCGATATCGGCCACGGAGATCTGGCGGAACAGTTCGCCGAACCCGTCGACCTGCTTGTCGAGCAGGCATGCCACCGCTTCCGGCGTGCTGTCACGCCCGGTGAAGCCGGTGCCGCCGGTGATCAGCACGACCTGAACCACATCGTCGGCAATCCAGTTGGCGACTTGCGCACGAATTTTGTAGAGATCATCTCTAAGCAGAACGCGCTCGGCCAGCGCGTGGCCGGCCGCGATCAAGCGGTCAACGAAGACCTGGCCGGACGTATCGGTTTCCAGGGTCCGGGTGTCGCTGACAGTCAGCACCGCAATATTGAGCGGCACGAAAGGTACATCAGCCTTGGCTTTCATAGGCTCTTCCAGTTGTAGGGGAGACAGCCCGGTGTTATATCACAGCGGCCCATTTTTCCGCCGCCCCTCTGGAGAGTCGTCATGCCGTCGAACAGTCAATTGCCGCCCTGCTCCGTCCTGCTTCTGGCGGGTGGACGCGGCCAGCGCATGGGCGGTCAGGACAAGGGGCTTATTGAGTGGCTGGGCGAGCCTTTGATAGCGCATCTGCAGCGCAAGGTACGGCCGTTGACCGACGATCTGATCATCTCGTGCAACCGCAATCGCGAGCGTTATGCCGGGTTTGCCGATCAGTTGGTGATGGATGATGAAGGCGATTTCCCCGGGCCGCTGGCCGGTATTCGTGCCGGGCTGAAAGCGGCGCGCCATGCGCATCTGCTGGTGTTGCCATGTGATGTGCCGCGAATCGACAAGGCCTTGCTCGAAGACATGCTGATGACTGCCGATCTGCAACGTGAAAAACCTTTAATGTTGCGCCACGGCGAGCACTGGGAACCGCTGCTGTGCGTGATTCCCGTGGCGCTGTTGCCGGCATTCGAAGCAGCCTGGAATGCAGGCGAGCGCAGCCCGGGTCGGGTGATGCGCAGCCTCGGTGCCGTTGCATTGCAATGTCCTGACAACGACCCGCGACTGGCCAACCTCAACACCCCGGAATTGTTACATCTGCACAACACTGTGTCAGACTGACACCATGCAAGGAACTCTCACGCCTTGTTTACGTCTCAAGCTCAGTAACCAGAAGATTTCCCATTCGGAGACACACTCATGACTCAACGGACCCTCGCCACTTTCATGCTCGCACTGGGCCTGGCAACCCTCGCCGGTTGCTCCTCGCCGACAGTGATCACCTTGAATGACGGTCGCGAAATCCAGGCCGTCGACACCCCGAAATACGATGATGATTCGGGCTTCTACGAGTTCCAGCAGCTGGACGGCAAAGAGACCCGCATCAACAAGGATCAGGTTCGTACCGTCAAAGAGCTGTAAGGCTCCGCGTCGTTACCGGATACAGAAAAGCCCGCATGGTCATGCGGGCTTTTTCATGGGCGCTCGGAAAGCAGTTTCAGCATTACCACTGCAAGGTGATTTGACTCTCGAACTCCCGTAATTCACCGGTCACCGGGTCAATGAAGCGCAGGCCTTGTGCAAGCAGCTTCAACGGGTTGGCGTAATCGTCCTCGACATCTTTCAACACAGTCGGATAAAACGGATCGTTGCAAATACTCGCGCCCAGCGCCGTCATGTGCACCCGCAACTGATGCTTTTTGCCGGTCACGGGATACAGACCATAGCGCCACAGATCACCATTCTTCTCACGCACCTCGACCGCCGTTTCGGTGTTGCTGGCTCCAAACCCTTCTTGCATGCGGAAAAACGGCTCGCCATCGACCAAACGGCTCTTGTGCACCAAAGGGAAATTCAGCTCGGGCAACGCCGGGGCAATCGCTTCGTAGCGCTTGTCGATCTGCCGGGTCGGAAACAATGACTGATAGGCCGAGCGGGTCTGCGGATTGGCCGAGAAGATCACCAGCCCTGCGGTGTGCCGGTCAATGCGGTGCAGCGGCACCAGATGCGGATTGTCCAGCCGACGGATCAACCGGCGCAGCAGGGTTTGTTCGACATACTCCCCGGCCGGGGTGACTGGCAGAAAGTGAGGTTTGTCGGCCACCACCAGATGTTCATCGGCGTAGAGAATCGACTCGAGCACCGGGATCGGTTTCTCGTCCGGCACTTCGCGAAAATAATGAATGCGCAAACCTTCCTTGTACCGCAGGTCCAGCGCAATCGGCTGGCCCTGAGCATCCAGCACCCTACCCCGAGCAATGCGGTCGAGCCACTGTTCGCGGCCGATGGCACTGAAGTGCTCGCACAGGCAATCGAGTACCGTCAGCCAGGGACCGGGCGGCAGATACAAGGTGCTGGCCTGATTGTGCGCAGCGGAAAATACGGGGCTGGTCATACGAAACAGAATTCCTCAATGCAGGCCGGCATTATCCAACAGTGAGGCAAAGCCACCTAGCGCAGTTTGATCAGGCCGGAATCGACTTGAGGGCGGCCGCTTCGGTGAACTCCTTCAGCCAGCGCAAGACATCGACCGCCTCCCAGCGACCCGGATCGTACAAGGCATACAGCAGGCCCTGATAACCGACCACATCCAGCTGCTTGTGATAACCGGCGCGCTGAAACAGGGCTTCGATCTCGGCAAAGCAGGTGTTGAAATGCAGCTTGTTGAACGGCGTCTTGCCTTCCGTGACCAGCCCGTCCAGGCGCAATTCGAGGACGGCCTCGCGCACCACGTCGACCGACATCCGGTTAACGCTGCTCTTCAACTGTTCGACATTGACCACGGTTCATCCCTCTGACTCGATTGCTGTATGGACATACAGTAACCGAAGAAGTCAGCGAGCGCCAACGCAAGGATGTATTGCTGCGACCAGCGGAAGGATCAAGGCAAAATCAACAGCCTAAAAATGCCACCACCTGGTCGGCGCTGAAGGGCCAATCCAGCTCCGCGCCAGTGTCAACGCGCCGCAGTACCGGGATGCGCAAGCCGTATTTTTCGAACCACGATTCGTCGTCGGCAATGTCCACCAGTTCTACCAGCAGACCATGCTCGACGAAGGGCATCAGCTCGGCTTCGGCGACTTCACACAGATGACACCCGAGGGTGCCGAACAGCTGACATTCTGGAGGCATGACGGCGTTACCGGAAAACAGGTGAGCCCATTCTAGGACGCCGCCGAACCCTCGTCGACCCGGCGCCGCCCAAAGGCCCGAACGCTGCCGGCGCAAAATCCTGACGCAAATCATTCAGCGCAAATTGCAAATGCGTCATCCTCGCGGACTTTTTGCCTCTACGCTTCAGAGGCCAACGCCCTGACAGCGGAGTGTCCCGTGTTTGCAAATCTGTTGATCATCCTCGCCTCATCCCTGGTGGTGATTGCCCTGTTCCGGCGCCTGCGACTGCCGCCGGTGCTGGGTTACCTGTGCGTGGGATTACTGGTCGGGCCGAACGCTTTCGACTGGGTCAACGAGAGCGAACATCTGCCGGATGTCGCCGAGCTGGGCGTGGTGTTTCTGCTGTTTTCGCTAGGCCTGGAGTTCTCCCTGTCGAAGATGATTGCGCTGCGTCAGGTGGTGTTTCGCCTCGGCAGTCAGCAAGTGCTCATCAGCACAGCCTTGCTCGGCACACTGTTGATGGGCCTGGGCATGCCGCTGATGCCGGCGCTGTTGCTCGGTGCAGGGTTATCGCTGTCATCCACGGCGATCGTGACCAAGGAGCTGGGCAGTCTTGGTGAAGTATTCAGCAGCCACGGCCAGAACGCGGTCGGCGTGTTGCTGTTTCAGGACGTTGTCGCGGTATTGCTGCTGACACTGGTGCCAGTGTTCGCCGGGAACAGCGAGCAGCCCTGGTACTGGGCCTTGCCGTTGACCCTGGGCAAAACCGTGGTGCTGTTCTTCGGCCTGCTGCTCGCCAGTCGCTGGTTATTGCCACGGCTGTTTCATGAGGTGGCGGCTTCGCGCTCTGCGGAGCTGTTCGTCCTGCTGGCGCTGGTGATCGTGCTGCTGACAGCCTGGCTCACGCATTTGTTGGGGCTGTCGCCTGCACTCGGCGCTTTCCTCGCCGGCATGTTGCTCGGGGAAAGCCATTACCGGCACCAGATCGAAGCTGATATCCGGCCCTTTCGCGACATTCTGCTCGGCGTGTTCTTCGTCAGCATCGGCATGCTGATCGACCTGCAACTGTTCGTCAGTCACAGCCTGTTGATCATCGGTCTGACGCTGGGCCTGATGCTGATCAAAGGCATCGTGGTCGCGCTGCTGGTGAAGTGGCGCGGCAGTGACAGCGAAACCGCATGGCGCAGCGGTCTCGCCTTGGCCCAGGGTGGCGAATTCTGTTTTGCCTTGATGGCGCAGATGCAGCAGAACAGCCTGTTGCCGGCCGAGCCGGGTGCGCTGCTGCTCGCGGCAACGTTCTGTTCGATGCTGCTCACGCCACTGCTGTTGCGTGCGGCGCCGCGCATCGCCGCCGTGCTGCACCGCAAGCCCAATCAGGAAGCGCAGATCGAACAGATCAGCGCGCTCAACGCCGACCTCGACCAGCACGTGGTGATCTGCGGCTACGGGCGCGTCGGCCAGTCCATCGGCCGCTTCATGGGCAACGCCGGGCAAGCCTATGTTGCGCTGGACAACGATCCGGTGCGGGTGCAGGAAGCCGCATCTGCGGAAAGCGACGTACATTACGGCGACTCGGCGCGTGGCGATCTGCTTGTTGCGGTAGGCCTGTTGCGCGCCAGGCTATTGGTGATTGCCGTGGATCAAAGCGATGTGGCCTTGCGCATTCTGCGCGAGGCCCGGCGACTCAACCGACAGGTGCCGATTCTGGTACGCACCCGTGACGACAGCCAATCGGCGGAACTCAGAGCCGCCGGCGCCACCGAGGTGGTGCCGGAGCTTTTGGAGTCGAGCCTGATGCTCGCTTCACATGCGCTGATCATGCTCGGCCTGCCCGCGCACAAAGTGCAGGAGAAGGTCGATCAGGTGCGCATCGATCGCTATCGCCTCCTGCACGGCTTCTACCCCGGAGCCAATGATGAGGAAATCTAATCCTGACTCACCGCGCCGATCTTGTGCAGCGACAGGTCGGCGCCGTAATACTCTTGTTCCTGACTCAGGCGCAGCCCATGCAATGCCTTGATCGCGCCGTAGACAACGAAGCCGCCGACCAGCGCGACCGCGACGCCAAGCGCAGTGCCGATCAACTGGCTGATCAGGCTGACGCCGCCCAGGCCACCCAGCGCAGACTGACCGAAGATGCCGCAGGCAATCCCGCCCCACACGCCACACAAACCATGCAGCGGCCATACGCCCAGCACATCGTCGATGCGCCATTTGACTTGCGCTGCGGTAAAGCACCAGACAAACAAGGCTCCGGCGATCGCGCCCGTCACCAGCGCACCGACCGGATGCATCAGATCGGAGCCGGCGCAAATCGCCACCAGACCGGCCAGCGGGCCGTTGTGCAGAAAGCCCGGGTCATTGCGCCCGACGATCAACGCCGCGACGGTACCGCCAACCATGGCCATCAGCGAGTTGACCGCGACCAGGCCACTGACGCCTTGCAGGGTCTGTGCGCTCATCACGTTGAAGCCGAACCAGCCGACAATCAGGATCCACGAGCCCAGTGCGAGAAACGGAATGCTCGACGGCGCGAACGCGACCAGGCGTCCATCGCGATAGCGGCCATTGCGCGGGCCGAGCAGCAGAACAGCGGCCAACGCCAGCCAACCGCCCACGGCATGCACCACCACCGAGCCGGCGAAATCATGGAATGCCGCGCCAAACTGCGCCGCCAGCCAGCCTTGCAAGCCGAAGTTGCCGTTCCAGATCAGGCCCTCGAAAAACGGATAGATAAACGCAACGATCAGCGCCGTCGCGCACAACTGCGGGACGAAACGCGCACGTTCGGCAATGCCGCCGGAAATGATCGCCGGGATGGCGGCTGCGAAGGTCAGCAGAAAGAAAAATTTCACCAGGCCATAACCATGGTCAGCCGTGAGCACCGCTGCCGGTTGCATGAAGGTGACGCCATAGGAGATCCAATAGCCTATAAAGAAATAGGCCAGGGTCGACACGGCAAAGTCGCTGAGGATTTTCGCCAGTGCATTGACCTGGTTCTTCTGCCGGACCGTGCCGACCTCCAGAAAGGCGAAACCGGCGTGCATCGCCAGTACCATCACCGCACCGATCAGAATGAACAACGTGTTGGAGCTGTGAACCAGCGTGTCCACAGCGCTTTGCAGATTTTCCATGAGGAGGCAGACCCAAGGCTAAAAGGCACCAAAGCGGTTCATGCGGGCATTTCATGCACCAAATTACGACTCACCAGTCATTCAACGGCAGGGTCGATGAACTGATTTGGCGCATGAATCGATGTCCGAACACGAACCGCCGGCAAATGAATTAGAGTTTTTCTGCTAGGACGCCCGGCAACAGCGCACATACGCCGAGCGACGCACCACGACACAGCAAAAGTTGTACCAGGCATTTGCACTGAACCTTCGCGCAAGGCTCATACTCGAACGCTTCAAAGCCACCTACGGAGATCCACCCATGGCCAGCATCAAGGCAAAGACTGCTCAAGAAATCCTGATGAACGACTTCCAGACTCTGGTTGCCGACACCGAACGCCTGCTCGAGCACACCAAGACCCTCGCTGGTGATCAGGCCGATGAGCTGCGTGCCCAGATTCACGACAGCCTGCTGCGTGCCCGGGAAACCCTGAAAGTGACTGAAGACACCCTGCGCGAACGCGGTCAGGCGGCGGTCACCGCTACTGAAGACTATGTATCGGCCAACCCATGGCAGTCGGTGGGCATCGCTGCCGGCGTCGGCTTTCTGATCGGCCTGCTGGCAACTCGGCGCTGATCATGTCGATCGGTGAATCCGGCCCGACTACGGGCACCGCCTCCTCCACGCGTCGCCTCGGCGCTGCCGTTCTGGGCCTGCTGCACAGTCATGTCGAGCTGTTCGGCATCGAATTGCAGGAGCAGAAATCACGCACCGTCAGCCTGCTGCTGTTCGCCGGCCTGGCGCTGGTGTTTGCCCTGTTGTTGCTGGTAGGTCTGTCGACGCTGGTGATGATCATCTTCTGGGACACCTACCGCCTGGCAGCGATCATCGGCCTGTGCGTGTTTTACACGCTGGCGTCGATCTTCTGCGGCCTGCGCCTCAAAGCGGCGATTTTCGATGAGTCCTCGCCTTTCCACGGCACGCTCGAAGAGCTGGCCAACGACCGGGAGCGCCTGCTGCCATGAGCCTGCCTGAACTTCCGCACAACAGCTCGCGCCGGGAAATGCGCAAGGCACTGATCCGCCTGCGCATGGAAATGCATCGTCAGGAAATCCGCCACGAGACCGCGCAAGTGTTGCAACCGTTACAGCGCATGCGTGGCATGAAGCAGAACGTGCAGGACGGTTTCGGCATCAAGCACGCGCCGTTGTGGGGCGTGGCGGCGGTGACGCTGCTGGGTTTCCTCACCGGCAAAGGCTCGAAACGCAGCAGTGGTGGCGGTTTGACGCGACTGCTGCGTCTGGGCACGACGCTTGGGCCGCTGATCAGACTGGTCATGCACAGCTCGGGCAAACGCTGAAGCGCCCATCTGGCTACATTCTTGCAATAGCGCCGGGATGAATCTCCTTATCGGGAGATTCCATCCCGCGTGCCTATCCGGTAAGCGCGGCCAAACCAAAAACAAGATTAAGGACTTGCCGTGATCGACGGGCAACCGCTCGCCTGTTTTCAGCCTTTCATCGATACCGCCACCGGCCGCATCGCAGGCGTCGAGGCATTGGGTCGCCTGCGTCAGAGCGATGGTCAACTGACCTCGGTCGGGCCATTGTTCGCCGATCCGCGCACGCCGGCCACCGCTTTGCGCCGTCTCGATCGGCAGATCCGTGACCACGCCCTCAGCCGCCTGCATGAAGCGCCGGCGGAGTGGTTTCTCAGCCTGAACATGTCGCCACGCTGGATCAGTCGCCTGCGGGCCGATCAAGCGCTGCCAAGCCTCAAGCAATTGGCACGACACGAGGTTGATCCGCAGCGCATCGTTTTCGAAATCACCGAACTGGGCGGTAACAGCGAACGCCTGGCCCACGTGGTCGGGCGCTACCGTGACGCAGGGGCAAGAATCGCCATCGACGATTTCGGCGCTGGATATTCGCAGCTGGATCGGGTGTTGGCCCTGCAACCGGACATTCTCAAGCTCGATATGCGCCTGTTCCAAGCAGCGGCCCTTGGCGGGCCGAGCAGCGATGTGGTCAAAGCGCTCGCGCAGATGGCCGAGAAAACCGGCTGCTGGATCATCGCCGAAGGCGTCGAAACCGAAGCGCAGCTGAATTTCGCCTTGGAATGCGGTTCGCGCTACGTGCAGGGTTTTCTCTTCGCCCGGGCGCAGGAAGAGTTCTTCGCTACGGATGCCTTCGTCGCGCATTTCGCGCAATTGCGGCAACGCTACGTGAAGCAGAAACTCAGCGAGCGCGGGCGGCTGATGCAAATGCGTCAGCAGCTCAGCGAGCTGATGGCGATTCTGCAGCAATGGGCGCAGGCCCGCGCCCCGCTCAGTGCATTGCCGCAATTGCAGGCGTTTCCCTGGCTGCTGCGCTTTTATCAGTGCGATCGCCACGGCACGCAACTGACGCCCAACCTCGAATGGCGCCATGACGGCTGGTTTGCCGATGACCGCTATCTGGGGCACAACTGGTCGTGGCGACCGTACTTCTATCATCTGCTGGCCGAAGGCTGGGAAGAACGCCGCCTGACCTTGTCCAACACCTATCGCGATGCCACCACCAACCAGTATTGCCTGACTGCGGGGCAGTTTTTCGATAACGGCGAACGGCTGTTGCTGATCGATATCGATGCGGCGGGTCTGTAGTTCCGCTTGCAGGCGCGCAGCCGAACCGGGAAGCTAGGGCGATCAGTCACCAGACGGAGAGAATCAGCCTTGGATTGGCCAACCCTGCTCAACCGCGAACGCCTCGGCAAGCCGCTGCACAGCCCGCAAGAACTCGGCCGCAGCCCTTTTCACAAAGACCATGACCGCATCATTTTCTCCGGGGCCTTCCGCCGCCTCGGGCGCAAGACCCAAGTGCATCCGGTCACCAGCAACGATCACATTCACACGCGCCTGACCCATTCGCTGGAAGTCAGTTGTGTCGGCCGTTCGCTGGGCATGCGTGTCGGTGAAACCTTGCGCAGCGCGCTGCCAGACTGGTGCGACCCGGCCGACCTCGGCATGGTCGTGCAATCGGCTTGCCTGGCGCATGACATCGGCAACCCGCCGTTCGGCCATTCCGGCGAAGACGCCATTCGCCACTGGTTCCAGCAAGCCGCCGGGCGTGGCTGGCTGGACGGCATGAGCGAGGCCGAGCGCGGTGACTTTCTCAACTTCGAAGGCAACGCCCAGGGCTTTCGCGTGCTGACGCAGCTGGAATATCACCAGTTCGACGGCGGCACACGCCTGACCTACGCGACGCTGGGGACATACCTGAAGTACCCGTGGACCGCGCGCCACGCCGACTCCCTCGGCTACAAGAAACACAAGTTCGGCTGCTATCAGAGCGAACTGCCATTGCTCGAACAAATCGCGCACAAACTCGGTCTGCCGCAAATCGAAGACCAGCGCTGGGCACGCCATCCACTGGTTTATCTGATGGAGGCAGCCGACGACATCTGCTATGCGCTGATCGATCTTGAGGATGGTCTGGAGATGGAGCTGCTGGAGTACGCCGAAGTCGAGTCGCTGCTGCTCGGCCTGGTCGGTGACGACTTGCCGGAAACCTATCGCCAGCTCGGCCCGCAGGATTCCCGGCGGCGCAAACTGGCGATCCTGCGCGGCAAGGCCATCGAGCATTTGACCAAC
This sequence comes from Pseudomonas triticicola, assembly GCF_019145375.1. Classification (NCBI taxonomy): domain Bacteria; kingdom Pseudomonadati; phylum Pseudomonadota; class Gammaproteobacteria; order Pseudomonadales; family Pseudomonadaceae; genus Pseudomonas; species Pseudomonas triticicola. The sequence continues at coordinate 522,844 of NZ_JAHSTX010000001.1, read as the reverse complement.
GCGGCGGCGCGGGCGTTTGTCGAACAGCAGGACGCCCTGCTGGCCGGCACGCTGCATGGCGATCTGGTCGAGCACATGCACGGGCCGGCGAAGCGCTGCGTGTTGAACGCCAAGGACATCGCGCGCAAGAAAATCTTTCAGGACAAGCGCAAGACCCTGCATGAGATCGGCGCGTACACGACGCTGGAGATCCTGCTCAATTCGTTCTGCGGCGCCGCGCTGGAGCAGCACAACGGTCGCACGCCGTCGTTCAAGAGCCGCCGGATTCTCGATCTGCTCGGCAACAATGCGCCGGATCCGCAGGGTTCGCTGCACAGTTCGTTTCTGCGCATGATCGACTTCATCGCCGGCATGACCGACAGTTACGCCAGTGACATGGCACTGGAAATGACCGGGCGTTCAAGTCATTGATCGTCTTGCATCAGCCGGCCATTGGTCTGGCCGGCTGAATGCCAGGTAAGTGTCCTCGCCACGAACGATATATGCGTTTTTCAAACTGGTCAGGTAGATTGCGCTGACTCAGGCATCCAAACAAAACAAACTGCACTTGTTAAACACAACTTTAAACACCAGTAAATAATTGGAGATCAATATTGGCTCTTGGATAATTTCCATCTTCGGCGAATCGAACGCCCGTGCTTCCTTACGGCAATCCTAATTTCAACGTAGTCCCTTTCCTCATTACGCGTAGGATTAATCCGATAACGTAGTCGCGACACTACCAGTCCATGCGAGTGCTCACGCATCTGAGCTAAGGTGCGCGCTTTATTCATGCTTGCATGGGACTCTATTTATGAACTCCGTTTTTATTGTGGACGATCATCCGGTCATCCGCCTCGCCGTGCGAATGCTCCTGGAACATGAAGGCTACAAGGTCGTCGGTGAGACCGATAACGGTGTCGATGCCATGCAGATGGTCCGTGAATGCATGCCCGACCTGGTCATTCTCGATATCAGCATCCCCAAGCTGGACGGCCTCGAAGTACTGGCCCGCTTCAACACCATGGGTTCCAATTTCAAGATTCTGATTCTGACGGCGCAGTGTCCTACGCTGTTCGGTATCCGCTGCATGCAATCCGGTGCATCGGGATATGTCTGCAAGCAGGAAGACTTGAGCGAATTGGTCAGTGCAATCAAAGCGGTACTTTCCGGTTATAACTATTTCCCCAGTCAAGCGCTTAATCCGGTGCGCGCCGACGACACTCGATACGCTGAACTTGAACTGTTCAAATCCGTCAATGACCGCGAACTGATGGTATTGCAGTTATTTGCTCAGGGACGTACCAACAAGGAAATAGCCAAGGGCATGTTTCTGAGCAACAAGACCGTCAGCACTTATAAAAAGCGTCTGATGCAAAAACTCAAAGCCAGATCCCTTGTAGAACTTATCGAGATGGCCAAACGTAACGCACTCGTGTGAGACTCCGCATGCCCAGCCGTGTAAAGGACTACCTGATTGCCTTGAGCGCTGTTCTGTACCTGAGCGCCAATGCCCTCGCCGCGCCAAGCGCTTCACCGGACTATGCATTGCTCAGCCGCTCGGCCACCGAGGCCGTTCAGACTGTCCTGCAGCCGTCACAACGGCAATGGCTGCAGACTCGCAGCGAACTGAAACTGGGTACCTCCGCACCTGATTACCCGCCATTCGACATGACCGTCAGTGGCCAGGACTACGAGGGACTGACCGCCGATTACGCAGGGATTCTCGGTCAGGCCACCGGTTTGCCGATTCGCGTGCAACGCTTTCCCTCCCGCGAGGCTGCAATCCGCGCCTTGATCGATGGCCAGATCGACCTGCTTGGCACAGCCAATGGCTACGAAGCAGGCAATGCCAACCTCGCGCTTTCCAGACCCTATGCGGTCGATCAGCCGGTACTGGTAACCCGCGAGGACGAAACCCGCTCGCTGACCGAAGGCCTCGCCGGCCTGCGCCTGAGCATGGTGTATCACTATTTGCCGCTTCCGGAGATCAAGGCGCTGTATCCCAAAGCGCTGATCACCTGCTATCCGTCCTATCAGAACGCTATCAACGCGGTGGCCTTCGACCAGGCCGATGTGTTTCTCGGCGACACCCTCTCCACCCATTACATGATCAACAAGGGCTATCTCAACAACGTCCGTATGGCCAACTTCGGCAAGCAGGAAGCCCATGGCTTCAGCTTCGCCGTGCGGCGCAGCAATCCGCAGCTGCTGGGCATCATCGACACGGTGCTCGCAGCGATCCCGAGCAGTCAGCGCGACGACATCGCCAAGCGCTGGAGCGCCGGCAGCGACCTGCTGCTCACTGACAGAAAACTGCAGCTGACAGATCGTGAGGAAAACTGGCTCAAGCAGCATCCCGTCGTCAGCGTGGTGGTCAATGAAGCTTACGCACCGTTGACCTTCTTCGACAGCGCCGGCAATTTCCGCGGCATCAGTGCCGACCTGCTCGAGCTGATCCGCTTGCGTACCGGCCTGCGTTTCGAGATTCAGCGCAGCCGCAACGATGCGGAAATGATCAGGCAGATCGACAACCACAAGGCCGATCTGATTGCCGCCCTGCTGCCCAGCGCCGAACGTGAAAAAAACCTGAGTTTCAGTCGCCCGTATCTGGAAAATTCCTACGTGCTGCTGACCCGCAAAAGCGCCGACAGCCCGACCAATCTGGGCCAACTCAAAGGCAAGCGTCTGGCGATCGCCCAAGGCAATCCGCTGGTCGCCTACTTGCATGAGAATTTTCCGGGCATCGAACTGATCGAAACCCCCGACACGTTCAGCGCCGTGTCGATGCTCGCCGACAACCATGTCGACGGTGCGGTGAACTCGCTGGTGATCGCCAACTATTTCATCTCATCGCGCATATTCGATCGGCCACTGCAAATCACCACCACGATCGGCACCAGTCAGGCAGCCTTCTCGCTGGCGACCGCACGTGACAACACCGAACTGGCCTCGATCATCAACAAGGCACTGCTGAGCATCGCTCCCGAGGAGCTCGGGGTGATCAACGGCCGCTGGCGCGGTTACTCCACGGCATCACAGAACATCTGGCAAAACTACCAGCGCCTGTTCTATCAAGTAGTCGCGGCCGCCGGCCTGATTCTGCTGCTGTTGTTGACCTGGAACGCCTACATGCGCCACCAGATCAAGCAACGCCAGGCTGCCGAACGAGCGCTGAACGATCAACTGGAGTTCATGCGCTCGCTGGTCAACGGCACGCCGCACCCGATCTACGTGCGAGATCGCCAGGGTCTGCTGCAAAGTTGCAACGACAGTTATCTCGAAGCGTTCAACGCCAGACGCGAGGACATCATCGGCAAAGGCGTGATGCAGGGCACCCTGAGCAACGCTTGCGAGGCCGAGGCATTCCAGGCCGATTACCAGAGAGTCATTGCCGAAGGCATTCCGTTGATCCTCGACCGGCCCCTGCACATCGGCAACCGCCGTTTGACGATTTACCACTGGATTCTTCCCTATCGCGACTCCAGCGGTGACGTTCAAGGGATTATCGGCGGCTGGATAGACATCAGTGAACGCCGCCAATTGTTTGAAAAACTGCGTGCAGCCAAAGAACAGGCGGACGAGGCGAACCGGGCCAAAAGTACCTTCCTGGCAACCATGAGCCATGAGATCCGTACACCGATGAACGCCGTAATCGGCATGCTCGAACTGACCCTGCGACGCATCGATCCGCAGCATCCCGATCGCGCATCGATCGACACGGCCTACCATTCGGCCAAGGATCTGCTCGGGCTGATCGGCGATATCCTCGACATTGCCCGCATTGAGTCGGGACGTCTGAGCCTCTCGCCGGAATGGATCAATCTGGTCGACACGGTGACCTCCGTTGCGCGTATCTTCGCCGGCCTCGCGCGGCAGAAAAACCTTGCCTTGCAAGTCGTCTTCAACCCGCCGCACCCGGCTGTGGATGTGCATCTGGATCCGCTGCGCTTCAAGCAGGTGCTGTCCAACCTGGTCAGCAACGCTATCAAGTTCACCGAAAGCGGCCACGTGCGGATCACCCTCGACCTGATCCCGGCAGATGCTGCTGGGCGAACATTGATGCAACTGACCGTGCAGGACAGCGGCTCAGGCATCAGCGCCGAAGATCAACAGCGCTTGTTCGAGCCGTTCTCGCAGGCGGACAACGGCAGTAGGCAGGCAAAAAACGGCGCCGGCCTCGGGCTGGTGATCAGTCGCAACCTGTGCGAAATGATGGGCGGACAACTGCAGTTGAGCAGCCAGCCCGGCATCGGCACTCAGGTGTGCATATCGCTGCCGCTGGACAGCCTGCCGGCAAAGGCGAATCCGCCGAAAAGCGAACCGTTGATCAAGCCTGCGACAACGCCGTTACATGTCCTGGTTGTCGACGATCATCCGGCCAACCGTTTGCTCATGTGTCAGCAATTGGAGTTTCTCGGTCATCGCTTCAGCATTGCCGAAGATGGCTGCAGCGGCCTCGAACGGTGGAAGGCCGATCATTTCGATCTGGTGATCGTCGATTGCAACATGCCCTTGATGAACGACTATGACATGACCCGTGGGATTCGCCAGCTTGAACTGCAAAACCATCGCCAGCCGTGCACCGTGCTGGGTTTCACCGCCAATGCCCAGCCGGAAGAAGTCCAGCGCTGCAAGCTCGCCGGCATGAACGACTGCCTGTTCAAACCGTTGAGTCTGACCCTGCTCGGACAGTGGATCGACAGCATCACGCCGGCATCACCGGCCTCGGTGTTCGACCTGCAAAGTCTGAGCTTGCTGACCGGTAACAACCCGGCGCAGACCCGACGCATGCTGATGGAACTGCTCAAGAGCAGCCGCCTCGACCGCGAGGAACTGCTCAGGCTGTCGCCCGAGGATGATCGCGAAGCGCTGGCAGTGGTTGCGCACAAGATCAAGGGCGCAGCACGCATCGCGCAGGCCTCGCGGCTGATTGAATGTTGTGATGAGCTTGAGGCCGCTTGCGAGCAAGCGCTCGCGCCACAGGAGATGGCGCGTCGCTGGGCGGCAACCAGCCAGGCGATGCTCGAACTGGCGCAGGCCCTGCAGCAGCAATTGACCCTGGCCGATCAAGGCACAGTCAGCGAGTCTTAACTATGCTTGGACGCTGAGCAGTGAGTTAAACATTCATGGAGAGCCAGCAATGCACAGCCCACTGCGCCCCGAGCAACGCCGGTTGCCGCTGCACGTGCACATCAGCGTCATGTTCACCTTTCTTTTATTGCTCACGGGCGTGGTGCTGGGCCTGTTCAATTACCACCAGACCACGCAGATCATCCTGTCGAGCAGCGAAAAGCTGTTTGACCGCATCGAGCAGGATGTACGCCTCGATCTGCAGGCAACCTATCAGCCGATCCGCAACCTGCTGAGCCTGCTGGCGGACACCCCGGCGGCCCAGGCGAGTAGTCTGGAACAACGCCTGCCGTTGCTCAGACCCTTCAGCCAGTCGCTGACCGACAACCCGGCGCTGGCGTCGCTGTATCTGGGTTACGCCAATGGCGATTTCTTCATGGTGCGCGCGCTGCGCACTGCGGCTCTGAAGGCACAGCTTCAGGCGCCTGAAGCGGCGGCCTATCAGGTCTGGAGCATCGAGCACGAGCCACAAGGCACTGTACGCTCGCAATCACTGTTCTTTGATCAGGCCCTGACACTGATCAACCGCCGCGAGCATCCCCAAGAGCCGTACGATCCGCGCAGCCGGACCTGGTTCAGCGACGCCCTGCAACAGGCAGGGCAGATCACCACCGAGCCCTATGTATTTTTCTCGACCCACAATGTCGGCACCACGCTGGCCCGGCGCAGCGGCGAGAATGCCGTGATCGGCGCCGATCTGACCCTCGCTTCGCTGTCGACCGCCCTGGGCAAGCACCGGGTCACGCCCTCGACAGAAATCGCGTTGTACGACACCGACGGCAACGCCGTGGCCTACCCCGACAGCCACCGCCTGATCGTCGATAACCGCACCGCGCGACTGGCCAGAGCGGCCGATCTCAGCCCTGAGCTGAACGCGCTGCTCAGCTCCGACACTATCGGCAAGCGTCTGCAAGTAAACGACCGGCAATGGATCCTCGCGCGCACCAGCATCGAGGAAGGCGGGCCGAAAGGTTTGCAACTGGCGTTGCTGGTGCCGGAAGACGAATTGCTGGTGGATGCGTTCCGGATGCGCTGGCAAGGCGCGCTGATCACCCTCGCCATCCTGTTGCTGTGCCTGCCATTGGGCTGGGTGATTTCGCGGATTCTGGTCAAACCGCTGCATACCCTGGTCAAGGAAGCCGATGCCATCCGCAGCTTCGACTTCAGTTCTCCGCTGGCGCGCCGCTCGCCCGTACTGGAAGTCGATCAGTTGAGCCTGTCGATGGCGCGGATGAAAGAAACCCTGGGCAGTTTCTTCCGCATCACCGACAGCCTTTGCGCCGAAACCCGTTTTGCCCCGCTGCTCGAACGTGTGCTGTTCGAAACCGTGCAGATCGCTCAGGCGCAGGCCGGTCTGATCTACCTGCGCGAAGCCGACGGCGCGCGCATGGAGCCTTATGGACTGGTCATCGATGGCGTGCCGCAGAAGCTGGAGGCGTTCGACATTGAGGGACGCGAGCTGCATAAGAACACTGGCCCGGCGTGGTTCGAGCAATTGGCCAGCGCCAACAATACCGTCAGCCATCTGGGCTTCGATCAGGCCGGCGACTTGCAGAAAATCCTCTTGGCCATGGAATCACCTCGCATTCACCTGATCGGCATCCGCCTGCACAACCAGCACAATGAAACCATCGGCCTGCTGGTTCTGCTGGTCAATGACAGCGGCGCGCCGGGCGATCTGGAAAAGCTGCGCCCCGACCGTATCGCCTTCTTGCAGGCGGTGTCCGGCGCGGCGGCGGTGAGCATCGAAAGCCAGCGCCTGCAAGCGCGGCAGAAACAACTGCTTGATGCCTTCATCCAACTGCTCGCCAGCGCGATCGACGCCAAGAGCCCCTACACCGGCGGCCATTGCCAGCGGGTGCCGGAACTGACGTTGATGCTCGCCCAGGCTGCTGCGGCAAGCCAGGACCCGGCGTTCAGCGCTTACCAACCGAGCGAGGATGAATGGGAGGCGTTGCACATCGCAGCGTGGCTGCACGATTGCGGCAAGGTCACAACGCCGGAATACGTGGTCGACAAAGCCACCAAGCTCGAGACCATCAACGATCGCATCCACGAAATCCGCACCCGCTTCGAGGTGCTCAAGCGTGACGTGTGGATCAATTACTGGCAGACGTTGGCGAACGGTGCAGATGAAGCGGCGCTGGCCCGCGCCCGTGATAGTGAGTTGCTGATGCTCGATGACGATTTTGCCTTTGTCGCCCGCTGCAATCTCGGTGGCGAGGCCATGGCCGAGGCCGATCTGCTGCGCCTCGAGCAAGTCGCGCAACGCAGATGGCTGCGCACACTTGATGATCGCCTCGGTGTGTCCTGGGAAGAAAACCGCCGCCAGGCAAAAACATCGGCGCCGACACTGCCCGTCAGTGAAAGACTGCTTGCCGACAAACCCGAGCATCTGATCGAACGCGACAAGAACGAGCTGATCCCCGAGGACAACCCCTGGGGCTTCAAACTCGATGTACCCGCGTACAAGTACAACCGCGGCGAGTTGTACAACCTGAAGATCGCCCGTGGCACGCTGACCCGCGAAGAGCGCTACATCATCAACCATCACATGGTGCAGACGATCATGATGCTCAGCCACCTGCCCTTCCCCGGTCACTTGGACAGCATTGCCGAGATCGCCGGCGGCCATCATGAAAAAATGGACGGCACCGGGTATCCGAAACGGCTGAAGCGCGAGGAAATGAGCCTGCCGGCGAGGATGATGGCGATTGCCGATATTTTCGAAGCGCTGACTGCCGCCGATCGCCCTTACAAGAAAGCCAAGTCGTTGAGCGAGGCGCTGGGGATCATGGCGACCATGTGCCGTGAAGCGCACATCGATGCGCCGCTGTTCGGCCTGTTCATCAATGAGGGTGTGTACATGCAGTACGCGACGCGGTTTCTTGATCCCGCGCAAATCGACAGCGTGGATACGGCCAGCCTGTTGCACAAGGCTGGCCTCAGCGGTTGATCAGCAGTCGGTCAGGCGCAGGAAAATCGCCGCCAGTTGCTCGATGCCGGTCTGATCTTCGGCGCCGAAACGCGCCAGCTTCGGGCTGTCGAGGTCGAGCACACCGATCAGGCGTCCGTCCTTGACCAACGGCACAACCAGTTCGCTGTTGGACGCGCTGTCGCAGGCGATGTGACCGGGGAAAGCATGCACATCCTCGACGCGCTGGGTTTGCAGGCTGGCAGCAGCAGCGCCGCACACACCGCGCCCGAACGGGATGCGCACGCAAGCGATCTGGCCCTGAAACGGGCCGAGCACCAGCTCTTCGTTGCGATTGAGGTAGAAACCGGCCCAGTTCAGATCATCGAGCTGGTTGAACAGGAACGCCGAGAACTGCGCGGCATTGGCGATGAAGTCGCGTTCGTCCGCCAGTAGCGATTCCAGTTGCGCGGCCAACATACCGTAGCCTTCGAGGCCCTGGCCGCTTTGTTGCAAATCAATCATGCCTTGTGCTCCAGCAATTTCAGTCCCACCCAGTAGCGGGCGAATTGATACGCGCAACGTCCGTTGCGATTACCGCGGCCGGTGGCCCAGCGCACGGCGAGGATGTCCAGTGCTTCGTCGCGCTGCCAGCTCAGGCCGGCCTTGGCGGCCAACTGGCCGATCCAGTGCTCGACGACGTTGAGAAAATGTTCCTGGGTAAACGGGTAGAACGACAGCCACAGACCGAAACGGTCAGACAGGGCGATCTTGTCTTCCACCGCTTCGCTCGGGTGCAGTTCGCCGTCGACGCGCTTCCAGTTTTCGTTGTCGCTTTCCTTTTCCGGCACCAGGTGGCGGCGGTTGGAAGTGGCGTACAGCAAGACGTTGTCGGGGGCCTGCTCAAGCGAACCGTCGAGCACGCTCTTCAGCACGCGATAGTCGCCTTCGCCGGATTCGAACGACAGGTCATCGCAGAACAGCACGAAACGTTGCGGCAATTTGGCGACTTGCTCGACCACCCGTGGCAGGTCAGCCAGGTGATCGCGTTCGATCTCGATCAGTCGCAGGCCGGCAGCGGCATGCTCGGCCAGCAACGCACGCACCAGCGAAGACTTGCCGGTACCGCGCGAGCCCCAGAGCAAGGCGTGGTTGGCCGGCATGCCATCAAGAAATTGTTGGGTGTTGCGCCCCAACTGCTCCAGCTGACGGTCGACGCCGATCAGGTCGGACAGACGCATGTCGAGGCTGACTTCCAGCGGCAACAGGTAGCCGCTGCGACCGTCACGCTGCCAGCGCGCTGCCAGGCATGTGTTCCAGTCAATGACGGGGCGCGGTGCCGGCAACAGTGGTTCGATTCGCGCCAGAACCGACTCGGCGCGTTCAAGAAAAGCATTCAATCGGGAATCCACGTCTTCTCCTCGGGCACTTTCACAGTGATGATGACGATCCAGCGACGACACACAGATAAAATCGCCTCAGCAAGCCTTGTTACAAGGCGATTCGGGAACCTCGGTATCCCTGCATGATCGACTATGCTTGAGCAGCGAAGGGAAACGGAAGTGGTTCAACAACCCATGGATATCAAATTCACCCACCGGCTGTCTTACAAGCAAGCCAGGCTTACCGTGCTGGTCGGGTTCATTCTGGGCACCCTGCTCAGTCTGCTGCAGATCGGCATCGATTATGCCAGCGAAGACGCTTCCATCAACCGGGAAATCCTCGCACTGCTGGAAATCAGCCACAATCCGGCCTCGCGCATCGCCTACAACATCGATGCCGAACTGGCGCAGGAGCTCACCCTCGGCCTGCTGCGCTCGCCGGCGATCATCGCCGCGCAACTGATCGACAACAACGACACCGTGCTGGCCAACGTCAAACGCCCGGAACTGCAGAGCAGCTATCGGCTGATCAGCGACTTCCTGTTCGGCGCCAAGCGTCATTTCGAAGATCGCCTGTACCTCGACCATTTGCCCAACGAATCCCTCGGCGTCCTCAAACTGGAAGTCGACACTTACGCCTTTGGCAGCCGCTTCTTGCGCCGCGCGGAAGTCACCCTGCTCAACGGTTTCGCCCGCAGTCTGCTGCTGACCGGGATTCTCCTGGCGCTGTTCTACGTGATGCTGACCAAACCACTGGTGCGGGTCATCCGTGAACTCAGCGGCCGCGACCCGCGCAGCGCCGAGCCGACCACGCTTGAGTGCCCCGCCGGCCACGGCAACGATGAAATCGGCGTGCTGGTCAAAGTCGCCAATCAGCAGTTCGAAAACATCGCCACCGAAATCCAGCAAAGGCGCACCGCGGAAAACCGCCTCACCGAATACCTCGCGCAACTGGAAGACATCGTCTCGGCGCGCACCGCCGAACTCAAGGCAATCAACGCCCGCCTCAGTCAATCCAACGAAGAGCTCGAAGTGGCCCGCCGCACTGCGCTGGACATGGCCGAAGCGCGTTCGGCGTTTCTGGCCAACATGAGCCATGAAATCCGTACACCACTCAACGGCCTGCTAGGGATGATCGCGCTGTCGCTGGACGGCCCGCTCAACGCCGAGCAGCAGCAACAACTGTCGATCGCCCACGACTCGGGCAAGGTGCTGGTGGAACTGCTCAACGATATTCTCGACCTGTCGAAATTCGACGCCGGGCAACTGGAGCTGGAAAACATCCCGTTCGACCTCGGCTCGCTGATCGAAGACACTGCCAACCTGCTCTCGCAGAACGCCGCGCCGAGCGTAGAGCTGACCTGCCTGATCGAGCCGCACTTCCCGGCGCTGGTGCTGGGCGACCCGACCCGGGTGCGGCAGATCGTCAGCAACCTGCTGTCCAACGCGCTGAAATTCACCCGCTTCGGTCGCGTCGATGTGCGTCTGTCGGCGCACAGGAATGGCGTGCGCATCGAAGTCTGCGACACCGGCATCGGCATCGCCCAGGAAGCGCAGGTGAAAATCTTCCAGCCGTTCACCCAGGCCGGCGCTGGTATCACCCGTCAGTACGGCGGCACCGGGCTGGGGCTCGCGCTAACGTACAACCTGTGCGAAGCGATGCAGGGTCGGCTGACCATCAGTTCCGAAAGCGGCTTCGGCAGCCAGTTCTGCGCCGAACTGCCACTGCCCTGCCACACTCGCGCCCTCCCTCCGCAGCCGTTACGTGGCAAGGTCCTCGCCATTACTGCAGCCAGCAGTGGCCTGGCGGAATTGCTGAAAAGCCTGTTGCCGGTGTGGGGCCTGGAATACACGCAGCGCACCATTGATGATTCGCTGCTGGGCCTGAATCCGGATGTGCTGATCACCGATTGTCCGGAATGCCTGTTCGGTCTGCGCCCGAGCATCACCGCGCCGATTCTGCTGGTGACTGCTTACGGCAGTTTTCTGCCCAGCGAAGAAGCCGCCGCCCTCGCCCCCTTGCAGCAGCAGGCCCGGCCGCTGGCGCGCAACGCGCTGTACCAGCATCTGCGACGGATTCTGCAACCGGAGGTCGCCGCCCTCACCGAAGCGCAAGCGGACGCCTCGCCGTCCGCGCGTCGGGGCAAGGTGCTGCTGGTCGAGGACAACCCGGTCAATCAACTGGTGGCAAAAGGCATGCTTGGCAAGCTTGGCTGCGATGTGGTGGTGGCGGGGCATGGCGCCGAGGCGCTGGATCAGCTGGAGTTTGCCGATTTCGATCTGGTGCTGATGGACTGCAACATGCCGGTGATGGATGGCTATGAAGCCAGTCGGCAGATTCGCCAGAGCGGGCGCTGGCCGAATCTGCCGATTGTCGCGCTGACCGCCAATGCCATGTCCGAGGAACGCGAACGCTGCCGCGCGGCGGGCATGAGCGACTATCTGGCCAAACCGTTTCGCCGCGAAGAACTCGCCGCGTTGCTCGATCAGTGGATGCCGACTACGAAAGCCCTTTGATCTGCCCGAGCAAGTGATCGAGGCCGGCGCGCAAACCATTGAGCCGGTCCAGATCAACGCCACTGTCGCAGAGCAGGCGCGCTTTCAGCGGCCCGACCTGCTCGCGCAATGCTTGCCCTGCAGGCGTCAGGCTCAAATGAACTTCGCGTTCATCCCGCGCCGAGCGCCGACGCTGGACCAGATCGATCTGCTCCAGACGCTTGAGCAAAGGCGTCAACGTCCCCGAATCCAGGGCCAAGCGTTCGCCCAAGGCCTTGACCGTCGGTTGCTCCGGCGCAGCGTCCTGCCATTCCCACAGCACCAGCATCGCCAGGTACTGCGGGTAGGTCAGGCCCAACTGATCGAGCATCGGCTTGTAGGCGCGAATCACCGCCCGCGAGGCCGCGTACAGCTTGAAGCACAACTGGCTGTCGAGCTTCAGCGAATCACCCGGCTGACTCATTTCAACAAAGCTTCGATCTCGCCGCTCAGGTCCTGCGGCTTGGTCGTCGGGGCGAAACGCTTGACCAACTGGCCATCCTTGCCGATCAGGAACTTGGTGAAATTCCACTTGATGCCCTGCGAGCCGAGCAGGCCCGGGGCGCGCTTCTTCAACTGCACGAACAGCGGGTGAGCATCGGCGCCGTTGACGTCGATCTTCTTGAACAGCGGAAAGCTGACGCCGAAATTCAGTTCGCAGAACTCGCTGATGGCGCCCTCATTGCCCGGCTCCTGTTTGCCGAACTGGTTGCACGGGAAACCCAACACCACCAGCCCCTGGTCCTTGTAGGTCTGCCAGAGTTCTTCGAGGCCCTTGTATTGCGGAGTGAAGCCACACTTGCTCGCGGTATTGACCACCAGCACCGCTTTGCCGGCGAAATCGGCCAAGGTCTTATGCTCACCCTTGATGGTGGTGCACGGGATATTCAGCAGGTTGTCGCTCATGGGTCGGCTCCGCAATGGTGAGGAAGGCGCAAACATAACGAGCAATTGAATTGTGTGCAATCTAATTACTCGATAAAAAGGCGACGCAATGTCGCCTGTTTCGGTTATTCGCGCGGCTCGAGATTCAGGCACACCGAGTTGATGCAATAACGCAGGCCGGTCGGTGGCGGGCCATCCGGGAATACGTGCCCCAGATGCGCATCGCAGCGCGCGCATTTCACTTCAGTGCGAATCATGCCGTGGCTAGTGTCGCGGATTTCTGTCATCGCGCTTTCGCCGATCGGCGCGTAAAAGCTCGGCCAGCCGCAGCCGGAGTCGAATTTGGTCTTGGAATCGAACAAAGGCTCGTTGCAGCAGACACAGTGGTAGACACCGTCGGTTTTGGTGTCGTTGTATTTGCCCGAGAACGGACGCTCGGTAGCACTCAGACGGCAGACGTTGTATTGCTCGGGGTCGAGCATGGCCTTCCACTCTTCCAGGGTTTTCTGCAACTTTTCCATCATCACACCTCAGCGGCTGAAAAAGCCCGATCTGTACCTTTTCCACGGATCGGGCGGCACGTATGATTGCGCCTCGTCACGCGCCAGTCTGGCAGCCAGACCGGGCGCATTCAAACGGATTCTGAGCGCTAAAGCGCCAGACCTCCGCCTGTGCGAAGACGCAGCAATCCCAGTACGGTTGTCCATTTGCCGCCTGGATCGTTCATTTTCGGGATCACATCGCCATGCAGTTCAGCAAATCGAACAAGCTCGCCAACGTCTGCTACGACATTCGCGGCCCGGTGCTCAAGCACGCCAAACGACTGGAAGAGGAAGGCCAGCGCATCCTCAAGCTGAACATCGGCAACCCGGCGCCGTTTGGTTTCGAAGCGCCGGACGAAATCCTCCAGGACGTGATCCGCAACCTGCCGACCGCGCAGGGCTACAGCGATTCCAAAGGCCTGTTCAGCGCGCGCAAGGCGGTGATGCAGTACTACCAGCAGAAGCAGGTTGAAGGTGTCGGCATCGAAGACATCTACCTGGGCAACGGTGTGTCCGAGCTTATCGTGATGTCGCTGCAGGCGCTGCTCAACAACGGCGACGAAGTGCTGGTGCCAGCCCCGGACTATCCGCTGTGGACCGCTGCCGTCAGCCTCGCTGGCGGTAACGCTGTGCATTATCTGTGCGACGAAGGCGCCGACTGGTTCCCGGATCTGGCCGACATCAAGGCCAAGATCACCCCGAACACCAAGGCCATGGTGATCATCAACCCGAACAACCCGACCGGTGCGGTGTACTCGAAGGAAGTGTTGCTGGGCATGCTGGAAATCGCCCGGGCGCATAATCTGGTGGTGTTCTCCGACGAGATCTACGACAAGATTCTTTATGACGACGCCGTGCACATCTGCACCGCTTCGCTGGCCCCGGACCTGCTCTGCCTGACCTTCAACGGCCTGTCGAAATCCTACCGCGTGGCCGGTTTCCGCTCCGGCTGGATTGCCATTTCCGGGCCGAAACACAACGCGCAGAGTTACATCGAAGGCATCGACATGCTAGCCAACATGCGCCTGTGCGCCAACGTGCCGAGCCAGCACGCGATCCAGACCGCGCTGGGGGGCTACCAGAGCATCAACGATCTGGTGCTGCCGCAGGGTCGCCTGCTGGAGCAGCGCAATCGCACCTGGGAGTTGCTCAACGATATTCCCGGCGTCAGCTGCGTGAAGCCGATGGGCGCGCTGTACGCGTTCCCGAAAATTGACCCGAAGGTGTGCCCGATCCATAACGACGAGAAATTCGTGCTTGATCTGCTGCTTTCCGAGAAGCTGCTGGTGGTGCAGGGCACAGCGTTCAACTGGCCGTGGCCGGACCACTTCCGCGTGGTCACCCTGCCCCGCGTCGATGATCTGGAAATGGCCATCGGCCGCATCGGCAACTTCCTCAAGTCCTACCGCCAGTAATGGGCCAGCAGTGCGCAACGAATTGGCTGTTGCGCACTGTCTGATTCAGCAACACATCTTTGTTCCGCGCCTTTGCAGCCCTTCTACACTTGCGATGCGAGCCGTACAGACGTATCTGACCTAATGGCGGCGGGGCGAAAGGCTGTGTCATCCGTGTCGGAATCGAGGGTGGGAATTTTCTTTTTGCTCAGGAAACCGCTGTAGGACACAGTTTGAAATAGTCACTCGGTTGAATAGCCCGGTGCCGCACCTTATATACCCCGCAGTACGCTACATCTTTAGCTTGAGGAGAGTTCTACAACCATGATGCGCATCCTGCTGTTTTTGGCCACTAACCTGGCGGTCGTGCTGATAGCCAGCATCACCCTGAGCCTGTTCGGCTTCAACGGGTTCATGGCGGCCAACGGGGTCGACCTCGACCTCAGTCAGCTGCTGGTTTTCTGTGCGGTCTTTGGTTTCGCCGGCTCGCTGTTCTCGCTGTTCATCTCCAAGTGGATGGCGAAGATGAGCACCGGCACGCAAATCATCAGCCAGCCACGCACCCGTCATGAGCAATGGCTGCTGCAAACGGTCGAGCAATTGTCCCGCGAAGCCGGGATCAAGATGCCTGAAGTCGGGATTTTCCCGGCCTACGAAGCGAATGCTTTCGCTACCGGCTGGAACAAGAACGACGCGCTGGTCGCGGTCAGCCAGGGCCTGCTCGAGCGATTCTCGCCCGATGAAGTGAAAGCCGTACTGGCCCACGAAATCGGTCACGTCGCCAACGGCGACATGGTCACGCTGGCGCTGATCCAGGGCGTGGTGAACACCTTTGTGATGTTCTTCGCGCGGATCATCGGCAACTTCGTCGACAAGGTCATCTTCAAGAACGAAGAAGGCCAGGGCATCGCTTACTACGTGGCGACCATCTTCGCCGAACTGGTGCTGGGCATCCTCGCCAGCGCAATCGTCATGTGGTTCTCGCGCAAGCGCGAATTCCGTGCCGACGAAGCCGGCGCCCGCCTGGCCGGTACCAGCGCGATGATTGGCGCTCTGCAACGTCTGCGTGCCGAACAGGGCCTGCCGGTGCATATGCCCGACACCCTGAACGCCTTCGGCATCAACGGTGGCATCAAACAGGGCTTCGCCCGCATGTTCATGAGCCACCCACCGCTGGAAGAGCGTATTGACGCATTGCGTCGTCGCGGTTGATTTGACCGAAGTGAAAAAGAAGGCCCGCAGCGATGCGGGCCTTTTTTTGTATCTTCAGGTCATGGGTTGTCAGCAAAGTCCCTTTCGCGAGCAGGCTCGCTCCCACCTTTGAAATGCATTCCCTTGTGGGAGCGAGCCTGCTCGCGAATACGCCGGAGCTGCTAACAGAAAACTATCTGGAAGAAACCCGATAAACCCGCTCCACCAACCACTCAACCCCGCCCTGCAGAAACTTGGGGCTCTCAGCCAGAATATCTCGCTCTTCCAGTTTCTCCAGTTGCCAACCCTGGCCCAGCAACCGCTGCACCTCATCATCATTCACCGCAAACGGCGGCGCCGGAATCTGCGTCTGATCGTAATCCAGGGTAATCACCAGCCCCTTCATCTCTGGCGCCAGCAACTGCTGCAGATGCGCCGCGTAGCGCTGGCGCATCGCGTCCGGCAAGGCAATCAGCGCGGCGCGGTCATACAGCGCGGTGCAACCGGCAACATCCTCTGCCGTCAGCGCGAAAAAATCCCCGCACCACAGTTCGATGGCATCACTGCGATAAACCTTGAATGGGCCCTTCTCGCTGATCTGCGGCTGCAATTGATGATCGCTGAAAAACTCCTCGACAGCCTTTTCCGCTAGCTCAACCCCAATCACCTGATGTCCCTGCCCGGCAAGCCAGAGCAGATCCAGACTCTTGCCGCACAGCGGCACCAGCACGCGTGCTGACGGTGCAATCGCCAGCTCCGGCCAATAGCGCTGCATATACGGGTTGGCCTCGGACTGATGAAAGCCGATCTGGTTCGAATCCCATTTCTTGTACCAAAACTCAGGCTGCATGGATCACTCCCGAAAAACCGATGAAAAACCGCAGAAACTTATATTGGATTCAGATCGATGATCTGACTGAAGATGGCTCATCTTAGCGCTCAGGAGCCCGTCCATGTTGCCCAGCCTGTTTATCTCCCACGGTTCACCGATGCTCGCGCTGGAGCCCGGTGCCAGCGGCCCGGCACTGGCGCGAATGGGCGCCGAACTGCCGCGCCCCAAAGCCATCGTCATCGTCTCGGCGCACTGGGAAAGCCAGGAACTGCTGGTCAGCAGCCACCCGCATCCGGAAACCTGGCACGACTTCGGCGGTTTCCCCCGTGCGCTGTTTGAAGTGCAGTACCCGGCACCGGGCAATCAGCAACTGGCCGCCGAAGTGGCTGAATTGCTGAACGCCAATGACCTGCCGGCGCGGCTCGATCCGCAACGACCGTTTGATCATGGTGTCTGGGTGCCGCTGTCGTTGATGTATCCGCAGGCCGACATTCCGGTGGTGCAAGTCTCGCTGCCGAGTCGTGGCGGGCCGGCGTTGCAGACGCGAGTTGGCCGTGCGCTGGCGAGCCTGCGCGAACACGGCATTCTGTTGATCGGCTCCGGTAGCATCACCCACAATCTCCGCGAGCTGGACTGGCATGCCGGCCCGGAAAGCATTGAACCGTGGGCGCGGGATTTCCGTGACTGGATGATCGACAAGCTGGCCGCCAACGATGAAACGGCGCTGCATGATTATCGCCAGCAGGCGCCAAATGCGGTGCGCAGTCACCCCAGTGATGAGCATTTGTTGCCGTTGTATTTTGCGCGCGGTGCTGGCGGGGTTTTCAGCGTGGCGCATCAGGGTTTCACGATGGGCGCGCTGGGCATGGATATCTATCGCTTCGGTTGAGGCCTTCGCGAGCAGGCTCGCTCCCACAGCAGCCAATGAACAGGCAAAAAAAATCCCCGAACCAGTCGGGGATTTTTTATGTTCGATCAATCAGCCCAAGGGCGGATCAATCTTCGCGGTAGCGACGCAGCTTGAGCTGCTTACCGGCCACGCGAGTGTCCTTCAGTTTGGTCAGGAGTTTTTCCAGACCTTCTTCCGGCAGCTCGACGAGGCTGAAGCTGTCACGCACCTGGATGCGACCGATCGCTTCACGGGCCAGACCGCCTTCGTTGAGGATGGCGCCCAGCAGGTTTTTCGCAGCGATACCGTCACGCGCACCCAGCGCGGTACGGCAACGAGCGCGGCCTTCGCCCAGCGGCATTGGCGCGCGACGCTCGCGGTCACCACGATCAGGACGATCACCGGAACGCTCAGGACGGTCGCCACGCGGTGCGTTGTTCGGCACCAGTGGACGTTCCTTCTCGATCGCGGCCAGGTTCAGCGCTTGACCATTGGTGGCCTTGCGCAGCAGCGCAGCAGCCAGAGCACGCGGGGTGCAACCGATGTCGGCAGTCAGGCGGTCGAGCAGCTCACCGTGAGTCGATTCGGCATCAGCAACCAGCGGCGACAGGCTGTTGGTCAGTTTCTTGATGCGAGCATCGAGAACGGCCTGAGCGTCTGGCAGGCGTACTTCGGCAACTTTCTGCCCGGTTACGCGCTCGATCACTTGCAGCATGCGGCGCTCACGTGGAGTCACCAGCAGCAGTGCACGACCCTCGCGACCGGCACGGCCGGTACGGCCGATACGGTGCACGTAGGATTCCGGGTCGTACGGCATGTCAACGTTGAACACGTGAGTGATGCGCGGAACGTCGAGACCACGAGCAGCAACGTCGGTAGCAACAACGATGTCCAGACGGCCATCCTTGAGCGAGTCGATCACGCGCTCACGCTGGTTCTGGGCGATATCACCGTTCAACGCGGCGGCTTTGTAGCCTTTGGCGTCGAGGGCGCTGGCCAGGTCCAGGGTCGCTTGCTTGGTGCGCACGAACATGATCAGGGCGTCGAAGTCTTCGACTTCCAGCAGGCTGAGTACGGCCGAGGTTTTCTGGTCAGCGTGAACCAACAGGTGAGCCTGTTCGATCGCGGTAACGGTCTGGGTCTTGGTCTGGATCTTGACGTGTTGCGGATCGCGCAGGTGGCGTTCGGCAATGGCGCGGATCGACTGCGGCAGGGTCGCCGAGAACAGCACGGTCTGGCGGGTCGATGGCAGAGCCTTGAAGATGACTTCCAGGTCATCCATGAAGCCCAGCTTCAACATTTCGTCAGCTTCGTCGAGAACCAGATGGTTCACGGTCGACAGGACTTTCTCGTCGCGACGCAGGTGGTCGCACAGACGCCCCGGAGTAGCGACAACAATCTGTGCGCCATTACGGATTGCCTTGAGTTGCGGGCCCATCGGCGCGCCGCCGTAGACAGCCACGACGGTGACGCCTGGCATTTGCTTGGCGTAGGTTTCAAAAGCGGTTGCTACTTGCAGCGCCAACTCTCGGGTTGGCGCCAGGATCAGGGCTTGCGGTTCGCGCTTGGCAGGATCGATGCGGTGCAGAATAGGCAGTGCGAACGCGGCGGTTTTACCGGTACCGGTTTGCGCCTGGCCAATCATGTCCTGGCCGGCCATGATGATCGGGATCGATTGCTGCTGAATCGCCGAAGGCTCTTCGTAGCCAGTCGCTGCGACGGCTGCAAGAATATTCGGGTTGAGATTAAAAGCGGCGAATCCGCCGGTTTCCTGGGTCATGGGTCTGCCTCTAAGTGCATCCGCAAAGACCCATGCTCCAAAGCTGCGCATGCCGTGTTGAGACTCAAGAGTCGCCCTGGCAGCTTTGTCGGCGGGGATTTGCGAAAACGAATGAATGAAGATGAATCGTCAAGGAAGAGCCCGCAATGCGGACGTGCAGCCGAAGCTGACTTCGGGAAATGCGCTACCTAAACGCGGCCCGGTTAAAGGCCGGCGCGCACTATACCGGATTTCGCCTGAAAAGGGAGCTTTTTTTGTCGCCCTTATCCGTGTGTCACCGCCGTGTAACGGGGTTTTGCGGATAATCGCGCAACGGTCTATTTTGCAAAGGCCCGGCCCTGCGGGCGATGACGCTTAAACGGTTCACCGACCTGCGGCAAAGCGCCGCGCACCCGCCCTTCCCGCTTGAGGATTTAGCCATGAATCAGCCCTGCGCAGGCCGCGTCAGCCGAGAACGTCGTGGTCATGTGCACTTGATCGGCCTCGATCGGGCGGCCAAGCGCAACGCTTTCGATATCGACCTGCTCAACGATCTGAGCCTGGCCTACGGCGAATTCGAAGCCGACCGCGAAGCGCGGGTCGCCGTGGTGTTCGGCCATGGCGAACACTTCACCGCCGGGCTCGATCTGGTCAATGCCAGCGCGGCGCTGGCCGAAGGTTGGCAGGTTCCGAGCGGCGGCTGCGATCCCTGGGGCGTTTTCGTCGGCCCACGGGTGAGCAAACCGGTCATCGTCGCCGCGCAGGGTTACTGCCTGACCATCGGCATCGAGCTGATGCTGGCGGCGGACATCAACCTGTGCGCGAGCAACACTCGCTTCGCGCAGATGGAAGTACAGCGTGGGATCTTTCCGTTTGGCGGCGCGACTTTGCGTTTCCAGCAGATCGCCGGCTGGGGCAACGCGATGCGCTGGTTGCTCACCGGCGATGAATTTGATGCCCACGATGCCTTGCATCTGGGCTTGGTGCAGGAAGTGATGGCCAGTGAGGATTTGCTGCCAAGGGCGATTGAGCTAGCCGAACGGATTGCCCGGCAGGCACCGCTGGGCGTGCAGGCGACCTTGATGTCAGCGAGACAGGCGCGTTATGAGGGGGAGACAGCGGCGGCGCAGGCATTACCGGCGCTGGTGAAGAAGTTGCTCGCCACTGAAGATGCCCGGGAGGGAGTGCGATCGTTGGTGGAGCGGCGGCCCGGGATCTTCAAAGGGGTGTGAAGAATCTGCTGCCTGTCAGGGCCTCTTCGCGAGCAGGCTCGCTCCCACAGGTCGAACGCATTTCAAATGTGGGAGCGAGCCTGCTCGCGAAGGGGGCGGTACTGCCGGCTCAGGTCGCCGGGCGAATCGCGTTGATCAACGACTGCAACGAATAACCCAGCTGCGGCGCCAGCGCTTCGGCCCGTTGGTTCAGCGCCTGCATGTCCAGCGCCTGATCGAGATCCGCCGGGACAATCAGAATCACGTTGCCCTCCTTCACCGGCAATTCCCAGTAATGCCGGTGATAGAGCCCGCGCAACAACGCCGCGCCCAGCGGTTTGCCATCGTCGGTGGCCCACTGGTTGATCACCAGCCAGCCGCCCGGATTCAGGCGCTTCTGACAATCGCCGAGAAAACTCCAGGCCAGATGCCCGACACCGGGACCGACATCGGTATAGAGGTCGACGAAAATCAGATCCGCCGGCTCGGCAGTCGGCAGCAATTCCAGCGCATCGCCGACGCGGATGTACAAACGCGGATCGTCATCCAGGCCGAGGTATTCAATGGCCAGGCGCGGCACGTCCGGGCGCAGTTCGATGGCTTCGACGTCTTCCAGCGGCAGAAACTTCAGGCATGCCTGGGTCAGCGTGCCCGCGCCCAAACCGAGAAACAGCGCGCTCTCCGGCTGCTCGTGGCACAGCGCGCCGATCAGCATCGCGCGGGTGTAGTCGTACTCCAGCCAGCTCGGGTCGGCGGTGAACACGCAGCTCTGCTCGATCGCATCGCCGAACTCGAGAAAGCGGTAATCGGCCACTTCCAGCACGCGAATCACGCCGAACTCATCCTGTACTTCGGCGAGCAGATGCTCGACGCGCTCCTCAGTCATTTCGTCTCCTGATGGTCACCGGGCGCGGTGACGCGATGGCACCGCTGTGGGGCCGTGGCAAAGCGGCGATTGTCGGCGATGGGGCGGGAACAGGTCACGCACTAATTGCTGCTAACATGGCGCTTCCCTGCGTACGAACTTCGAGACCGTGATGAGCCAACCGTGGAGCCCTGACAGCTGGCGCGCCCTGCCGATCCAGCAACAACCGCAATACCCCGACGCCGCGCATCTGCGCCAGGTCGAGCAAACCCTGGCCAGCTATCCGCCGCTGGTGTTCGCCGGCGAAGCGCGCGAGCTGCGCCGGCAGTTTGCCGAAGTCACTCAGGGCCGCGCGTTTCTGTTGCAGGGCGGCGATTGCGCGGAAAGCTTCGCCGAATTCTCCGCCGCGAAGATCCGCGACACCTTCAAAGTGTTGCTGCAAATGGCAATCGTCATGACCTTCGCCGCTGGCTGCCCGGTGGTCAAGGTCGGGCGCATGGCCGGCCAGTTCGCCAAACCGCGTTCGGCCAACGACGAAACCATCGGCGGCGTAACCCTGCCGGCCTACCGTGGCGACATCGTCAACGGCATCGGCTTCGACGAAAAGAGCCGCGTGCCCGATCCGGAGCGTTTGCTGCAGTCCTATCATCAGTCCACAGCAACCTTGAACCTGTTGCGCGCTTTCGCCCAGGGCGGTTTTGCCGACCTGCACCAAGTGCACAAGTGGAACCTGGATTTCATCGCCAACTCGGCGCTGGCCGAGAAGTACAGCCACCTCGCCGACCGCATCGATGAAACCCTCGCGTTCATGCGCGCCTGCGGCATGGACAGCTCGCCGCAACTGCGCGAAACCAGTTTCTTCACAGCCCACGAAGCGTTGCTGCTGAATTACGAAGAAGCCTTCGTCCGCCGCGACAGCCTGACCAACGATTACTACGATTGCTCGGCGCACATGCTGTGGATCGGCGACCGCACCCGCCAGCTCGACGGCGCGCACGTCGAGTTCCTGCGCGGGGTGAACAACCCGATCGGCGTCAAGGTCGGACCGAGCATGAATCCTGATGACCTGATCCGCCTGATCGACGTGCTCAACCCGGACAACGATCCGGGCCGCTTGAACCTGATCGCGCGGATGGGTGCGAACAAGGTCGGCGATCATCTGCCGGCACTGATCCGCGCGGTCCAGCGCGAAGGCAAGCAGGTGCTGTGGAGCTCCGATCCGATGCACGGCAACACCATCAAGGCCAGCAGCGGCTACAAGACCCGCGATTTTGCGCAGATCCTTGGCGAGGTGAAGCAGTTCTTCCAGGTGCACGAAGCGGAAGGCAGTTATGCCGGCGGCATTCATATCGAGATGACCGGACAGAACGTCACCGAGTGCATCGGCGGCGCCCGACCGATTACCGAGGACGGCTTGTCCGACCGTTATCACACCCACTGCGATCCACGGATGAATGCTGACCAGTCGCTGGAATTGGCGTTTTTGATTGCCGAAACCCTGAAGCAAGTTCGGCGCTAGACCGTGTCGCCTCCCTTCGCGAGCAGGCTCGCTCCCACATTTGCAATGCGTTTCCCTGTGGGAGCGAGCCTGCTCGCGAAAGGGCCGGCTCAGGCAACCTCAATCCGCGCCAATGCCACCCTCAACCGCCACGCACTCTCGCGCTGACAATTCAACTCCACCCGCGCCAACCCCAACCACTGCGCCATCCGCCGCAAATTCAGCGCCAGCGCCAGCATGCCCTCCTCGTCAAGCCCCGGTTCTTCCTCGTGCACCGCATGCACCGCCAACTGCCCTGCCGCCCGTTCGGCGCGCAGATCAACCCGCGCGGCGATCCGCTCGTTGTGCAAAAACGGCAGCACGTAATAGCCGTAAACCCGCTTGGGCTGCGGTGTGTAGATTTCCAGGCGATAGCGGAAATCGAACAAACGCTCGGTGCGGCTGCGCTCCCAGATCAGCGAATCGAACGGCGACAGCAGCGCACTGGCAATGACCTTGCGCGGCACTTTGGGCTCCGGCAGGCAATAGGCGATCTGCCGCCAGTCGGCGACTTCACACATCTGCAATTGACCAGCTTCAACCAACTCAGCCAGACGCGGCCGAGCATCCGCAGGGCTCAGGCGAAAGTAATCACGCAGGTCTTTTTCCGTACCAACGCCCAATGCTTGCGCCGCATGCAACAGCAAACCGCGTTGCGCCTCGGCCTCATCCGGCGTGGGCTGTTGCAGGATCGCAGCAGAAATCACCCGCTCGGGCAAATCGTACAAGCGCTCGAAACCGCGTCGCCCCGCCACTGTGACCTCACCGGCGGCGAACAACCATTCCAGCGCATGTTTCTCGGCACTCCAGTCCCACCATGGCCCGGCCTTGTCTTCGCGGGTCGACAGACTGCCGGCACCCAGCGCGCCCCGCTCCTCAACCGCAGTCAGCACGCGGCGAATGGTTTCCTGTTGTTCGCGACCAAACCTCGCCAATTGCTGATAGATGTCTTCGCCACGCTTGGCGCGTTGCATACGCCAGCCCAGCAACGGGTACATCGACAGCGGCAACAGCGACGCTTCATGGCCCCAGTATTCGAACAGCGTGCGCCGCCGCCCCGAACTCCAGGCAGCCTGGTCGAGCAAGTCAGATGTATAGGAACCGAGACGGGAAAACAGCGGCAGGTAGTGCGAGCGCACCACGGCATTGACGGAATCGATTTGCAGCAGGCCCAGCCGTACGATCAGCCGGTTGAGATGACTGGCATTGACGGTCGGCGGCTGGCGCCCGTTGAACCCTTGGGCAGCCAGCGCCAGACGTCGCGCCTGTTTGAGGGAAAAGGACACTGTCGCGGGCATTTATTCCTCCATGTCTGCTCGCAACCTACCTCACCTGAAAGGGGTTTGTGTAGCGATAGCCTCATCATTTATGCATCGGGTCGTCCCAGAACGGCCGCACGGTTTCGTGTTCGACATCGGCGCGGCTGATGCCGATGTCCTTCAGCGCCTCATCGCTCAGACCGGCGAGCATTTCCCGTTCACGATGCAGCTCATACCAACGGCTGAATTTGTGCAGCAGATCGGACACGATATGGCCATGGCCGGACAGCTGTTCTTCGCTTGCATACTCTCTTTGACCTTTCATCGCCTTGCCTCCTTTTGTGGATGGCTCAAGTCTCGCGCCGGCGCTAAGATCAATCCAACGAATGTTTCTGATGGCATGCATCACGGAGATTCATCAATTGTCCGCCTACCCCAGTATCGATACCGATGTCCTGCGCACCTTTGTCGCGATTGCCGATCAGGGCGGTTTCACCCGTGCCGGCGAGATGGTCAACCGCACCCAGTCGGCGGTGAGCATGCAGATGAAACGCCTGGAAGAAGACGTGTTGCAGCGCCAGCTGTTCGAGCGCGATGGCCGTCAGGTGCGCTTGACGGCTGAAGGGCAGGTGCTGCTCGGTTACGCGCGGCGCATCCTCAAACTGCACAGTGAGGTGTTCAACACCCTGCGCGAGCCGCACATGGTCGGCACCGTGCGCATCGGTACGCCGGATGATTACGTGATGCGTTTTCTGCCGGGGATTCTGTCGCGGTTCGCGCAGTTCTATCCGCTGATCCAGATCGAGGTGCATTGCGAGTCAAGCAAACAGTTGCTGCAACGCACCGATCTGGACTTGTCGATCGTCACCCGTGAGCCGGGCAACGAGATCGGCCAGTTGCTGCGCAAGGAGCGCTTTGTCTGGGCCGAGGCGCAGAACTTCAGCGCCCACGAACAGACGCCGCTGCCCTTGGCGATGTTCAACAGTGATTGTTTCTGCCGCCTGTGGGCGTGCAATGCGCTGGACGCGATGGGCCGCGATTACCGCATCGCCTACAACAGCAGCAGCCTGTCGGCGCTGATGGCGGTAGTCAGCGCGGGGCTGGCGATCACCGCGCAACTGGAGAGTCTGATCACCCCGGACATGCGCATCCTTGGCGCCGCCGAAGACCTGCCGCTGCTGCCCGAGGCGAGCATCATGCTGATCCGCAATCTGAACAACCCGTCGCCGATCACCGAGTGCCTGGCCGAACACATTGTCGAGGGCTTCAAACTTTAAACGCGAGCATCACCGCACACAGCACGAGGAAGCCGCAAAACAGCCCACGCAGGAGTTTTTCCGGCATGGCGTGGGCAACCTTCACGCCCCAACTGATGCTGAGCAGACCGCCGACGGCCAGAGGCAAGCCGATCGTCCAATCGACTTCGTGGTGTACCGCATAAGTCACCAGCGTCACGCCGGTACTCGGCAGGGCCAGCGCCAGCGACAATCCTTGAGCAACCACTTGGCTGGTGCCGAACAGGCTGGTCAGCACCGGCGTCGCCACCACCGCGCCGCCGACGCCGAACAGACCGCCCATGGTCCCCGAGGCGGCGCCGAGCACGCCCAACCACGGCCAGGAATGGCGCATCTCGGCAGTCGGCGCTGGGCGCGGACCGAACATTTTCAACAGGTTGTAAGCCGACAGCGCCACCAGAAAGGCGACAAAGCCGATGCGCATGGTCTGCGCATCGATGCCCACCGCCCAGATCGAGCCAAGCCAGGCAAAGCAGAAACCCATCACTGCCAGCGGCAGCGCATGGCGCAATTCGATGCGATTGCGCTGGTGATAACGCCACAGCGCCAGCATCACGTTCGGTACCACCATCACCAGCGCCGTGCCCTGGGCGATCTGCTGATCAAGCCCAAACCACACGCCAAGCAACGGAATCGCAATCAAGCCACCGCCAATGCCAAAGATCCCACCCAATGTGCCCAGGGCGGCGCCGAACAGCAGGTACAACAGAAAATCCATCACAACGGTAATCCTCTAACGACAGGCGGCCAATGCTACGCACTCACGCCTAGCGGGGAAACGCATAGCAACGCACAATGGCTATGCCGATTTTGCACAACCGTGGTTTCCATGAATCCCAACCAATTGACCGATCAGCTCGGCCTGTTTCTCGATGTGCTGGAGAGTGGCAGCTTTTCTGCCGCTTCGCGCCGTCATCCGCTGACACCATCCGCCGTGGCGCGGCGCATCGATAGCCTGGAAAGTGCCGTCGGCAGTCAGCTGTTCGTGCGTAGCACCCATGCCGTGCTGCCGACTTCGGCCGGCCTGGCCTTTGCCGAGCGGGCGCGACGGATCATCGCCGAGTTGCAACTGGCGCGTGCCGAAGCGGTGTCATTGAGCAGCGCACCGGAAGGCCTGATCCGCATCGATGCGCCAGCAGCCTTCGGGCGGCGGCATCTGGCGCCGGTGATTGCCGATTTTCTCCTGCTGTATCCGGGACTGGATGTGCAGATGCACCTGATCGACAGCTTCAGCGACATGGCCGGCAGCAGCCTGGGCAAGGTCGATCTGGTGCTGCGTACCGGCCAATTGGCTGACTCGCGCCTGGTCGCCACGCCATTGGCGAGCATGGTCCGCGTCGCCTGCGCCAGCCCTGACTATCTCAAGCAGCGCGGCGTGCCCGAGCATCCGGCGCAGTTGAGTGAACACGACGGGCTCGACTGGGAAGGCCTTGCGCCGCCCTTTGCCTGGAAATTCGAAGTGGACGGGCAAATGCAACTGCACCGGCCATCGCGCGTGCGGCTGAGCGCCAACAATGCCGAAGCCCTGGCGTGTGGCGCGGCGGCGGGTCTGGGCGTCGCACACCTGCCGACCTGGCTGGCCAGCGAATACTTGCTGCGTGGCGAACTGGTGCCACTGTTCTGCGAAAACGGCCTGCCGCCGCCGGAGTCCACCGGTATTTACGCGCTGCGCATGGAACAGCAGGTCCATTCGCGCAGTCGGTTGTTGCTGGAATACCTGAAAACCCGCTTCAGCCCGGTGCCGCCGTGGGATCTGGCGTTGCAACGGCAATTCGCCCGGCACTGACGCCGGACATATTTATCTGGCGCCTTAAAGATTCGAGCGCTAGATTAAAAAACGATCAACGATCAACGATCAAGGCTTTGACAATGACTTGCGAACGCGACAACTGCGACGACCTTCTGCTCGACAATCAGGCGTGCTTCGCCCTCCACTCGACCTCGCTGATGATGACCAAGGTCTACAAGCCGCTGTTGCAGGCGCTGGGCCTGACCTATCCGCAGTATCTGGCGATGATGGTGTTGTGGGAGAAGGACGGTCTGACTGTCGGAGAAATCAGCGCACGCCTGCTGACCGATCCGGGATCGCTGACGCCATTGCTCAAGCGTCTGGAAGCCGAAGGCCTGCTCAGCCGCACCCGCAGTCGCGAAGATGAGCGGGTGGTGATTGTCGAACTGACCGCAGCGGGCCGCGCCTTGCGCGACAAGGCGCAGACCGTGCCGCAGTGCATTCTTGGCGCCAGTGGCTTCACCCTGGAACGTCTGCAGAAGTTGCAGGCCGAGCTGCAAGCGCTGCGCGGACATCTGCAAGACAGCCTGAATTAAGCCCCGCTACATTCTCCTGTGGGAGCGAGCCTGCTCGCGAAAGCGTCCGATCAGACAGCGAGTCGTTGAATGTTCCACCGCCTTCGCGAGCAGGCTCGCTCCCACAGTGATTTCAGCGCCAACAAAAATTTTTTCCCGCCTGCATTCCCTCGTCAAGCGCTCTAAATCAAGCCTTACCCGCCCCTTCCACGCTATGCCCTTGAGCAAAACGCGATTTTTATTAAAAATTTATCTTGCGCGCTAAACATTAGCGCTATACATTCTGTTCACACCTACTTAGCGCGCAAACAATTAGCGCACAAAACCACAACCAATGAGGCTCACACCATGCAAACTCTCTACACCGCAATCGCAACTTCCACTGGCGGCCGTGACGGTCGTGCGATCTCCAGCGACAACGTACTCGACGTCAAACTGGCCACCCCGAAAGAACTCGGCGGTGCTGGCGGTGCGGCGACCAACCCTGAGCAACTGTTCGCTGCCGGTTACTCGGCCTGCTTCATCGGCGCACTGAAATTCGTCGCCAGCCAGACCAAGCGCAAGATTCCTGACGACGCGTCAATCACCGCCCATGTCGGCATCGGCCAGATCCCTGGCGGTTTCGGTCTGGACATCGATTTGCACATCAGCCTGCCGGGTCTGGAACAAGCCGACGCGCAGTCGCTGGTCGACGCCGCTCACCAGGTCTGCCCGTACTCCAACGCCACCCGTGGCAACGTCGATGTCCGTCTGCACGTGACTGTGTAATCACTCAAGCCCCCGGCCCGAACAAGGAAAAATGAACATGAACACTTTCAGCAAAGTCTTGACCGGTACCCTTCTCGCCCTCTCGGTACACAGCGCTTTCGCCGGTGATGTCGAACAGAACACCCAGGCATTCCTCGATGCGCTGAATTCAGGCAGCGGCAAGCCGATCGAGCAGCTGTCGCCCAAGGATGCCCGCGCCGTGCTGGTCGGCGCGCAGTCCGGGGTCAAACTGACGCTACCCAAAGCCGATGTCAGCGAGAAAACGGTGCAGGTCGATGGTCAACCGCTGAGCCTGACCATTGTCCGGCCGGCTGGGGTCAAGGGTGAGCTGCCGGTGTTCATGTTCTTCCACGGCGGCGGCTGGGTGCTGGGGGACTTCCCGACTCACGAACGTCTGGTGCGCGATCTGGTGGTCGGTTCGGGGGCGGCGGCGGTGTTCGTCAATTACACCCCTTCGCCGGAAGCGCATTACCCGGTGGCGATCAACCAGGCCTACGCTGCGACCAAATGGGTGGCGGAACACGGTAAAGAGATCAATGTCGACGGCAAGCGCCTGGCCGTGGCCGGCAACAGCGTCGGCGGCAACATGGCCGCAGTGGTTGCGCTGATGGCCAAGGACAAGGGCACCCCGGCGATCAAATTCCAGGTGCTGCTGTGGCCGGTGACCGATGCCAACTTCGACACCGGTTCGTACAATCAGTACGCCGAAGGGCACTTCCTCACCCGCAACATGATGAAGTGGTTCTGGGACAACTACACCACCGACGCCAAACAACGCAACGAGATCTACGCTTCACCGCTGCGCGCTACTACCGCACAGCTCAAAGGCCTGCCGCCAGCACTGGTGCAGACGGCCAGCGCCGACGTGCTGCGTGATGAAGGCGAAGCTTACGCACGCAAACTCGATGAGGCCGGGGTTGCGGTAACATCGGTGCGCTACAACGGCATGATCCACGATTACGGTTTGCTCAACGTGGTCAGCCAGGTACCGGCGGTGCGTTCGGCGATGTTGCAGGCGTCTGAAGAACTGAAGCAACACTTGAAGTAACCACCGTCCCATTGTGGGAGCGAGCCTGCTCGCGAAAGCGTCCCGTCAGACAGCGCTTCATTGAATGACACACCGCATTCGCGAGCAGGCTCGCTCCCACATGGGATAGGTGTGAAACTCAAAGCGCAGGCACAAAAAAACCCGACTCAATGGTCGGGTTTTTTCTTTCCGCAAAAAGCAGTGCTTATTTCGCACGGCCTTTGTAGGAACCGCCTTCGCGGGTATCGATCTCGATCATGTCGCCGATTTCGATGAAGTCGGCAACCGACAGCTCGGTACCGTTCTTCAGTTTGGCAGGCTTCATCACCTTGCCGGAAGTGTCACCGCGAGCGGAGCCTTCGGTGTAGTCAACCTGACGCACGATGGTGGTCGGCAGTTCTACGGAAACCAGACGCTCTTCGAAGAACACGGCTTCGCAAACGTCGGTCATGCCTTCTTCAACGAAAGGCAGAACGCTTTCGATGTCTTCGGCGTTCAGCTCGTACATGGTGTAGTCAGTGGTGTCCATGAACGTGTAGGTGTCACCGCTGATGAACGACAGGGTGGCTTCTTTACGATCCAGGATCACGTCGTCCAGTTTGTCGTCCGCACCGTAAACGGTTTCGGTCTTGTAACCGGTCAGCAGGTTCTTCAGCTTGGTCTTCATGATCGCGCTGTTACGGCCCGACTTGGTGAATTCAGCTTTCTGAACCAGCCAAGGATCGTTGTCGATACGGATCACGGTACCGGGTTTGAGTTCTTTACCAGTTTTCATTGCGAATATCCGAATTTGGATGGGATTTACAAAAATCTAGGCCGCGTATCATATCCAATTTACATAAAACTGTACCAGCGCCGTGGCAAGATCCGCCTGCAAGGCCTGTTCCAGACACCATGCTTCGGCGTTCTCCTCGAGTTCCGGCCAATGATTTCGCACCGCCAGCCAGTGCTCGCCGATCGGTTGCCCGGCGCTCCACGCTCGCCACAGACCGTTCATCGCCTGCGCCGCAGCGGGCGAAAGGCCGTGAGTGTAGAGCTCGAGAAAAGCATCGAGCTTGTCCAGATGGATGTCATCGTCCTGCTGGTAGATGTGCCAGAGCATCGGCCGCCCCGCCCATTGCGCGCGAACGAATGAATCTTCACCGCGCACCGCGTTGAAATCGCAGCACCAAAGCAGATGGTCGTACTGATCCTGACGGACGAACGGCAGCACTTGCACGGTCAGTGACTCGCGCACATGAATCGCGCCGACCGTCAGGGTTTCCACGTCCAGCCAGCGCGCCACATCGCCGAGAATCCGTCCTTCCGGCACCAGCAGGTGAGTCGGCCGCGCATCGGCCGCCAGCACGTCCAGCCAACTGGCCAACCCGGCATTTTCATAAGCAAACAGCGAGATCAGTTGCGCATCGGGCGCGGGATCAATACCCAGACCTTGCAGGAAATGTTGCCGGGCCGGCCGATTCTGCTGAAACTGCCGACGCTGTTCGAGCAGCCCGCATTCGCGCAGCAGGCCGCCGGTGCCCGGCTTGAAGCCCGGAAAGAAAAAGAACTTCTGCACCGTTTTGTATTTTACCGACGGCAAGCCGTGGCAGCCGGTGACCCAGTCTTCGGCGCTGAGATAATCGAGGTTGAGCCACAGCGGCGGCGTTTCCCGCGCAGCCATGCTGTCCATGTAATCAGTGGGCAACTGACAGGCGAAGGCGGCGATGACTACGTCGGCCGCCTCGGCGTGCAGCCACTCGCTCGGCCACTGACGCACCTCGACGCCCTGCTGCCATTGCTGCACAACGTCGACATCGATCTCAGGACAGAGGCGCTCGAACGCGCGCAGATCATCCACCCACAGGCGCACCGGCAACGCATGCTCGGCCACCAGCTGCCGGGCCAGGCGCCAGGTCACGCCGATGTCACCGAAGTTATCGACCACGGTGCAAAAAATGTCCCAGCGGGGTTTCGCTTCAGGCATGCCGTTCTCCCGTTGGCAAAAAACCTCGATTGTCCGCATAAATGCGCTCGCGCAGAAGAGCCGACGGCGATTAATCTTCGTGCGACAATCGCCGCTTGCCCGCAACCATCCGCCAGGAGGCCGCCATGCCCTACCGTCCCAATCCCCGTCGTCCCTTGCCTGTTCAGCTTAGCGCGCTGCATCTGACCGGCAGCATTGCGCTGGGCCTGTGGCTAGGGTTCCTGGCGATTGCGCTGACCTGCTGGCTGCTTTCGCGCTTTATCTTTCCCGAGCAACTGGCCCCTGTCGCGCAAGCGGTGCAGCAGCGCGTCAGTCCGCCGGCTGTGGCGCCCGTGCAGGTTCAGCCGGACATTCCGCCGCAAAGTCCGCTGTTCCAACAGTACGAAGAAAACCTGCGCAAGAATGAACAGCAGGCCCGACTGGATCAGGCGCGCGCCAATTCGCGTAACGCGTCCAATCCGAAATGCCAGTTCTGGCTGCAGCAGGACCAGACCGCGCCGACCGAAAAGAGCCGCGCCAACGTTTTGCAATTCTGCGATTGATCATGAACAAACACAGCGTCCACCAGTTGATTCTCGACAAGCTGCGCATCGACCTCGACATCGCCGAACGCGCCGCGCAAACCGCTTACGAAACCGCGACCCACGAAGAAAACATCGCCGAAAACAAGTACGACACGCTGGGGCTGGAGGCGTCGTATCTGGCGGCGGGTCAGGCGAAGCGGGTTGAGGAAATCCGCCAGTCACTGGCGCTATGTCAGAACCTGACGTTGCGTGCCTACGATGAAAATCGCGGCATTGAAGTCGGCGCCCTGCTCGGCCTGGAGGACGAAAAGGGTCGCGAGCAATGGCTGTTTCTGGCGCCGGATGCGGCGGGGCTGAAAGTCGACGTGGTGGGTCAGCCGGTTACCGTCATCACCCCGCGCTCGCCGCTGGGCAAAAGCCTGCTGGGCAAGTTCGAGGGCGATGAGGTGGAGATTCTGGTGGCGGGCACCCGGCAACAGTTTGCTGTCACCGAGGTGCTCTGAAGCGGGTGCTTAGTGAACGGGCAGTTCGACGCCGTCGAACAGCTCTTCGAGCTCTTGCTTGTTGTGGCACTGAATGGCCTTGGCCATGACTTCGCGGGTCAGGTGCGGGGCGAACTTCTCGATGAAGTCGCACATGAAGCCACGCAGGAAAGTGCCACGACGGAATCCGATCTTGGTGATGCTCGACTCGAACAGCTCGCTGGCATCCAGCACTACCAGGTCGTTGTCGAGTTTGGTATCGACGGCCATTTTCGCGACGATGCCCACGCCCAGGCCCAGGCGCACGTAGGTTTTGATCACGTCGGCGTCAGCAGCGGTGAACACCACTTTCGGCGTCAGGCCACGATGGCTGAAGGCTTCGTCGAGCTTGGAGCGGCCGGTGAAACCGAACACGTAAGTGACGATCGGGTATTCGGCCAGTGCTTCGAGGGTCAGCTTCGGCAGTTTGGTCAGCGGGTGACCCTGCGGCACGACTACGCAACGGTTCCAGCGGTAGCACGGCATCATCACCAGATCACCGAACAACTCCAGCGCCTCAGTGGCAATGGCGAAGTCGACGGTGCCGTCCGCGGCCATTTCGGCGATCTGCATCGGCGAACCCTGATGCATGTGCAGGGCCACGTCCGGGTATTGCTTGATGAAATTGCTGATCACCGGCGGCAGCGCATAACGCGCCTGGGTGTGAGTGGTGGCGATCGACAGGGTGCCCTTTTTCTCGTTGGAGAATTCCTGAGCAATCTGCTTGATGCTTTCAACCTTGCGCAGGATTTCACCGGCGGTGGTGATGATGCGCTCGCCGGCCGGGGTGACGCGGGTCAGGTGCTTGCCGCTGCGGGCGAAGACTTCGACGCCCAGCTCGTCTTCCAGCAGGCGGATCTGCTTACTGATGCCCGGTTGCGAGGTGTACAGGCTTTGAGCGGTAGCGGAAACGTTGAGGTCGTGGTGCGCCACTTCCCAGATGTAGCGCAGTTGTTGAAGCTTCATATCAATCCCTCAAAGCAGGTAGACGCCACGGGCATCAGCGACGGTATATAACTATATTAATGGTTCGAAGAATAAATCTAGAACTTTTTTATCAAAACGCCATTATTCCTGCTTCAGCGATCCTCACGCCGCCGGCGTTCCATCAGCGGCACCAGATAGACCGGCACCTTGGCCAATTGCAGGACCCGCGCCGCCGTGCGCCCCAACGGTGTTTCCGCACCGACACCATGGCTGTGACTGCCGACGATCAGCAGATCGACCGAGAGCTTGTGCACCTGGTCGAGAATCACCTGCGACGGGTCGCCCTGCAGCACGCGCACCGCGCGAATGCGCTGCAGATCCTGTTCGCCGTCGTCCCCCAGTTCTTCACGAAAGCTGTCGAGCACCCGTTGTTCGATATTGGCGATGACTGTTTTCAGACCCTGACTATGGAATTCGTTCAATGCCTGTTCGTCGAGATAGCTTTGCAGCACCGACTCGGCAAACAGGCCCATGGGTTCCACCGCGTGTACTACATACAGATCGGCATTGAAGGTGCGCGCCAAGGCCAGGGCATGCTGCATCACGAACGGTGCGTACAGACCGAGGTCGGTGGCATACAGCATTGAGCGAATCATGGGACCTCCTCGCGAGCCAACGATGGCGGAGATTGATTCAGCTTAGCAGTGCCTTGGCGAGTACGACGTGCGACGCAACGTCCTGAATGAAAAGGCTCTAGATCGACGGTTCGTTGCTGATGCCATGGGGCACATGGCCGGTGGCGACCACTTCGCGAGCCAGTTCGCAATGGCCGGTCTGGTCATCGAAGAACACGTCGGCGGCGAAGGCTTCGAGGAACGCCGATTTGGTCAGGCCACCGAGAAACAGCGACTCATCGAGACGAATATCCCATTCCCGCAAGGTGCGAATCACCCGCTCATGGGCCGGCGCCGAACGCGCGGTCACCAGCGCCGTGCGGATCGGGCAATCGTCATCGGGAAACTCGCGCTGCAACAGATTGAGCGCTGCCAGAAAGCCCTTGAACGGACCTCCGCGTAACGGCTCGCGTGCCGACTCGCGTTCCTTGGCCTGAAACGCTTCCAGGCCGCCGGACTGATAGACGCGCTCGGACTCGTCGGAAAAAATCACCGCGTCACCGTCGAAGGCAATACGTAATTCATCGCTGGCCGCGCGGCTGGCGCCACCGGAGAGAATCGTCGCGGCGGCGAACCCGGCGTCCAGCGCCGCACGCACGTCTTCGGCGTGGGTCGAGAGAAACAGGTCGCAGCCAAACGCTTTCAGATACGGATACGGACTCCGCCCGCCGACGAACGCCGCACGAGAAATCGCCAGGCCGTAATGATGAATCGAATTGAACACCCGCAGACCGGTGTCGGCGCTGTTGCGGGAAACCAGAATCACCTCGACCCGCGCGCGGCCGAGCCGACTGTTCAGGCTCAAGAGTTTTTCCACCAGCGGGAACGCATCGCCCGGCGCGAGGATTTCGTCTTCGTGCTCGATCTGATATTGCCGATAGGCTTCGACGCCGCTCGACAGGTAGACCTTGTGGCTTTCGCTCAGGTCGAACAAGGCGCGCGAGGAAATCGCCAGTACCAGTTTGTCATCGATGTTATTGGCCATGCTTTCCCCCCAGAACAACCGACTCAGGTATTGCGTCGGTCGATAAAACCCAAATGGCGATACAACGCCTCGATGCGCGGCAACTCGCAGCCCGCCGCTTTCGTCGCCGCCAGTGGCCGGGCGTAGATCGCCTCCAGCTCCAGCGGACGCTTGTGTGCAAAGTCGTGGTACATGCTCGGCCAGTAATCGGGCATTTTTTCCGTCATGGTGAACAGGTACTCGGCGTAACCGGGCGGGATCTCGTATCCACAGGCCTTGGCGCCAAGCACCACTTCCGCCATCAACGCCTGAATCGACACGCGGCTGTCAGCATCAGCCATCAGCGCTTCGGTTCCCGCGCCGAGCAACACCGAAAGGCCGTTGTAGGGGATATTCCACACCAGCTTCTGCCAGCGCGCCTGATGCAGGTTGGCCATCGCTTGAGAGTCGATGCCGGCGGCACGGAACAGCCCGGCGCCCTCCTCGACAATTGCCATGCGCGCCACTTCATCGATGGCAGAGCCGCTGTGATAACCGACATTCACCGCGCCAAGGGCCTGATGGGTAATCTGCCCCGGCCCCTCGCGGTGCACGCAGATCAGGCACAGACCACCGAGCAGATGCAGCGATTCCGGCAACAGTGGTCGCAGGCTGTCTTCGACATCCAGACCGTTCTGCAGCAACAGCACTTTTGCATCGGGTTTAGCGGCTTGAATGATCGCCGGGGCCAGACCGGCATTACTGGTGGTCTTGGTGCCGACCAGCAGCCAGTCACA
The DNA here is from genome assembly GCF_019145375.1 of Pseudomonas triticicola. Taxonomy (NCBI): domain Bacteria; kingdom Pseudomonadati; phylum Pseudomonadota; class Gammaproteobacteria; order Pseudomonadales; family Pseudomonadaceae; genus Pseudomonas; species Pseudomonas triticicola. Next base: position 486,791 of record NZ_JAHSTX010000001.1, on the reverse strand, counting down.
GGGCGGCATGTCTTCGGCAGCGGAATAGGCATTCGCCGGATTCAGCGTCAACGGCCCATGCACTGCACTGTTGATCTGCAAACCGCGCTCAGCCACTGCGGAAAATTCGCTGCGCAACAAGAAATGCACATCGAAACCGGCACGCGCCAGCATCACCCCGTAAAAACCACCGATCGCACCGGTACCGATAATCCCCACCACCGGTTTGCTGACTGTCTCGCTCATGGCAACTCCTCTGCAATTCGACCCAGCGCCTGCGCCACAGCCTGATTGACCTCGGCAACCGTCAGACGGCTGTGCACTGCGCCAAAGAACTCGCCGTCGCGCACCACAAACAGCGCCGGCAAATGAAACACCTGATAACGCTCGACCAGGCCGCCGTTGTTGCCGGCGTCGATCCAGCACAGCCGATCGATCGCCAGCGGCATGCCCGGCAACACCTCGCGGGCATAGCGACAACTGGCGCAGCCGACGCTGGTGAAGATCACCAGAGAAACCCCGCGCATCGCCAGCAGCCGCTGGTCGGCGTCGAAGTCGGTCAGCTCGGATTCGACCACTATACTGGGGGAAACAATGTCAGATGGCCGACACAGGGAGTCTGTGCTCATGGGACGTTTCATTCCTCATCCGGACGAAGTGCCGGTTGAATTGACGTTACTCAAGCCTGAATGCATTTCCAGACAACAGCTGCACACTATCAGCCTCGGCGGCATCGCTTGCAATTACCACCGCGCCTGGCGCCACGGCACTGCGCTGCAAGTACGCATGCCGACGCTGAATGCCGACTTCTGTTATCCGGGCTACGTGGCCTGGTGTCTGCGCCGCAAAAAAGGCTATCTGGTGGGCATTGCCTTCACTGACGAACAGACCCTGTTCAGCGCGCGAATGGGTGAGCAGGTGTGTCAGATCGAACGCTATTCGCGCATGCAGGACAGCCACGACGATCTGCAGGATAGTCAGGCGCTGGCCCTGCAATGGGTCGAGGAGCACGCCGAAGAGTTCTCCCACGACAACCTGCGCAAGGCTTTTGCGCAGCCAGCGCTGGACTAAAGCACGGTTTGCCCATTGTCGAGCCGCCTCTGACGCGCTAAGGTTCGGCTCCCCCGACGCGCTAAATCTGCTGTGCTCCGCCGCGCGGGGATCGCTGGCGGCCGGCACCCGTGACCTGACGAGTAAACGATGGCTGATTTACCGATCAACGACCTAAACGTCGCCTCTAACGAGACCCTGATCACTCCCGATCAGCTCAAGCGTGATATCCCCCTGAGCGACGCCGCCCTGCGCACCGTCACCAAGGGCCGCGAAGTCATTCGCAACATTCTCGATGGCACCGACCACCGTCTGTTCGTCGTGATCGGCCCATGCTCGATTCACGACATCAAGGCGGCCCACGAATACGCCGATCGCCTCAAGGTGCTCGCCGAGGAAGTCTCCGACACCCTGTATCTGGTCATGCGTGTGTATTTCGAGAAGCCGCGCACCACCGTCGGCTGGAAAGGTCTGATCAACGATCCGTATCTGGACGACTCGTTCAAGATCCAGGACGGTCTGCACATCGGTCGTCAGTTGCTGCTCGACCTGGCCGAGAAAGGCCTGCCGACCGCGACCGAAGCCCTCGACCCGATCTCCCCGCAGTATCTGCAGGATCTGATCAGCTGGTCGGCCATCGGCGCACGTACCACCGAATCGCAGACTCACCGCGAAATGGCTTCCGGCCTGTCCTCGGCGGTCGGCTTCAAGAACGGCACCGACGGCGGCCTGACCGTGGCGATCAACGCCTTGCAGTCGGTGTCCAGCCCGCACCGTTTCCTCGGCATCAACCAGGAAGGTGGCGTGTCGATCGTCACCACCAAAGGCAACGCCTACGGTCACGTGGTGCTGCGCGGCGGTAATGGCAAGCCGAACTATGATTCGGTCAGCGTGGCCCTGTGCGAGCAGGCGCTGAACAAGGCGAAGATCAAGCCGAACATCATGGTCGATTGCAGCCACGCCAACTCCAACAAGGACCCGGCCCTGCAACCGCTGGTGATGGAAAACGTCGCCAACCAGATCCTCGAAGGCAACCAGTCGATCATCGGTCTGATGGTTGAGAGCCATTTGAACTGGGGCTGCCAGGCAATCCCGAAAGATCTCGCCGACCTGCAATACGGCGTGTCGATCACCGATGCCTGCATCGACTGGTCCGCCACCGAAAACACCTTGCGCAGCATGCACGCCAAGCTCAAGGACGTATTGCCGAAGCGTCAGCGCACCTAAGCACGGTTTTATGGGCATAAAAAAAAGCCGGACATTGTCCGGCGTTTTTTGTGTGTGCGGTTCAGATCTTCGCGGCGCGACGCTGATGGCGTTCCATGTAGCGCTCGACGTAGGAGCACGACGGGATCACCGTGTAGCCCATTTCTTCGGCGTATTGCAGCGCGCGTTCGGTCAGCGCTGCGGCAATGCCACGGCCGCGCAGGGCATTGGGCACGAAGGTGCGATAGATATCCAGGGTCTGCTTGCCCAGATCCATGTAGGTCAGGTAAGCACGATGACCGTCCACAGTGGTCTCGAATTGATGACCAGCCTGGTCATGGTGGATGGACAACGCCTCGCTCATCACTACTCCTCGCGGGTCTTGAATTGTGACCCCTACCTTACCGATGTTTTTCCGGCGAAGGAACATCTACGCCACCCCGTGCCTGATGGACACCGAGAAGAGCCACACCGATCTCGCGCAATCTGACACCTGCTGAATAGTAGGCACCATTGACGAAAATGCTCAAGGTACGCTCGTCATCGGATGGTTTGCGTGCATTGGCATCGATGGTCGCAGGTTCGGCCGCAAGACAATCTTTGCGTGCCGTTTGCCTGAACATTGCCGGAATGTTGAGACTTAAGACGTGCGACCTTTTTTAAAGTCACCTGTACATCAACAAAGATGCGCGAAGCGCTTCGCAGAACCTGAACAAAAGTGTGGACGAATTCATTTAGAAAGACTTTAGCCGAAGTCGCAAAAACAGCGCACGAGGGCGGGAACTTTTTCCGTTTGAGTCGCTCACGCCGGGGCTTGCAGCTGGATATTTTTTATACAGCGCAGTTAAAAGTTGCTCGAAAAAGAATCAACGCCTACAATTTTTTTTGCTTCTTGCGCTACGTCAGTTTACTTACTACAAGTAATGGGTAGTATGTACGCCGGCTATTTCCTCAATCGTGAGGAGACAGCCACTTAATTTGAAAGTCCTTGAAGGGGAACACGATGAACAACGTTCTGAAATTCTCTGCTCTGGCTCTGGCCGCAGTTCTGGCTACCGGTTGCAGCAGCGCATCGAAAGAAACCGAAGCACGTCTGACCGCTACTGAAGACGCAGCTGCTCGCTCCCAGGCTCGTGCAGACGAAGCTTACCGTAAAGCTGATGAAGCTCTGGCTGCTGCTCAAAAAGCACAACAGACTGCTGACGAAGCTAACGAGCGTGCTCTGCGCATGCTGGAAAAAGCTAGCCGCAAGTAATAATCCCTCGGGATTGTTATCGAGCCGATCCGGTTTTCCGGGTCGGCTTTTTTGTGCCCGGTGCTTTTCTCCGCGCAATAAAAAACCCGCCGACGCTGCTCGCATCGGCGGGTTTCGATCAGCGCTTATTGCTGCAGATCGATCGGTGCACTGCTGACCATTGGCGCCGAGTTATTCGGCACGGCGATCTCCACCGGCAGGCCGTCTTCGGCGGCGACCACATCACGCACCACATCCCAGTTCATGCGCAAATTGCTGGTGATGTCTTCACGCTTGAGCATCGCGTTGATTACCGCGGTGTGCTTGTCGACTACCGACGGGTTGCCCTTGTCGTCGAGCGGCGTGTGCGCTTCCAGATAGACCTTGCCGCCACTGCGACCGAACTTGTACGGGTCGTTGATGATGCGCACCGAGGTGCCGACCGGGACCATGCCGGCCATTTCCAGCACGTTGTTGTTGAACATGCGGAAGCAGCCGTGGCTGGTGCGCATGCCGATGCCGAACTTCTTGTTCGAACCGTGGATCAGGTAGCCCGGCGTGCCGAGGGTGAACTTGAACGGCCCCAGCGGGTTATCAGGACCGGCCGGCACCACATTCGGCAGCGGATCACCGTCAGCAGCGTGTTCGGCCTTGATCGAAGCCGGAGGCGTCCACGTCGGGTTCGGTGTCTTGGCGATGATCGAGGTGTGCGCGATCGGCGAGCCCCAGCCTTCGCGGCCGATACCCAGCGGGAAGGTGTACACCACGTCGCGGCCTTTCGGGTAGTAATAGAGACGGTATTCGGCGAGGTTGATGACGATGCCTTCACGCGGGCCCGGCGGCAGGATGAAGCGCGTCGGCAGGACGATCTCGGTACCGGCGCCCGGCAGCCAGGCATCGATGCCCGGGTTGGCCGCAACCATTTCCGAATAGCCCAGATCGTAGGTGGTGCCCAGGTCGGCGAAGGTGTCTTCGTACTTGGCTTTGATCACCTGCACCTGGCCGACGATGTCCTCGCCGGGTGGTGGCAGGGGAAGCTCCAATGCAGCAACGGGACCGGCCACACACAGGGCGGCAAGTGACAGGCAGCGGGTGACGGCAGGAAAGCGCGGCAACATCCGGAAAATCCTTCGCATGATCATCAAGGGTATAAGGGCGCGATTGTACACCGCGGCCTGGGGATTCGGGAGACACGCCGATAGACCGTGTCGCGCCCTGAAAGATCGCAGCCTCGTTGCACTCGTCAGCTCCTACATTTGCAACTCATTCCCTGTAGGAGCTGACGAGTGCAACGAGGCTGCGATCTTTTGATCTTAAAGTTCGAATCGAAGCTCGGGCCAGATCGGCGAGGTGCCGCGCTTCTGCGATTCAAGAATCGCCCGGCACAGGGAGCACAGGCGCTGATCCTGGAACACCCGCCGATCAACATTCGACCAGCGCGGTTGCGCCGGCAGCAGAGTGCCGCACAGCGTGCGATCGGCCGAGCCACCGAGTTCCAGCTGCCGCGTCACCAGATGCACCCGCACTTCCTGGCAGGCGAACAGATCCAGCTGCTCGTCAGGCTCGATCAGTTGGTAGGCAAACAGGGACCAGGCAGGACGCGGCATCGGGGGCTCCAAATTCGGGGGCGCCACATTAGCCGAAAGCCTGCCTCTAGAAAAGCCTCATAACAGCGGTTTTAGCGTCGGCCAGACATTTTCCAGCAACTTGCCCTGAGCACCGGCCGCCGGGTGCAGACCGTCGGCCTGCATCAGGTCCGGATGACCACCGACACCTTCGAGAAAAAACGGCACCAACGGGATGTTTTTCTCTTCGGCGAGCTTGCCGTAAACCTCGGCGAACGAATCGGTGTAGCGCTTGCCATAATTGGGTGGCAACTGCATGCCGAGCAGCAGCACTTTGGCGCCGCTCTGCCGCGAGCTGTCGATCATCGAGGCAAGATTTTGTTGCAATTGCGTTGGCGGCATCCCGCGCAGGCCGTCGTTGCCACCCAACTCGAGGATTACCAGCTCAGGCTTATGCTCTGCAAGCAGCGCCGGCAGCCGCGCCTGGCCTCCGGCACTGGTGTCACCACTGATCGAGGCGTTGACCACTTTATCGTCGAAACCCTCCTGTTTGAGCCGCTGCTCGAGCAGCGAGACCCACCCCAGACGGGTATCCAGGCCGAAACCGGCGCTGATACTATCGCCAACGATCAGGACAGTACCCGCCGCTGCGTTCTGGGCCATGCACATCAAGGCCAGGCCAGCACTCAAAAACCATACACGCATCGGATTCTCCATGGGCGCAAGCATTCTCACCGCGAAGAACCTCAGCAAAGTGGTCCCTAGCGCGGAAGGTGAACTGACTATCCTGCACGAACTCAGCCTGGAACTGAACAAGGGCGACAGCCTGGCCATCGTCGGCGCGTCCGGTTCCGGCAAATCCACCCTCCTCGGCCTGCTCGCCGGCCTTGACCTGCCGAGCAGCGGCGAAGTCACCCTCGCCGGCCAGGGCCTGAGCAATCTCGACGAAGACCAGCGCGCACGAATCCGCGCCGAGCATGTCGGGTTTGTCTTCCAGTCATTTCAGTTGCTCGACAGCCTCAATGCGCTGGAAAACGTCATGCTGCCGCTTGAGCTCGACGGCCGCAAAGATGCCCGCGAGCGCGCCACGCAATTGCTTCAGCGCGTCGGCCTCGGCCAGCGCCTGACTCACTCGCCGCGCCAGCTCTCCGGTGGTGAACAGCAGCGCGTGGCCATCGCCCGCGCCTTCGCTGCCGAACCGGACGTGCTGTTCGCCGACGAACCGACCGGCAACCTCGACAGCCACACCGGCGAGCGCATCAGCGACTTGCTGTTCGAATTGAACAAGGAACGCGGCACCACCCTTGTGCTGGTGACCCACGACGAACGCCTGGCCCATCGCTGCCGGCGCCTGATCCGTCTTGAAGCCGGGCTGCTGGTCGCCCCTCTGGAGCCTTGATGGCACGTCTGCCGCTGTTGCGTCTGTTCAGTCTTGCCCTGCGCCAGCTCATGCGCGATGCCCGCGCCGGAGAATTGCGCGTGTTGTTCTTCGCGCTGGTGGTGGCCGTCGCGGCGAGCACCGCGATCGGCTACTTCGGCGCCCGCCTCAACGGCGCGATGATGCTGCGCGCGACCGAGTTTCTCGGTGCCGATCTGGTCCTTGAAGGCAGCTCGCCGGCCCGCGAGGAGCAAATCCGCAGCGGCACCGAACTGCGCCTCAATCATGCACAAGTGGTGGAGTTTTCCAGCGTCATTGCCACCGACAACGGCATTCAGTTATCCAGCATCAAAGCCGTCGACCGCGCCTATCCACTGCGTGGCGAGCTGAAGAGCGCGCCCGCACCCTTTGCCCAGGAAGAAGTCGGCGGCGAACCGCAACCCGGTGAAGCCTGGGTCGAGGCGCGTCTGCTGACCGCGCTGGATCTGAAGATCGGCGACAGCATTGACGTCGGCATGAAGACCTTGAAGCTGACCCGCGTGCTGACCTACGAGCCGGATCGCGCTGGCAACTTCTACAGCCTGACGCCACGGGTACTGATCAATCTTGACGACCTCACCGCGACCGGCGTGGTGCAACCGGGCAGCCGGGTAAGCTATCGAGAACTGTGGCGCGGTGAACCGCAGACGCTGGAAACCTATCGTGAATTGATCAAACCAGGCCTCGCTGCCAATCAGCGAATCCAGGATGCCCGCGACGGCAACCGACAGATTGGCGGCGCGCTGGGTAAGGCCGAGCGCTACCTGAACATGGCCAGTCTGGTTGCGGTGTTGTTGGCTGGCGTAGCCGTGGCGTTGTCAGCCAACCGTTTCGCCAGCCGGCGTTTCGACGCCAGTGCCTTGCTGCGCTGCCTCGGCTTGTCGCGCCGGGAAACCATGGTGCTGTTCAGCCTGCAACTGACCGTGCTCGGCCTGATTGCCGCCATCAGTGGCGCGCTGCTCGGCTGGCTGGCGCAACTGGGGCTGTTCGCGTTGCTGCATGATTTGCTGCCAAGTGACGTGCCACCGGGCGGGCTGTTTCCGGCGATGGCCGGGATTGGCACCGGGCTGGTGGCGCTGGCCGGTTTTGCCTTGCCGCCATTGGCCGCACTGGGTCGCGTGCCGCCGCTGCGGGTGTTGCGCCGCGACATGCTGCCGATCCCCTCGAGCACATGGATGGTCTACGGCGCGGCGCTGGGTGCGCTGGGCCTGATCATGTGGCGTCTGAGCCTCGACCTGCTGCTGACCTTCGCCCTGCTCGGCGGTGGCGTAGTCGCCGCGCTGGTGCTGGGCGGCCTGCTGCTGTTGTTGCTGCAAAGCCTGCGCCGCCTGCTCGCCCGCGCCTCGTTGCCATGGCGTCTGGGCCTTGGCCAGTTGTTGCGGCATCCATTGGCGGCGGCCGGGCAGTCGCTGGCGTTCGGCCTGATTCTGCTGTCGATGGCGCTGATCGCGCTGCTGCGCGGTGAGCTGCTCGACACCTGGCAAAACCAGTTGCCGAAAAATGCGCCGAACTACTTCGCGCTGAACATCCTCCCGGCTGACAAGCAAGCCTTCGCCGATCACCTGATCAAGGTGTCCGCGCAAGCGGCGCCGCTGTATCCGGTGGTGCCAGGTCGATTGATCAGCATCAATGGCGAAGCGGTACAACAAATCGTCAGCAAGGACTCGGCCGGTGACCGCGCCATCCAGCGTGATCTGAGCCTGACCTGGGGGGCGGATCTGCCGGCCGGCAACAAGCTCACCGCCGGCTCGTGGTGGAGCGGCCAGCCGTCCGACGACGTGCCGGGGGTTTCGGTGGAAGGCAAGGTGGCCGAAAGCCTGAAACTCAAACTCGGCGATCACATGGTGTTCAGCGTTGGCGGCGTCAATCGCGAAGCAAAGGTCACCAGCCTGCGAGAGATCAACTGGGACAACTTCCAGCCGAACTTCTTCATGATCTTTCAGCCCGGCACCCTGAAGGATCTGCCGGCCACCTACCTGACCAGTTTCTACCTGGCCCCTGGGCATGACCAGCAGATCGTCGAGCTGTCGCGGACCTTCCCGGCGGTGACCATCCTGCAGGTCGAAGCCTTGCTCGAACAGCTGCGCAGCATCCTCGCTCAGGTCACCCTGGCAGTGGAATATGTGTTGTTGTTTGTTCTGGCTGCGGGGATGGCGGTGCTGTTCTCCGGCCTGCAAGCGACGCTGGATGAACGCATCCGCCAGGGTGCGCTGTTGCGCGCGCTGGGCGCCGAGCGGCAGTTGCTGATCAAGGCGCGGCGTATCGAGTTCGGCTTGTTGGGTGCGGTCAGCGGTCTGCTCGCGGCGATCGGTTCGGAGGTGGTCAGTCTGGTGCTGTACCGCTTCGCCTTTGATCTGCCATGGCATCCGCATCCATGGCTGCTGGTGCTGCCGCTGATTGGCGCCGCGCTGATTGGTGGCGCCGGTGTGTTCGGCACTCGCCGGGCGCTGAATGCCAGCCCGCTGACAGTGTTGCGCGAGGGTTGATAGACTCACGCGGTCTTAATCACAAGAAGTCGCCATGAGTCGTTATCGCCCTCCCCGCACCGCCGGCACCGCGCTGATCACCCCCGAGGGTGAAGCACGGATGCGCGCTGAATTCCATGAGTTGTGGCATGTGCGTCGCCCGCAGGTCACCCAGGCGGTGAGTGAAGCGGCGGCGCAGGGCGATCGTTCGGAAAACGCCGAATATACCTACGGCAAGAAGATGCTGCGCGAAATCGACAGCCGCGTGCGCTTTCTCACCAAACGCCTGGAAGCGCTCAAGGTGGTCAGCGAAAAACCCAGCGACCCGAACAAGGTCTATTTCGGCGCCTGGGTAACCATCGAAGACGAGGACGGCAAGCAGTCGCGCTACCGCATCGTCGGCCCCGATGAACTGGACCTCAAACAGGGTTTGATCAGCATCGACTCGCCGCTGGCCCGCGCGCTGATCGGCAAGGCACTCGACGCGGAAGTGCGGGTGCAGACGCCGACCGGCGAGCAGTTCGTTTACATCGTTGCGATTGAATACCCGTAAGACTGATCAGCGCCGAGTGATCAGGCCCTGCCGCGCTACGCGGGTGAGTTGCTTGATCATTTCCGGCGCATCGTCTGCGCTCGGCGCCTGAATCACCGCCAGATCAAAGCTGTCCGTAGCGAAACGCGCCAGCGACTCGCCGTCATCGACAAACTGGATCAGGAACGCGGCAGGACCGCCGCTGCGACGTGGCCAGCCATCGAGATAACGCAACAGCGTCGGCTGGTGTTTGCCGCCAAGAAGAATTTTCGGGTTGCGCTGGGTGACATGTGCCGTGATCGGCGCGGGACGTGCTGGAGGGCGTAGTGCGTTCATCGTGTCGTGTCTCTGCCTCAAAAGTCTGCATGGCAGGTGAGAGGCAACACCGAACCAGCGCTTTAGCGGTATTTCGAAGCCCTGTTCCGGCTTCTGACGGTAACTGTAGAAGTCACCTGGCGCCCCGCAAGTAGCTGTTTAAATCGGCGCATGGGCAACATCCTAGAGAACGTGACCAACCAGTGTCAAGAATCCCCCGCAACAAAAAAAGGCCCGCACAATGCGGGCCTTTGCCTTGAGCCAGAGCCTTCAACCGGCGATGGCGCGATCCGCCGAGAGCTTGCCGGCACCTTCGATCAGTACCGCGATGCTGCCGGCGAGCAGAGCCAGAGCAAACTCATAACCGTTGTTGGCCATGAACAGACCGTTGCCGATGTGCACCGAGAAGATCGCCACCAGCGAGAGGAACGCCAGACCCAGTGCCGCCGGGCGTACCAGCAGGCCGATGATCAGCGCCAGACCGGCGAAGAACTCGGTACCGCCAGCCAGCGAGGCCATCAGGTAGCCCGGGGTAAGACCGATGCTTTCCATCCATTGGGCGGTGCCGGCCAGGCCGTAGCCACCGAACAGACCAAAGAGTTTCTGCGAACCGTGGGCGGCGAAGATCACGCCGACAGCAATGCGCAGGACAGTCAGGCCGTAACCGGCGCGGGTGAACAGAACCTTGTTGATCAGAGAGCTCATGGTGCATTCCTTGTTGTGCAGAAGTGTTTGTATGTTTGGGTTGGTCGCTATCTTAATCAGTTTATTTCATGTTTAAAGCGCAAAAAATTCGCTATAACAATCGAATTGTTAGATTATTTCCGTGAGACCACTTTCTGCTGCCGGGGCTCGAGCGACTCTCGCTCCCGGTCGAATGCCAGGTAATACTTGTTCACGCTATTAACATAGCTGACGGCGCCCATCCCCACCTGCTCCATGGCGATGCGCTCGACCTGGAAGAACCACTGGTTGGGATTGAGACCACGGCGGCGAGCTTCGGCGCGCATGCCCTGCACGCGCTCGGGGCCGATGTTGTAAGCGGCGAGGGTGAAAGCCATGCGCTCACGCTCGTTGAGTTTCGGGCTGCTGAAGAACTTGCGGCGGATCAGCGCCAGGTACCTGGCGCCGGCCTGCACATTCGCATCGAGATTCTGGATATTGCTCACGCCGACCCGCTGCGCGGCGGACGGGGTGATCTGCATCAGCCCTGTCGGGCCGCTGCCGCTGCGAGCGTTGGGCTGCAGACGCGATTCCTTGAACGCCAGCGCCGCCAGATTGAGCCAGTCCATGTTCTGTGCGTCGGCATGCTTCTGCAGGGTCGGACGGAGTTTTTCCAGACGCTGGCGATCGGCCTTGGCCAGCGGATTGTGTACCTGATACAGGCGTCGATAGATGCGCAGAAACGCCGCGTCTTCGTCCGACGGTTTCTTGTAACCGGTGAGGAAGCGATCGATGCTCGCGCGCAACATCGACGCATCGCGGCGCACGAACCAATGTTCTTCGCCCGGCTCGCCGAGGCTCAGTTGCCGATCGAGGCGCAGCTTCGGCAGTATCTTGCCCCAGCGCTCGGCAATCGGTTGCTCGACAATGGTCAGGTGAAAAATCCCACCCTGAACCATCTCCAGCACATCTTCGACCGCCAGCGTCGGATCGACCCATTCGATATTGATCGGCGCCAGTTTGTGCAGCGCCAGTTTCTGGTTAAGCTGACTGACCACCTCCCCCGCCGCACTACCGGTGGGCAGCGCCAGGGTTTTGCCGGACAGTTGCTCGACCTTGGTGTAACGGCGCTGGCCCTTGATGCCGACCAGCACCAGCGGCACGTTGCTGGCAATCGGCTCACTGCTGGCCACTGCATAGCCCGATGGCAGGTCGAGCAATTCACCGGGCGCGACCATATCGCCTTCGCCGCGCTGCAAGGCGCCGAGCAATTGATCCTTGGCTTTGGGAATGATCTTGAGGGTGACTTCCTGGCCGTCACGAGCATGGCCATTGAGGTATTGCTCGAACGCGCGCAATCGGTGGTACTCGACACCGATGGCCTGGCCCTGGACCTCGCCGGAGCTGTTGCGGCTCTGATTGACCAACACTCGCAACACGCGGCTGCTGCGAATGTCCGAGAGGTCGCGAACCTTGCTCGCCGGCACTGCTTGCAGCGGCCCGGGCAGGCGCGCGACCGCCGTCATCGGCAGCAGCAACGCAGCACACAACAGCAGCAGAACCGAGGGACGATGCATCCACTCTCCGAAAAGAATACGGGGCGATTCGTCGCAAAAAAGACGACATCACCGACGAAAACAGAGCGCTTTGAGCGCTGATAAAGTGCGAGAGACTGGCACAGTGATGGCATCGTCGCCACCCCGGAGTCCTTCGCGGCCTCAACAGACAGCCATAAGTCTTTGTAGTTCTTGGCTTTTCTTATAAATCTACAGCTCTGATATGCTTTCCGGCCTTCGGCCCGAGGTAGCACCATGCAACTCATCGATATCGGCGTCAACCTGACCAACCCCAGTTTCGCCGACAAACACCAGGCCGTGCTCGACCGCGCCTACGCCGCCGGCGTCTGCCAACTGGTGCTGACAGGCACCAGCGTCGAGGGTAGCGAACAGGCGCTGGAACTGTGCCAACAACTGGATGAAAGCGGCCAACGGCTGTTCGCCACCGCCGGTATTCACCCGCATTCGGCCAGCGACTGGAATGCTGACAGCGCGCGTCGCCTGCGCAGTCTGTTGAACGAATCCAGTGTCGTCGCGGTAGGTGAATGCGGCCTGGATTTCAACCGCGACTTCTCCCCGCGCCCGCAACAGGAAAAGGTTCTCGAAGAACACCTGGCGCTGGCCGTCGAGCTGCAATTGCCGGTGTTCCTGCATGAGCGCGATGCCAGCCAGCGCCTGCTGGAGATCCTCAAGGACTTCCGCGATCAACTGCCGGCGGCGGTGGTGCACTGCTTCACTGGCGAGCAAAAGGCCTTGTTCAACTACCTCGATCTGGATCTGCACATCGGCATCACCGGCTGGATCTGCGACGAACGCCGGGGCACGCATCTGCATCCGCTGGTCAAAGAGATCAAAGCGGGACGGCTGATGCTGGAAAGCGACGCACCCTATCTGCTGCCGCGCACGCTGCGACCGAAACCAAAAAACGGCCGCAACGAGCCGGCGTATCTGACCGAAGTGTTGCGCGAGGTGGCGTTGCATCGCGGCGAGACCGAGTCAGCGCTGGCCGCGCATACCACCGCGTGTGCCCGGGCGTTCTACAACCTCCCCGCCCTCCCTGACACACCATAATTCTCTTGTGGGAGCGAGCCTGCTCGCGAAAGCAGTGGTTCAGATGGCAATGATGTTGACTGACACGCCCTCTTCGCGAGCAGGCTCGCTCCCACAATAGATCTCGGCATCTGTTGATTCATATCAAAGCTCCCGAGCCTGCATAGCGGCACAATAATGGCACCTTGCCAAAACTGTTTCCGCTATCAGAGAAGACCTCCATGGGTGCCTGGCTTAGCAACATCTCGCTGAAATACAAATTCTGGGCGGTCAACGCGGTCGCCTTTGTCACTACCCTGCTGCTCGTATTGTACGCCGTGCATCTCGAACAACAGGCCCGCAGCCACGCCGCGCAGGTGTCCGCGCAGGCGCAGGCGCAGTTGCTCAAGGCCTGGCCGCTCGGGCAACCGTTGCCCAAGTCCGCTCAGGTGCTGACCTTCAAGCGCGGTGAAGCGCCGCGTATCAACGATCAACCGCTGCTGGAAATCAGCGGCAGCAACGGCTGGAACGCCACCAATGAAATGCCACTGTTCGGTGACGACCCGTTGATCGGCGCCGAAGTGTTCAGCCGTGCCGACGGCGAACAAGTGGCGGTCATCGCCTCCGCCCCGAGCCTGAGCCAGGTGTTCAGCGAGCGTTTCGCCAACTATGCATTGGCGGTCTTCGTCCTGATGCTGGTGATGCTCGGCGCCTCGCAACTGTTGATCCGTTTTCTGCTCAGCCAGCTCAACACGTTGAAAGACGTGATGCTGCACGTTGAAAAAACCGGCGATCTTTCTGCTCGTGTGCCGCTGGTGGGCAAGGACGAAGTCGGGCAGATGGCCAATGCCTTCAACGCCATGCAGGCCGGTTATCAACGCGTCGTGAGCACCGTTGCCAGCACCGCGCGACAACTGGACGACGGTGCAGCGCGGCTGGCCTCAAGCATGAATGATGTGCGCCACGGCATGCTCGGCCAGCAAAGCGAAACCGATCAGGCCGCCACCGCGATCAACGAAATGACCGCCACCGTTTATCACATCGCTCAACACGCCGGCGCCACCCGCGATCTGTCGAAAACCGCCGACGGCCTCGCCGGCAGCGGCCAGCAAGTAGTCGCGCGGGTGCAGCAGTCGATTGCCGGACTGTCCAGCGGCGTGCAGCAGACGGCAGAAATGATTCAACGCCTGGCCGAGGACAGCCAGAAGATCAACGGCGTGGTCAGCGTGATTCACAGCATCGCCGAACAGACCAATCTGCTCGCGCTGAATGCGGCCATCGAAGCGGCCCGCGCCGGGGAGATGGGGCGCGGCTTTGCCGTGGTCGCCGATGAAGTGCGCAACCTCGCCAAGCGCGTGCAGGCGTCCACCGACGAGATCACCGGCATGATCGCCGCGTTGCAGGCTGGCACCCGCGATGCGGTGGATTTCATGCAGGAGAGTTCATACAAGGCCGACGACTGCGTGCAGCAGGCCCAGGAGGCTGGCGCGGCGCTGGCGGAAATTACCGGGGCAGTGGCGCAGATGCGCGAAAGCAACACGCAGATTGCCGTCGCGGCGGAACAGCAGAGTCAGGTTGCCGAGGAGATGAACCGGGCGGTGGTGAGTATTCGTGACGTGACCGAGAACACCGTGCAGCAGACGGTGGATTCGGCGACGACCAGTAATGAGCTGGCGACATTGGCCGGGGAGTTGAACAAGGCGATAGGTCAGTTGAAATTGTGAGTCCGCTTTCGCGAGCAGGCTTGCTCCCACATGCGCCATAGAATCAATGTGGGAGCGAGCCTGCTCGCGAAGGCGTCAGAGGCATCTACATCGAATCCTGCGATGACGGCTATCACTTCAATAGCCAACCTTGATTCGCCGCCCTCCGCGCCCGGGCCTATTCTTCAAGCATGTGTTCAACATGGATCGAGGAGTAGCAAACATGGGCAAACGTCACCCCAACCTTCCCGCGTGGCAATGGCGCGCCTACCCGGGCAATCATCAGCATCCGACCAATCTGGTCCTGCACTTGATTGCCGTGCCGTTGTTCATTGTGGCGTTTCTGTTGATCGTGTCGGGAGTGTTCAGCCTGAGTCTGGCCAGCGTCGCCATCGGTGTGATCGGGATTGTCGCGGCGCTGGGTCTGCAGCGCCACGGCCACGGCCTGGAGGCGCAAGCCTCCGAGCCGTTCAGTGATCGCAAAGATGCCGTGTCACGTTTGCTGGTCGAGCAGTTTCTGACCTTTCCGCGGTTCTTTCTCAGCGGTGGCTGGTGGCGCGCCTGGCGTGAGCGCCACCGTCGGCATTGAGTCAGGCGAAAATTGTCACGGTCTGCCGACTCATGGCAATCAACTCTCCCTTCGCACTCCACAACTTCGCGGCGACATGGCCGTAGCCGTCGGCTGCGTATTCGATGTCGGCCAGGTATTGGCACCAGTCCAGCGTGCTCAAGTCGTGTAACGGCTGCACGAATTCGATGGTCCAGGTCAGCGTGCTACCCGGTGCCGGTTTCTTCAGATACGGCAACAGCGCCGGCGGCCAGGCATCCACCAGCGCCAGCAGATGCGCCTCGTTGACCGGCTCCTCTTTGACATCCCCACGCAACCGCACCCAGCCGCCCATCAAGCGCGATGCCGTGCCGGAGAACGGAATACCGCCGACGCTCCAGCGCATCGCCAGATGGCGCATGAATTCCGGGGTCACGCCTTTGATGTAGGGCAGCTCCTGGCATTCGTCCCAGTGTTTCATCGTTGGCGCCGGGTAGGCTTCGACGGCGACTTCCGAGGGCCGCGAGGCACCGAAGCTGCCCTGAATGATCGTCACCACTTGGCCATTTTGCATGGCGCGGCCCAACACCTGGCTGACGGCTTTGCCTTCACGCAGCACGTCCACTTCGAAACTCACCGGCACTTCCGGCTCGACCGGGCCGACAAAGGTAATCGCCAGCGAACGCACCGGGCGCTGCGTCGGCACCCCGGCGCGCATGGCTTCAAACTGCAGCGCGGCCACCAGCCCGCCAAAACTGGCACGGCCCTGCCCCCATTCGGCGGGGATGGTCACTTCAGGTTGTTGGCGGACAGCATCGAGCAGATCGCAAAAGCGCATGACAACCTCGGAAAACGAGAAAGGAATGCGCGGATCTTACCCAGCCTGGGGCAGCGGCGCAGCGTCTATTCCGGTCAAATGGGCTGACAGATAGGCCTTGACCCGATTCGTGTAACGACGAATTCCCTTGTGGGAGCGAGCCTGCTCGCGAAAGCGGTCGATCAGTCAACAACGATTGCGACTGACACGGCCCCTTCGCGAGCAGGCTCGCTCCCACAGGGGAACGGAGTCATCTTCAGGAATGTTTGAAACACGTCACGCTGAGCTTTTCCAGCACTTGATCGGCCTTCAGCTCTGCCTTGATCAACCCCGCCTGCCAAGTCGCCACGCACGGTTGCAGATCGGCTTCCTGCTCGGCGCGGGCCAGCCATTGCCAGCAATCGTGCCAATCGCCCAGTGCGCCTTGCGCGGATTTCAGGCGTTTGTAAGCCGGTTTCGGCAAGCGATCCAGCTCGGGATAGGCTTCGATGCCATAGCGCACGCGCTTGATCAGCAGGCGCAGACGATGGCGGTCATGGGCGGGATCGTGCAGCGCCGCGTCGAGCTTTTGCCATTGTTTGCCCAAGCGTTTTTCGATGCGTTTATCCAGATCCTTGAGCAGACCCTGACGCTGGGACGCGCGCAAAAATCGTGGAAAGGCGTCAAGAATCATCAGCAACGAAGCCAGTTCCGCACTCGCCGCCAGCGCCGGATACGCCTCGTCCATTTGCGCCAGACGCCGCTGCGCAGCCTCGGGTTGATCATGCTCGAGCAGATACGCCGCCAGCACTTCGCGATCACGCCACGGTGTGGTCAGATCACCCACTGCCGAAGCCGCCGCCTCCAGTTGCTCGACTCCCGGCAAGCCACGCAACGGCCGCAACAGACTGCGCAAGCGCCGCACCGTAGTGCGCAAATCATGCAACGCCTCTGGATCAGTGCGCGCAGTCAAGCGCGCCTGACATGCCAGCAGCCGCACATCCAGGCTCAACACATGAGCCACCAAGCGATCGATCATGGGGTCTACTCCGTAGACGGCTGCAAGCTTCTAGCTACAAGCTTCAAGCTGAATGCGTTTGCTTCAAAGCTTGCCGCTTGGAGCTTGAAACTTGCAGCTGCTTTTTTAACGTCCTGCGCGGGATTCGCGAATGTAGAAGCGGGCTTTCTCGGCTTTCTTGCTGCAGCCTTCGAAGCCTTCGAATTGTTGCTGGGTCTTGGCGGCGGTCAGCAGCGACAGCGCTTTGGAATAGCTGACGGTGCCGGCGAAGCCTTCAGCCTTGGCCAGGTCCAGTTCGTGCCAGGCCGCGTCGAGTTGGCTGCCGCAGCTGTCGCGGTACGCGGTTTTGCCGGCGCAACCGGCCAGAACCAGAGCCATCAACGGTACACAGATCCAGGCTTTCATCACTCACACCTCAAGGTAGGTCAACAGTCGTGCAGGTAAGACGGCCAAGCGGCGAAAAAGTGCCTCGCTCGCCGGTCAAACCACGTGGCGCAGAGCATAGCGCGCAAGCGTGCGCCGCGAACGAAAAACGACGTCACCGCTTCGCGCAACGACCTTGGCGATTGAGCCGCTTGGCCGATGCGTGCATTGTGCAGGCTTGTCGGGAGGAAGTTTGATGAAAAAGCGTGTCGCACTGGTGCTGGGCTCCGGTGGCGCCCGGGGCTATGCCCATATCGGCGTTATCGAAGAAATTGAAAAACGCGGCTACGACATCGCCTGCATTGCCGGTTGTTCGATGGGCGCGGTGGTCGGCGGGATCTATGCCGCCGGCAAACTGGATGAGTACCGGCGCTGGATAGAAAGCCTTGATTACCTCGACGTGCTGCGCCTGGTCGATGTGAGTTTCCGTCTCGGCGCGATTCGCGGTGAAAAGGTCTTCGGGCAGATTCGCAAGATCGTCGGCGAGATCAACATCGAAGACCTACGCATCCCCTACACCGCCGTCGCCGCCGACCTGACCAATCAGCAGGAAATCTGGTTTCAGGAAGGCTGCCTGCACCAGGCCATGCGCGCCTCTGCGGCGATTCCCAGCCTGTTTACCCCGGTGATGCAGGGCAATCGCATGCTGGTCGACGGCGGCATTCTCAATCCGTTGCCGATCGTTCCGGTGGTGTCGAGCCACTGCGATCTGATCATCGCGGTCAACCTCAACGCCACCAACCAGCGGCAGTACAAGTTGCCGGTGATCGAGCGGCCAGCGGCGTTCCGTTCGCGCTTCGACAGTCTGATCAAATCCATGGGTTCGAAGTTGCCATTCCGCCGTAAACAGGCCGAGCAATTGTTGAAGCTGGAACAGGAAGCCTTGCGCGCCGAGGCGGCGGAGATCAATCCGTGGCTCGAAGGCGTCGAACCGGAAAGCCAGCAACCGGCCGCCGCCCCGGAACGCGAAGGCGCGCCGAAATCCGCTACCGGTTCATTCATCATCGATAACGTCGGGCCGGCGTCGCTGCTGGATTTGATCAACCAGAGTTTCGAGGTGATGCAGACCTCACTGGCGCAGTACAAGATTGCCGGGTATCCGCCGGATATCCTGATCAACGTGCCGAAGCGGGTGTGCCGGTTTTTCGAGTTCTACAAAGCGCCGGAACTGATCGCGCTGGGGCGGGAGATTGCCAGTGATACGCTGGATCGGTATGAGCAGGAGCAGGGTTGATCTGATGCGGATTTTTCGGAGTATTTGATGGCCTCTTCGCGAGCAGGCTCGCTCCCACATTTGAAATGCATTCCCCTGTGGGAGCGAGCCTGCTCGCGAAAGCGTCAGCTCAACCAGCTTCACTCAACAACCGATACCCAACCCCCGCCTCAGTCACGATAAACCGCGGCCGGGTCGGGTCATCCGCCAGTTTCTGCCGCAGATGCCCGACCACGATGCGCAGGTAATGACTGTCCTCGGTGTGCGTCGGCCCCCAGATATCCTTGAGCAACTGCTGCTGGGTGATCACCCGCCCCGGATGCCGCGCCAATTGCGCGAGCACCGCGTATTCCTTGCGGGTCAGGGCGACTTCGGCGCCGTCGAGCAGCACGCGCCGATAGGCCAGATCTACAGTCAACGGGCCGAAACTCAGCGCCGCCGGTTGCGCCTCGCCCGCTGGTGCCTGACGCAATAACGCACGAACCCGGGCGAGAAATTCCTGAATGCCGAACGGTTTGGTCACGTAGTCATTGGCGCCGCCATCCAGCGCTTCGACCTTCTGCCCTTCACTGGCACGCACCGACAACACCAGCACTGGCGTGGTCGCCCACTCGCGCAACTCGCGCAGGACCTGCTGACCGTCCATGTCCGGCAACCCGAGGTCGAGCACCACCAGGTCCGGTTTGCTCAGCGCGGCTTGCGCCAGGCCTTCAGCGCCGGTGCCGGCTTCGAGCACTTTGTAGCCTTGTGAAGCGAGGCTGATGCGCAGGAATTTGCGGATCTGCGGTTCGTCATCGATGACCAAAATGGTCGCGGTCTGGCTCATGAATTCACATCAACACAAAAGAGTGGCAAGAGAGTAGCGCAGTCGACTTCAAGCTTCACCGTCCATCCCCGGCTGCGCCTGCAACGGCAGGTGCAAGGTGATGCAGGTGCCGCGCCCGTCGATGCCGTCAGCCACGGAAATGCGCCCACCGTGGGCGCCGACCATGCCCTGACAGATCGCCAGCCCCAACCCCGTGCCCTGCCCGCCGCGATCGCCGCGCGCGGCGGTGTAGAACATGTCGAAAATCTTCGCTCGGTCCTCTTCGGGAATCCCCGGGCCTTCATCGCTGACCGCAAAGAAAATCTCCTGCTCATCGGCGCCGGCGTGCAGTTGCAGGCGACCGTGGCTGGGGGAAAATCGCGCGGCGTTTTCCAGCACGTTAACCAGCGCCTGTTCGATCAGCGCCGCGTGCACATACAGCAGCGGCAACTCGGCCGGCACCTCGGTGCTGACCTGCAGCGGCGCCAGCACCGCGCGCAGGCGGTTGAGTGAACTGCCGACGATATCGGCTGGCGACACCCAGTCCCGCGCCAGCTTCAAGGCGCCGTGGCCGAGGCGGGTCATATCGAGCAGGTTCTGAATGTAGCGGTCGAGGCGTTCGGCCTCATCGCGGGTGCCTTCGAGCAGCTCGCGGCGATCCTCCAGCGGGATCGCTTCGCCGAGGGCCAACAGGCTGTCGATGCTGCCGCGCATGGCCGTCAGCGGCGTGCGCAAATCGTGGGACACCGAGGCCAGCAAGGCGCTGCGCAACTGTTCGGTTTCGCCGTGCAGACGCGCCGCTTCAAGGTCATCGGCCAATTGCGCGCGGGCCAGGGCTTGCGCCAACGGCTGGCTCAGCGCAGTGAGCAAACGTCGGCGCTGACCGCTCAAGCTCTGGCTTTCCTTGGCGCAAACACCAAGCAACGCCAGCGGCCCGTCCTCCACCGACAACGGCCACCACCACCAACGCCCCAGCGGCAAGGTACCGGTGCCCTTGCCCGCCGGTTGATCGTGTTGCCAGGCCCAATCGGCGGCGGCGCGTTCGGCCTCGGTAAATTGCAGTGGCCCGCCGGTTTCGACTTTCCAGCCGCCCTGGCCGTCGCGGTTGAGCAAGCACAATTGCACATCGCTCCAGCCTTCGAGGTGTTGCGCGGCAGCGCTGATCACGGCTTGGCGATCCGTCGCGGCGGTGAGTTTGCGCGACAGGTCGAGCAGTTCGCTGGTCTCTTCCTGGGTATCGCGCAAAGCCTGCAACTGCCGCCGCTGACGCGCCGCAAGGTTGCCGGTGAGCGCCGCCATCAACAGGAAGAACAGCAGCGTCAGCACGTCTTCTTCGCGCTGAATGCTGAACGAGAAATTCGGCGGGATGAATAGAAAATCGTAGGTGAGAAACGACAGCGCCGCACAGGCCAGCGCCGGGCCGAGGCTGCTGCGCACCGCCACCAGCAACACCGCCGCGAGAAACACCAAGGAGATGTTCGGCAACGGCAACACACTCGACACCGCCCAGGCCAAGGCCGTGGCCAACAACGTCGCGACCAGCGCCAGCGCGTAGTCGAACCATACCAGCGTGACTGAATTGCGCGGGCGCGGTTGGTGCTGCTCGTGATCACTGTCGAGCACGTTGATTTCCAGACCGTGAGCCTGACGCAGCAGGCGCGCCGCCAGACCACCGCCGAACAGGCGACGGCGCAAGCGTGGCCGCGACTGGCCGACCAGCAACAGACTGGCGCGGCGCTCGGCGGCGTGTTGAATCAGGGTTTTCGCCACTTCGCCGGCCCGCAACAGCACCACTTCGCCACCGAGGCGTTCGGCCAGTTGCTGGGCGCTTTGCAAACGCAACCGCGATTGCTCGTCGCGTACGCTGCCGTTATCGACATGCACCAGACTCCACGGTAAATGCCGGCGCTGGGCGACACGACTGGCATGCCGTACCAGGCGTTCGGCTTGCGCATCACCATCGACGCCGACCAGCAATCGCCCGCGCACTGCCGGGGCGGCCTGACCGAGCTGGCGATAGCCTTGAGCGAGATCGTTATCGACCTGCGCAGCGGCGGTTTGCATCGCCAGTTCGCGCAACGCGGTGAGGTTGGTCTGGGTGAAAAACGCATCGATCGCTGCGCGGGCCTGTTCCGGCACGTAGACCTTGCCTTCGCGCAGACGCTCGAGCAATTCACGCGGCGGCAAGTCGATCAGCAGCAGCTCGAAAGCTTCCTGCAACACCCAGTCCGGCAGGGTTTCGCGCACCTGCACGCCAGTGATGCCGCGCACCTGATCATTCAGGCTTTCCAGGTGCTGGACGTTGACCGTGGTGAACACGTCGATGCCGGCGGCGAGCAGTTCCTGAATGTCTTGCCAGCGCTTGGCGTGACGGCTGCCGGGGGCGTTGCTGTGGGCCAGTTCATCCACCAGCACAAGCTTCGGCTTGGCCGCGAGAATGCCGTCGAGGTCCATTTCCTCAAGCAGCACGCCACGGTATTCGCTGCGCACCAGTGGTTGCTGCGGCAGGCCACCGAGCAAGGCTTCGGTTTCGGCGCGGCCATGGGTTTCGACCACGCCGGCGAGGACCTTCACGCCTTGGCGCAGTTGCGTGTGGGCAGCCTGGAGCATGGCGTAGGTCTTGCCGACCCCGGGCGCCGCGCCGAGAAAAACCTTGAGCCGGCCACGGCCATCGCGGGGCAGGTCTGCTAACAGTGCGTCGGCGCGGCCGGAGTCGCTCATGCTGGGGATGCTCTCTTTCTTCTGAGGTTTATGCGGTGACTGTCAGGGCGCCTTCGCGAGCAGGCTCGCTCCCACATGGATATGCATTCCAAAGGTGGGAGCGAGCCTGCTCGCGAATGGCCGCGCCGCCGATTACAGGTTTTGCAGTGCCAGATTCAGCTCCAGCACATTCACCACCGGCGGCCCAACCAGCGGCTGTTCGATGTGCTTATCGAGCAGTTGCTGCAAGGTCGACACCGGCAGGTTGCGCGCTGCTGCGACACGCGCCAGTTGATAGGCAATTGCCGCCGGTGGCAAGTGCGGATCGAGGCCGCTGGCGGAGGTGGTCAGCAAGGCCAATGGCACCGGCCCCTGCCCAGCGACTTGTTGTTTTTGCGCGTCTTCGATTACGCGGGTCGCGAGGGCCGGATTGCTCGGCGCGAGGTTGCTGGCGCCGCTGGCGACGGTGGCATAAGCCCCGGCGGACGGGCGTGGGTGGAACCAGTTGTCGCCGCTGAAATCCTGGGCGATCAGCGCCGAGCCGCGGACTTTGCCGTCGGCGTCGTGGATCAGGCTGCCGTTGGCCTGAGCCGGGAAAGCGACCTGGGCGATGCCGGTGACCGCGAGTGGATAGGCGACGCCGGTGATCAGGGTCATCAGCGCCAACAGGGTCAGGGCCGGGCGTATCATTGTGGACATTTCAAGATCCTCGAATTCGTTGGACAAACTTTTGCCGGGTGTCAGGGAGATCCTTTCCCCCTCACCCCAGCCCTCTCCCCCAAGGGGGCGAGGGGGAAAGGGAGCCGATCTTCATGCTGTTCAAAACCTGAGTTCGGCTCGGAATTTCTGGTCGGCGAACCTCGCACAAACACCTCGGTCAGTCCCCTACGGTGATTGGCTTTCCAATCGCGCATTCACCTCGGTATCCCAAGTCGGCGTACCTCTCGCAAACACCTCGGTCAGTCCCCTCTCCCCCGGGAGAGGGCTAGGGTGAGGGGCTCTTTTCAGCCTTACACCAGATGCAACGCCGTAAGCAGCATGTCGATCACCTTGATCCCCACGAACGGCACGGCAATCCCGCCGACGCCATAGATCAGCAGATTGCGCCGCAGCAACGCCGCCGCACTCGCCGCCTGCACCCGCACGCCGCGCAATGCCAGTGGAATCAGCACAACGATGATCAGTGCGTTGAAGACGATGGCCGAGAGAATCGCGCTCTGCGGACTGCTCAGATGCATGATGTTCAGCACGCCCAACTGCGGGTAAATCGAGGCGAACAGCGCCGGCAGAATCGCGAAGTATTTGGCGATGTCGTTGGCGATGGAAAAAGTCGTCAGCGCGCCACGGGTCACCAGCAATTCCTTGCCGATCTGCACCACGTCGAGCAGCTTGGTCGGGTCGCTGTCGAGGTCGACCATGTTCGCCGCTTCGCGTGCTGCTTGTGTGCCATCGTTCATGGCCATGCCGACGTCTGCCTGGGCCAGCGCCGGGGCGTCGTTGGCGCCGTCGCCGCACATGGCGACCAGGCGACCGTCGTTCTGCTCGTGACGAATCCGCGCGAGTTTCTTCTCCGGCGTGGCTTCGGCGAGCACATCATCGACGCCTGCTTCAGCGGCGATCGCAGCAGCGGTCAGCGGGTTGTCGCCGGTGACCATCACCGTGCGAATTCCCAGTTTGCGCAGCTCGGCGAAGCGCTCGCGGATGCCTGGTTTGACCACGTCCTTGAGATGGATCGCGCCAAGCAATTTGCCGTCAGCGCAGACCAGCAACGGCGTGCCACCACTCTGGGCGATCTTGTCGATTTCCCGCGCCAGCGCCGGGGCCAGATCGGTACGCTGTTGACCGAGAAACGCCAGCAGCGAATCCACCGCACCTTTGCGATACACGCGGCCCTGATAATCGACGCCGGACAAGCGGGTTTCCGCGCTGAACGGTACGGCGGTCAGGGTTTCCGGAGCCGGCTCCGGTTGCGGATGCAGGCCACGAAGGAACTCGACGATCGACTTGCCTTCAGCGGTTTCGTCGGCCAGCGAAGCAAATAACGCGCCTTCGGCCAGCTCACGGCCGCTCACACCCGGCGCGGCATACACCGCGCTGCAACGACGGTTGCCGAAAGTGATGGTGCCGGTCTTGTCGAGCAGCAGCACATGCACGTCACCCGCCGCCTCCACCGCGCGGCCGGATTTGGCGATCACATTCAGGCGCACCAGCCGATCCATCCCGGCGATACCGATGGCCGACAGCAGACCGCCGATGGTGGTCGGGATCAGCGTGACCAATAACGCCACGAGGAACACCAGCGGCAGGCTGCCATTGGCAAAGTGCGCGAACGGTTGCAGGGTGACGACCACCAGCAGAAAGATCAGGGTCAGGCCGATCAGCAGGATATCCAGCGCGACTTCGTTCGGGGTCTTCTGACGCTTGGCGCCTTCGACCAGGGCGATCATGCGGTCGAGGGTCGATTCACCAGGGTTGGTGGTGATCTTCACCAGCAGCCAGTCGGAGACCAGCCGCGTGTTGCCGGTGACGGCCGAGCGGTCGCCGCCGGACTCACGGATCACCGGCGCCGATTCGCCAGTGATCGCCGCTTCGTTGACCGCCGCAATACCTTCGATGACTTCGCCGTCACCGGGGATCATTTCCCCGGCTTCGACTCGCACCACATCGCCCTTGCGCAGATTGGCGGCGGGGACAATCCTGAAGCTGCCATCAGCCTGACGGCAGCGGGCGCTGAGGCCTTCGCTGCCGGCCTTGAGGCTGTCGGCGCGGGCCTTGCCACGACCTTCGGCCAGGGCCTCGGCGAAGTTGGCGAACAGCACGGTGAACCACAGCCACAGAGCGATTTGCGCGGCGACGAAGGTCGGCACGTCGGCATCCGGAAGGAAGCACAGCACAGTGGTGAAAATCGCCGTCAGTTCGACCACCAGCATCACCGGCGAACGCGCCAGTTGTCGTGGGTCGAGCTTGACGAAGGCTTGCGCCAGCGCCGGGCGCCACAGGGCCGAGATCGCGGTTTTGGCTTGTTCCGGCGCTTTGACGGCGGCGGGTTTGATTGCAGGCATGTTCATGATGGATTCCTTAGAAGCCCATACTTAAATGTTCGGCGACAGGACCGAGCGCCAGCGTCGGCAAGAAAGTCAGGCCGCCCACCAGCAAAATGGTCACGGTCAACAGGGTGACGAACAGCGGGCCGTGAGTCGGGAAGCTGTTCTGGCCGACCGGTGCGCTTTTCTTCATCGCCAGGCTACCGGCCAGTGCCAGCACCGGCAGGATGTAGCCGAAGCGGCCGATCAACATGCCCAGACCGAGCATCAGGTTGTGGAACGGCGTGTTCGCGCCCAGGCCACCGAACGCCGAGCCGTTGTTGGCGCTGGCCGAGGTGTAGGCATAGAGCAACTGACTGAAACCGTGCGCGCCGGGGTTGCTGATGGTTGCCGCAGCGCTGGGAACCGTGGCGGCAATCGCGCCGAGCACCAGCACGCCGACGGGCATCACCAGCAGCGTCACCACCAGCAACTGCACTTCGCGGGCCTGGAGTTTCTTGCCGAGGTATTCCGGCGTCCGACCGATCATCAGACCGGCGAGGAACACCGCGATCAGCACGTTGAGCAACATGCCGTAGAGCCCGGCGCCGACACCGCCGAAGATCACTTCGCCGACCATCATGTTGACCAGCGCGACCATGCCGCTCAGCGGGTTGAGGCTGTCGTGCATGCCGTTGACCGAACCGTTCGAGGCCGCCGTGGTAGTCACCGACCACAGCACCGTCGCGGTAGTGCCGAAGCGCGCTTCCTTGCCTTCCAGCGGCGCAGCCTGTTCGACAGCGGCGTTGTCCAGGGTCGGATTCGGCTGATACTCAGCCCACAACGACGTCGCGCCGCCAATCAGGAACAACGCCAACATGCAGGCGATGATCGCGCGGCTCTGGCGCAGATCCTTGACGTAGTGGCCGAAAGTGAACACCAGCGCCACCGGGATCAGAATGATCGAAGCGACTTCGAACAGGTTGCTCCACGCGGTCGGGTTCTCGAACGGATGCGCCGAGTTGACGCCGAAGAAACCGCCACCGTTGGTGCCCAATTGCTTGATCGCAATCTGGCTGGCGGCCGGGCCGAGCGGGATCACCTGATCGACGCCTTGCAGCGTCACGGCATTTACATACTGCGCGAAGGTTTGCGGCACGCCCTGCCAGACCAGATACAGCGCCAGCAGCAGGCACAGCGGCAGCAGGCCATAGAGGGTGGCACGGGTCATGTCGACCCAGAAATTGCCGAGGGTCTGCGCCGACTTACGGCCGATGCCACGACACAGCGCGACCAGCACAGCGAGGCCGGTGGCGGCGCTGACGAAGTTCTGCACGGTGAGACCGACCATCTGGCTCAGGTAGCTGAGGGTCGCTTCACCGCTGTAGGACTGCCAATTAGTGTTGGTCATGAAACTGACCGCGGTGTTGAACGCCTGGGTCCATTCCTGGCCCGGCAGGTTTTGCGGGTTCAGCGGCAGGTGATCCTGGAACAGCAGAATCGCAAACAGCAACAGGAAACCTGCAAGGTTGAACGCCAGCAGCGCCAGCGTGTACTTCTGCCAGCTCTGCTCCGCCTGCGCATCGACCCCGGCAAGACGATAGCAACCGCGCTCGACCGGGCCGAGAATCGGCGTCAGCCAGGTGCGCTGGCCCTCCATCACTTTGTAATAGAAGCGCCCCAGGAACGGCGCCGGCAGCAGGACCAGCGCAAAAAACCCGAGGATCAGCCAATAGTCATAACTGTGCATAGCCGCTCCTAGTTCCGGTCCGCGCGCAACAGCGCAACCAACAGATAAATGAACAGCCCCACTGCCAACAGCAGTGACACCCCGTCCAGAACGCTCATGGAAGATCTCCGTGTAACGGCGTATTGCCGTGTGTGCAGCGATTGTCGGGAAGGAGGCTGTAAAGGAACGAGAGCGAGGGCCGGCGTGGGGCATAAAAAAAGCGTAAAGAGTGGGTTTATGCGGGCTTTACGGCTGAGTTTCGTGGTGTTTGGGCTGGCCCCTTCGCGAGCAGGCTCTCTCCCACCGGGGCAACGCATTGCAAAATGTGGGAGCGAGCCTGCTCGCGAAGACGGCATCACCGACAACATCGCACCCAACTGGCGCACAAATAGCAGCTATTCCCCCGCGAACATCCCCGATACGACAGCTTTCAACTTATTACGACTTGTTTCATGGCGATGGCACGCCCACTGCACACGCCCTCCCCTGAGCTTTCCAACCATTGCGGGAGCAAGCGCATGAACACACAACTCAAACCCACGCTGGGCACGTTGCACCTGTGGGGCATTGCCGTGGGGCTGGTGATTTCCGGGGAATATTTCGGCTGGAGTTACGGCTGGGGCGTGGCCGGTACGCTGGGTTTTCTGGTGACTTCATTCATGGTCGCGACCATGTACACCTGCTTCATTTTCAGTTTCACCGAACTGACCACCGCGATTCCCCATGCCGGCGGGCCGTTTGCCTACAGCCGCCGCGCGTTTGGCGAAAAAGGCGGATTGATCGCCGGACTGGCCACGCTGATCGAGTTTGTCTTCGCGCCGCCGGCAATTGCTCTGGCGATTGGCGCTTACTTGAATGTGCAGTTTCCGGCGCTCGACCCGAAACACGCAGCGGTCGGCGCGTATATCGTATTCATGGGCCTGAACATTCTCGGGGTGAAACTGGCCGCGACGTTCGAGCTGATCGTCTGCGTGCTGGCGGTGGCTGAACTGCTGGTGTTCATGGGCGTGGTCGCGCCAGCGTTCAGCTTCAGCAACTTTGCACTGAACGGCTGGGCCGGTTCCGACGTCTTCGGCGCGCCGGCAATTGCCGGCATGTTCGCGGCGATTCCCTTCGCGATCTGGTTCTTCCTCGCCATCGAAGGCGCCGCCATGGCCGCCGAAGAAGCCAAGGACCCGAAACGCACGATCCCGAAAGCCTACATCAGCGGCATTCTGACCCTGGTGCTGTTGGCCATGGGCGTGATGTTCTTCGCGGGCGGCGTCGGCGACTGGCGCACCTTGTCCAACATCAACGACCCACTGCCGCAGGCAATGAAAACCGTGGTCGGCGACAACTCCGGCTGGCTGCACATGCTGGTGTGGATCGGCCTGTTTGGCCTGGTCGCCAGTTTCCACGGCATCATCCTCGGCTACTCACGACAATTCTTCGCCCTCGCCCGCGCCGGTTACCTGCCTGCCTCATTGGCAAAACTGTCGCGCTTCCAGACCCCGCACCGCGCAATCATCGCTGGCGGCCTGATCGGCATCGCGGCGATCTACAGCGACGGCCTGATCAACCTCGGCGGCATGACGCTCACCGCAGCGATGATCACCATGGCCGTGTTCGGCGCGATCGTGATGTACATCATGAGCATGCTCAGCCTGTTCAAACTGCGTAAATCCGAACCAAATCTGGAACGTACTTTCCGCGCGCCGTGCTATCCGCTTGTTCCGCTGATCGCGCTGATGCTGGCGGTGGTTTGCCTGGTGGCGATGGCGTGGTTCAACACACTGATCGGCTTGATTTTCCTCGGCTTCATGGCGGTCGGGTTCTGCTACTTCATGCTCACTGGGCAACTGCGTGCCGATGCGCCGGCGGATGCGATGTTGACCGGTCTGTGACACGGTTCGGGTGTGCCAGGCATAAGCGGCCTAGAATGGAACCACTGCGAAGTCGTTTCGCTCAAAGGTGGTATGCAGCATCGCACGGCGAAGTCCTCGCCCGTCGAGCTGCCATTAAGGAGAGCCGTTATGCCCTGGTATGCCTGGTTGATTCTGGTCGTTGCGATCGGCTCGATTGTCGGCGGATTGATGATGTTGCGCGACACCGCCAACAAGGTCGAACTGACCGATGAAGAACGCAAGCGCGTCGCACAGCGCAATGCCGAAGCGGATGCCAAGGATGCACAAGACCGCTGATACGAGCCCCGCCGCAATGGCGGGGTTGGTTTTTTCAGCACAGTCGGACTCACCCGCAGGCTGTTTAGATTTTAGAAGTACAGTCACCATTTAATCTTCCGTGGTTAAGATGGCAGCATCGTCGCGGAGAGCTCCACATGCGTTACTCGCCAGATCACAAAGCCCAGACCCATCAACGCATCATCAAGGAAGCTTCCGCCCGATTTCGCAAGGACGGTATCGGCGCCACCGGCCTGCAGCCTTTGATGAAAGCCCTGGGCTTGACCCATGGCGGTTTCTACTCGCACTTCAAATCCAAGGAAGAACTGGTCGAAAAAGCCCTGCAAGAGGCCGGCGAGCAAGTCGCGGGCCTGTGCGAAGAAATCTTCGCGCAGGAAAACCCGCTGCAAGTGTTCATCGACACCTACCTGTCGGAGTGGCACCAGACCTCGCCCCACGAAGGCTGCCCGCTGCTGACCATTTCCTCGGAGCTGGGTCTGCGCGGCCAGCCAAGCCCCACCAGTGACGAAGTCCTCAATGCTCGCCTCGAACAAATTCAGGGCACGCTCGAAGGCGAGAACAGCGCCGATCGCAGCATTGTCATCATGGCGACCCTGGCCGGTGCACTGCTGCTGTCACGCAGCGTCGCGGATGCCGACTTTGCTCAACGCATCCTCGACGTCACCCGCGATCACCTCAAGCAATCGAGCGATTAACCTTCCCAGCGCTTGAACAACACGCTCGCATTGACCCCGCCAAAACCGAAGCCGTTGGACAAGGCATATTCGATCACCATCGACCGCGCCTCGCCATGGACAATGTCCACCCCTTCGCTCGCTGGATCCGGGTTTTCAAAGTTGAGCGTTGGCGGCACTACCTGGTCACGAATCGCCAAGAGCGTGAAAATCGCCTCCAGCCCACCCGCCGCGCCGAGCAAATGACCGGTAGCGGATTTGGTCGAAGTCACGGCGATCTTGTTCTGCGTGCCAAACAACGCCTTGATCGCCGCCAACTCGCCGAGGTCACCGACCGGCGTCGACGTCGCATGTGCGTTGAGATGCTGCACCTGCTCCGGCGTCACACCGCCCTGAGCCAGTGCCAATTGCATCGCCCGCCGCGCGCCACTGCCGTCTTCCGGCCCGGCGGTCAGATGGTAGGCATCGGCCGTGGTGCCGTAGCCGACCAGTTCGGCCAACGGCGTCGCACCGCGTGCCAAGGCATGCTCCAGAGATTCGATGACCAACAGACCAGCGCCCTCGCCCATTACGAAACCATCGCGCCCACTGTCGAAGGGACGCGAAGCTTTTTCCGGAGTGTCGTTGTAGCCGCTGGACAGCGCCCGCGCCGCCGCGAAACCGGCGAGACTGACGCGATCGATCGATGCCTCCGCACCGCCACACACGGCAATGTCCGCCTCACCTGCGCGGATCAACCGGGCTGCGTCGCCGATCGCCTGAACCCCGGCGGCACAGGCGGTAACCGGTGCGCCCAACGGCCCTTTGAGGCCATGCTGGATCGATACATGACCAGCCGCGAGATTGACCAGAAACGATGGAATGGTGAACGGCGACAAACGCCGAGGACCACGGCTGTCGGTGGTACGCACCGCATCGGCAATGGCCCCGAAACCACCGACACCCGAGCCGATGATTGTTGCGGTCCGCTCCTGGCTTTCAGTGTCCGCCGGATGCCAGCCGGCCTGCTCCAGCGCCTGCCGAGCCGCTTCCATGGCAAACATGATGAAGCGATCCATCTTCTTCTGTTCCTTGGGCGGCGTCGCACGATCCGGATCAAATCCGGCCTCGGCGTCTTCCTCCACCGTCGGCACACTGCCGCCGACCCGGGTCGGCAGATCAGCCACCACAGCGTCCGGCAGATTACGCAACCCGGAACGCCCGGCCAGCAGACGCTGCCAGACGATTTCAACATCACTGCCCAAAGGTGAAACCAGGCCCATGCCCGTGACGACGACTCGACGTTGGTTCATACCGTGGTTACCCCTTATCAATTCAAAATTCGACGTGCATCGGTGTGCGGCGATTCGACTGCTGAATCAGTCCCGAGTGAAATTATTATAGGCATAATCAAGGCGCAATATGATACCCGTAATTTTAAGCGCTCAGGCATCCACCAGATCGGCACCCAATAAAAAGGCCGGTCAATGACCGGCCTCTCGGCGTTGAACTGTCAGCTTAGTTCACTTCCAGCTTTTCACGATTGCGATCCAGAATCGCCTTGCCGATCCCCTTCACTTCCAGCAACTCATCCACCGACGCAAACGGCCCGTTTGTATCCCGATACGCAACAATCGCCTGGGCCTTGGCCTCACCCACACCCGCCAACTCCTTCTGCAACGTTGCCGCATCCGCACCGTTGAGATCGACCTTGGCAGTCTGAGAAGGCGCAGCTGCATCCATCAACAAAGGCGCTTTCGTCGTCTCCGAAGGCGCTACAGGGGCAGCAATCGCAGCGATCGAAGCGCTAGTGAGGAAAGCAAAGATCAGCGAATAGAAATAACCGGTACGCATAAGTGACGCTCCATCATCGTTTTAGAAAGCAGCTTTTCCGAAGCTGCTCTCCAAACGTAGGTCATGATGAAGGGAAGTCAAAAATGCGAGCGTTACAGGATGTGAAACAATCAGGGCTCGAGGCGACGTTGCTGGTAGATCCAGTCAACGATTTCGCCATCGGGGGTGTAGCCGGAGACGGTTTCGCGCAGGAGTTGGCGGACGCGTGAGTAATCATCCTTCTCAACCGCAACCAGTAAATCATGCAACCGGTTCTTGAGCACATCCCAAGGCAAGTGATCTTCACTTGCTGTCATGATCATCGGATGGGGTGTAGCGGCCACGTTGTCGCCGATCAGCAGCTCCTCGTAGAGTTTTTCACCTGGGCGCAGCCCGGTGAACTCGATAGAGATATCACCTTGAGGATTGCGTTCGGAACGAATACTCAAACCGGAAAGGTGGATCATTTTTTCTGCAAGCTCGACGATTTTTACCGGTTCTCCCATATCCAGGACGAATACATCTCCCCCCTGCCCCAATGAGCCGGCCTGGATAACCAACTGCGCGGCTTCAGGAATGGTCATAAAGTATCGAGTGATTTTTGGATGAGTAACCGTCAACGGTCCGCCGGACTTTATCTGACTGTGGAACAGCGGGATCACAGAACCGGAGGAGCCCAGCACATTACCGAAACGCACCATGGTGAACCGGGTTTTATTTACTCGCGAAACATTGGATTTATCACCAAACAGCACCGGTGCAATCTCCCGACTCAAGGCTTGAAGCGTCAACTCTGCCAGGCGTTTTGTGCTACCCATGACATTGGTTGGACGAACGGCCTTGTCAGTCGAAATCAGGACAAAGTTCGAAACGCCTGATTGCAAAGCAGCCTGAGCGGTATTGAGCGTACCTATTACGTTGTTGAGAACACCTTCAGCAATGTTGTGCTCAACCATCGGCACATGCTTATAAGCGGCAGCGTGATAAACGGTATCTACCCTCCAGGTATTCATTACATCGAGAAGCTTTTCCTGATGACGAATAGATCCAAGAATTGGCAGCAGTCGAACTGGCGCCGATTCACGGCACCCGCGGCCTTCCAGCTCTGACGCAATCGTATAAAGGTTAAACTCGCTGTGTTCGAATAAAATTAGCGTGGTCGGAGCCAAAGCGAAAATCTGCCGACAGAGTTCAGAGCCGATCGAACCGCCGGCACCGGTGACCATCACAACCTTGCCTTTGACACAGCGCTCCAGAAGATCCGACTGTGCCGGTACTGCATCACGACCAAGCAGGTCGGCAATATCGACCTCCTGAATATCCTCCACTTTGACACGCCCACTGGCCAAATCGCTGAAACTGGGGACACTCCGCACGTGAAGCGGGAAACCTTCGAGCAGATTCAATATTTCCCTCCGCCTGGCACGCGTAGAGGAAGGTAGAGCCAGAAGAATTTCCTGTGCGCCGGTCTCATCAATCATCTGTTGGATGTGTTTGGGTTTATAGACTTGGAGGCCGGAAATTGATCGCTCGGAAATACTCGCGTCATCGTCGATGAATGCCACCGGACGCATGACACGCCCCATACGCAGAGCTGCGACCAATTGATTACCCGCGACACCCGCACCGTAAACAGCCACCTTGGTTAGACCGTCTTCGCGGTTGACGAACGGTACGTGCTGAGCGGCAGTGAACCAGTTGCCCATGAAGTATTGGCGCATGCAAAGTCGCAATCCGCCGATTATCACCAGACTCAACCACCAATAGTTGAAGATGATCGAGCGCGGCACGACAGCCTGATGATTGCTGTACCAGAAGACGACCAGCGCAAGAATGAGGGAGGAAAGGCTGACGGCCTTGATGATCGCGATCAGCGCGTCATTCCCGAAATATCGCATGACCGCACGGTACATGCCGAAGCGGATGAACAGGGGAATCGCGACTATCGGGGCGCAAATAAACAACCAGAGATGGGTTCTGAGAGGATCCAAGACATCCTCGATCCCCAAACGAACCACAAAGGAGCCCCACAATGAAATCCAGACCAGAAACACGTCCATCACTACCTGAATCAGACGTTTTCTCTGACGCGGCATCCTAAGGAGGAAAAGTCGCAATTTGTCCATTACACGATGTTCCATTTCAATCTCGGTTGCTCCGACCAGCCAAAGATGTCACTCCCGTTTTACATCCTACCCGACATGCAACAGCACAGAGTGTTGCCAGACTAGACATGGGCTAACGAGCGCACTCCATTAAAGCGCAAAAGAGTAGAGATTTAACCCTTCGGACAGATAAAATTAGCGTTCAGCGAGTATTATTCATGCAAAACGATATCAAGAAGCCATCAGCGTGCTTTTTTTGTAGTAGTCATAACTCAATATTTCAAGTGTGAGGACGCATGGAGCACCCAACGCCGCAAGCCCTTCAACTGACTCACTCCGTGGAGTCCCCCGCCGATGGGGCGTCTGCTGTTGAAGTGGCCATTCTTCTCTGCACCTACAACGGGCGGCCATTTCTCAAAGAACAAATTGAGTCTTTCATAGCGCAAACCCATAAAAACTGGACGCTTTATGTGTCTGATGATGGATCCAGCGATGGCACACTCGCCGTGTTCGAAGAATACAGGAATCTTATTGCGAAAAATCGCATTAAAATATTCACCGGACCTCGCACCGGGTTTGCCCAAAACTTTATATCGCTTATCAGGAACGATCAAATAGTCGCGGATTATTTTGCTTTCAGCGATCAGGATGACATCTGGTTCCCGGACAAGCTGGAACGAAGTATTGATCAATTAAAGTTATTACCGCAAAACCTGCCAGCCATGTATTGTTCGCGCACTCGATTGATTGATGAGAATCGAAATATTATCGGCTATTCTCCGAAATTCATTCGAAACCCGAACTTTCAGAATGCATTGATTCAGAGCATCGCGGGTGCTAATACGATGCTTATAAACAATTCAACACGAAAGCTTTTGAATTGCATACCTGCAGATATCAACATCATTGCGCATGACTGGCTGACATATCTCTTAACCAGTGGTTGTGGTGGCAAAGTAATTTATGACATCCAACCAACACTGGACTATCGACAACATAGCGGTAACGTGATTGGCGCCAATAGCGGAATCAAGGAACGCATCATCAGATTCGGAAAAGTAATCGATGGACAGTTTCGCAATTGGAGCGATTCAAACCTCAAGGTACTCGACTGCGTAGAAACTGAATTAACAGCGACCAGTAGAAAAACGATTAATGAGTTCAAGCAAGGTCGTGAAAGCAATTTTTTTAAAAGAATTTATCTGTTAAAAAAATCCGGAATCTACCGGCAGACACTAAAAGGGAACATCAGCCTTTGTCTCGCAATTCTTTTTAACAAGATATAGTTTCCAAGCACGCCGACAGCTGCCAATTCAACCTTCGCCTACATCAGCGGGCAATGAGCCCCAAATAAAGCCAGACCCACGAGATAACTTAATGTACCTCGCGGGTCTGGAAAGCAAATTAACTTGATGAAAGCCTTAAACCTCGCTGCGTCGATGAGGTAAAAACGGCTAAGCGATCCCAATCAAGATGATGTCAACTCGGCCAATACTTTCTTCGCTG
The DNA here is from genome assembly GCF_019145375.1 of Pseudomonas triticicola. Taxonomy (NCBI): domain Bacteria; kingdom Pseudomonadati; phylum Pseudomonadota; class Gammaproteobacteria; order Pseudomonadales; family Pseudomonadaceae; genus Pseudomonas; species Pseudomonas triticicola. Next base: position 451,546 of record NZ_JAHSTX010000001.1, on the reverse strand, counting down.
GGTCCCAAGTCCAATTTTGCACGGTATCGAAGCCGGCCTGCCTCAACTTGTTACGTAGCGAATCATCATCGAGCAAACTCTTGACAGCCTGTCGCGCACCCTGGATATCGCCCTTTCCGACCTTCAAGACGTTCACCCCATCAACTGCATACTCAATACCGCCGTTAACATCCATGATGACAACCGTGCAGCCGCAGGCCATGGCTTCAAGTGGAGGATATGCAAAGCTCTCTATCTTGCTCATCTTCAGCAAAATATCACAGGACGAATATATTCTCCGCATGTCTTCCTGTTTCACCTTCTGGAAGAAACGCTCATGTTGCCAATGCGGTTCAGGCATGCCATCACTGCTGACTATCCACAAGTCGCAATCGAGTCCGCTAACGGCGGCATAAGCGTCGGCCATACCTTTGAACGGGACTGAAATAGGTCCTTCAATCAATACGCGCAAACGCGTGGGATTCTTTTCCTGTAAAGGGGAATCTGGATAAAATAATGCCGGGTCCAGACCATTGGGTAAGTAGACTGGAGAATGACCAAACTCCAATCTTAAAAAATCGACAATCCACTGCGCGATACCGACATACTCAATATCCTTCTTATAAGTCTGTTCGACGCGCTCTTTTAATAAATAATCATCATAAAAAAGACGCTCATCAGACTGCACCAGATACAGTTTCCTCTTGGCTTGAATCTTCTCAAGCCATTCGACTGTCGTCCAGAATGTAGCGAAGAGCATATCGATGTTATCGACACCACACTGGTATATATCATTTATGGTATATACGCGAATTGCCGGGTTCCCAAACCATTGAATATCTCCGTAGCCACCCAAATCTATCACGAACGCATCGTGACCTTCCTCAATGAGCAGACTTACATGCTTCAGGACAACTGCAGCACCACCCGAAATACCCAGCCCAGCGAGTAAAAAGGCTATTTTTTTAGGCACAGGCCCCTTTCTCCGATACTCTTCTTTAAGCAGAGTTTCCCAATGACCGTCATTATCCTTGAAATTCAGCTCATTATTCCCGGCATGCAATCGGAGATCAGTCAATACGTGAGGAACGGATTTGAACTTCGCGCCATTGTAAGCGAGGCGCAACCACAATTCGTGGTCCTCACGGTACTCCATTTTGTGTTTCAGAAACCCCGTATTCAGAAGTACTTCTCTTCTTACCATCACCGTACTTTGGCAAGGAACACAGACTTTTTCCAGCATGCTCAAATCACAATCAGGACTGTAAACCTCCTGACCATTAACGAGTCCATCAATTTCACGACTACCATCCAACAGTGCTCGCCAACCGCCATAAACGACATCTACACCCGACTCGAGAATTGGAAGGCATACTTCCAAGCGATCAGGGGCTGCAATATCATCGCTATCCAGAAATGCAATATATTTACCCTTGGCTTCGAGAATCCCCTTATTTCGGCCACGCACTGCGTTTCCGGAACTAGTGGGGAAACTAAAAATTCTTACAAGAGGGTTATTCCGAAATTCCTCCACGACCGCCATGGTCTGGGCAGGCGAACCGTCAGTGACCAATATGACTTCAAATACCTGCTGCGTCTGAGCAAGCGCTGAATTGACAGTGACTCGCAGTACATCGACCCGATCGTAAATAGGTATGACAAATGAAACCAGAGGCGCTGGATTCGCGCCCAAAACATCTCTTTCCCGGCTAAACCGCTCCAGCGCTGAAGACGCGATCTTGCGCTGTCTGCGACGTACTAAAAAACTGCCGGTCCGACGAACAAACGCCGACACTCCTTCTTGCCGCAGAACAAACACAGAATTCCTGGCCAGCAATTTCAAATACGCTATTTTCAGCGAAAACTTTGTTGCTAGACGACGAACCGGAGAGGTGATTTTCCAGCTATTGGAGTTCAAAACGGCTCGCAACTCTTCACGAGACAACGCCAGACAACGCTCCAGCTCAGCAAGCCGATCATCAGTACTGCTGGCATTGGACTTACTCGATTCCAGCGACTGCTTTAACTCCTGCCGTAATAGAGAAAGCTCTTGGTTCAATCTTGCAACTTCTGCTTCTCGCTCGGAAAGGACTTTACTGAAAATGGAGATCTGCGACTCCTTTTGAGTAATATAACGATCGAGAATAATCTGGTCAGTGACCTCCGTCACGGCAGCTGAGGTTGCAACATTCTTTTCCTCTCGATTTGCGAGGATCATATTGAACGATTCAACATCCATCTCCCGACTGCCTAAAACGCTAGTCAACCGCGCAATTTTATCCTCGAAATCTGCGAGCGTTGAAGTAACGAGATCAATTTGAGCTTCCCGATCGGCCAACGCTTTACTAATCTCATTCATCTTTATTTCTTTCTCATGTTCCGATTTGGCGAGGAGGCTCAACCTTAATTCAGAATTCTTAACAACTTCCTGGTAGTTTCTTATAACATTGCGCTGCGAACAAAAGGTTTCTGAGTCCTTGGAGAGAACCTCAATCTCGGTCTCCGAAAGAGTTACGCACATAGGCAGCCGATCAAAAGTCTCAATAAGCTTGGCTACATTATTCTTGAGTGAGTATCTTTCGTTGGCAATATTTTTAAGTACTTCGGACTGCTCCAAAACGGAACGATACCCTATAATCAATTCATCGACAATTTGTGAAGCCGACTTCTTTACCGGAGTACATCTACCAGAAAAATTCCTCTCAGAGGCTTGGGCTACGACAGCTGGCGTGATCCAACCCGGTCCGCTAAAACGATCATAACAATAAACGGGCACGCCTCCAGCCAAGCAATACTGCACTGTTTTGCCGATGGTTATAACAGCACTGTAACGGCCTAAAACTTCCGGGGTCACCCGCTCAGGTGTGCCTTGAATACCAATTATGTCGACGTCAATTCCGCGCGCCTCAAGTAAACCGACCAGTTCAAGAACTTCATCAGGTGCATGATTTGAGACAATGCACACTGACTCAAGCGTGCTGGAGATCGCGCGCCGTGGCATCTGGAAATACCCCTCCGGAGAGGAGTTAGGAAAGATGCTGACTCTTCCGACAAACTGAGGGTATTTCTGAGAAAAGTGTTCAAAATTTTCTTGCGAGTGGACCAGATACTGGGAGAAAAAGATACTGGGGACTGGTGGACTTTCGAGAGGCTCAAAGTGTGATAGCGAAGAATAAAACCCGCTCTTCGCCGATATCCGATCCCGGGCGAATAATTGATAGACGACAACGTAATGCGTTAGCCATACAAAATCAAAACTCGCATTACTCAAGCGAGTGACTGATAAATCAACATAGGAAATCCCAGCGGCGTTTAATTCGGACTCAATGGCGCCACCGACCTCAAGCGCAGCAAGCACAACATCAAAACCAAGATCAGCCAAGGTAGTGGCAATTTCCAAGGTGGCAATCTCTGCACCCGCGAAATCCACCAGCCTTGAACAGGCCACCAGCGCCTTTTTTTTATTCGGTTCAGTCTGACTCATATCAATTAATCTTTATTGAGTTTTCAAACAACGTGACGCACCACTGGTGCAATTCGCGGCCAAAATCGGATAAATCATGGAGCGCATGCCCCTTCCGTTTCGACCACTTCTCCCCGTAAGGTATCCAGGGAAAATTCGCACTGTAGTAATCACACGTTGCATCCCAATGTTCATACGAGAGACTCTTGCCATAATGCTGGCAATAAAAGTTGACGTCCGTAACACCTGAAACAACCGGCTCCCTGGCATCCAACCCCTGAAACTTCACAGTGTCGTTGTTCTGCCACAGCATCAAGATATCTCGTCGTTCCACACCGAAGTACCGCCGAAAGTTCAACAGCGGTGTTCCCGGCAAGTAAGGCGCATCATCTCCCGGGGTCATATAAGCGTCGAATAGTTGTATCCTGACCGCTTCCGGCTTCATTTCCGGAGACGCAGTCACATACTCACGGATGGGACCGATATAGCGTTCATCAGCGTCGCAACACATGCACCATTGAAAATCAAAGTGTAGACGAGCAAAATCCAGAAGCATCCCACGATGCCGGGTTTCAGATAGAAGGCGATTATCAATCCCAGATTGCCAGTGGTTGTTTTCTACAATGAGCACGACTTTCTCGCAAGATTTCAGTATCTCGCGAGTACTATCCGTACTGGCATCTTCGTATACACAGATATAGTCAGCAAACGTCGAAAGATGGTCGAGCGTATCTTTTAGAATAAGCTCCTCATTACGCACCCTCAGCAATACTAGTAGAGGAACCTTGTCACCAGTCCTGGAGGGTAGACCCGGACGCACCCAGAGGGCCTCACCCTCATTCAGGCTCCAGCCGGAATTATCAATCCATTCATGGTCAGACCTGAGCATGCCATCAACTTTCGCAAGGCCACGCGAACTACGTTCCATATCGACTTCGAACTTGAAGCATGACTCGAGCTTATCGTAAGAAAACATACCCTGCTCATCAGAGACAGAGAGGGTGGCTCTGTATGAACCAGGTACAAAATTATTATTTCTAATGACTAGAGAAACACCGGGTTTAGCCGAGGAGAAAAACAGGTCATCTCTCAGGCTGCTGAGAATCGTAACCACTTTCTCGTTTGCATCATAAATGATCAATCCAATGCCGTAAGTCGGAACTACATCCGAGAACGCCAGCTTCACGTCAACCCGTATGTCTTCTCCCATCTTGTAGGAAGGTTTATCGATTGAGACTGAAACGATAGATATCGTTTTGGCTCTCGGCACGAACGGTGCGGCGAGTGGTTGGTTAAGAGCCGCTGTTGGCGTGTTGTTTTCCTTGCGTATTTCCGATTCCATTTCCGTTTGATACAGGTCGCAAACGCTTTGACGCTCACCAATTGACCGCACCACACCTCTGTCGAGCCAAATAGCGCGATCGCAGAAATTTCGAATGGCTGATGTTGAGTGCGACACGAACAGAATCGACGTTCCAGCATCGCGAATTTTCTTCATTCGTGTGAAGGACTTCTCCTGAAAAGCCATGTCGCCGACGCTTAGCGCCTCGTCAACCACTAGAATATCGGGATCCACTTGTACCGCTACCGAAAACGCCAGCCTTGCGACCATACCACTTGAATATGTCTTTACAGGCTGATCGAGGAAATGCCCTATATCAGCAAATGATTCGATATCGTGGAACTTCTCGTCGATTTCTTCTTTCGTGAGACCCAGGATTGCTGCATTCATATAGACGTTTTCACGTCCGGTGAATTCGGGATTAAATCCAGAGCCCAATTCAAGCAATGCAGCAATTCTGCCACGGGTTTCAATTTCTCCACTTGTTGGAGTCAGGGTCCCGCAGATCATTTGTAAAAGTGTAGACTTGCCACTACCGTTACGACCGATAACACCAATGGTTTCGCCGCGTTTTATCTCGAAGGAGACATCCTTCAACGCCCAAAATTCATCAAAGTATTTGCGGCGCTCCCCATTCTGCTCACGAGACCGAACACGAGGCAAAACAAATTGCTTTAGCCGATCCAATGGCGCGCCATAAATCTCATAGCGTTTATTGACATTCGTCACGCGTATTGCAATTTGATCAGAGGACATCGGCAAAACCTTTTCGTGTTTTCTGAAACCAGGCAAAACCTGCCCAAGCAAAAACTGTAGCCGTCAACATATATACAGACAGGCCTGTCCAGTCAGGCAAATGGCCCCATATGAGCACCTCCCTCGCCTGTTCAATGATGAACGTCAGGGGGTTTGCCATCATGAATGGGCGGAAAGCCTCTGGAACGGCGGAGACAGGGTAAAAAACCGGAGACAGGAATGTGAGTACCGTGGTGATAATCGCGGTGAACTGTCCTATGTCGCGAGCAAAAACACCGAGCGACGCCAGAAACCACGAAAAACCCATGATCATGACAATCAACGGAAAGATTACAACTGGCATGAAGATAGCTGTCCAGTGCACCGATCCTTTGAAAATGAAAAGCGCCATTATCAGAACCAGAAAACTTACCAAACTATGGAACAGTGCCGCTCCCAACGTGATTACTGGGAGAATCTCCAAAGGAAAAACAACTTTCTTAACGTAATTAACATTAGAAATGATCAAACCCGGCGATTTGTTGAAAACCTCTGCAAAAAGTCCTTGCACGATCATACCGACAAACAGAATCAACGCAAATTGCGCCTTGCTTTCGTCCGCAGCGGTCCCTACCCAGCGGGTTTTAAATATTTCAGAGAAAACATAGGTGTACACAGCGAGCATAACGATCGGATTAAAAAACGACCACGCCAAGCCCATAGCGGATCCTTTATATCGTCCGACGACTTCTCTTTTTGTCATCTGCGAAATCAATCGCTTATTTCGCCACAAACTCCCGAGAAGCCCTCTTAACGTAATTGACCTTCTAGCGTGTGGATTAATAATCTCAACTAAATCCTTCATTAAGAATTCCTGTTCTTACAAATTAAAAAAAGAAAAAAACGCTCATAATAAAGCTGTCACCAGAACTGTATGTTTGGTGATATTTTCTTGAGAGATTATGCTCGCGGACGTTGCTGGCACATATGAAAGCTGCAAATGCCAGACGCCAAAGGGCGATGCAAAGATTCGCGAACAATTGATGCGCTGGGAAGGCACGCTCAAAGGCTTTTCGCTACTTGAGCTGAAAGCCTGCAAAGCATGTAAAGCTGAAAGATGTTTTTTTGACACCCCTACACTAGCCTCCGAAGGCGACTTCGGACTGCGAGTGGTGAGCGGTTTGTGCAGGCCCACTATCGTGGAGGTCGATGAAGCCTGATGATGGCTCGCTGTATCCATGTTCATACGATTAAGCCGGAAATTTCCAAACCAATGCGAAGGGATGGCTCAATGCCTTTACGATCACGACCATTTGCACTTCATAGAATGCAATTCCAGCGATCAGCAGAAAACATGTGGTTAAGCTAAATCTTATACCCAAACGGTCTGAACCAATTGATACATGCCGCCAAGCCGCTATATGGACAGAACTGAGACAAAATATTTACCTTGAAACAATCACTGACAGGCGGGTGATTCATGACGGAGAAGCGAATTCATCATAAAACTAGACACCCTCCCCTAGGATTGACCACCCTTTTCTATCAGAAATACTGAATGCGAGCATAAAAAGAAGAGATTATCCCAGTAAAAAGCGTTATCTACAATCCGGTTTTACCAGGGATTACGGTCAAAAATCCTTGATAATCACTCTCAGAGTCAGACTCACCAAAACTCAATCAGCATGGGGCTGCCTATATGGTGAGACGGGGCCGAGAGCGAAGACGGTGCCTCCCGTTCGTAAGACAGCAAGCCATCGTTGCTACAACAGATCCCTTGTAGACTCGGCGAAGCACCCAAGCCGCAAAGACGCCTGCGCGCTGATCATTAACCGACCTGATCACAACAGATTTGCCACTCCCCGCGTGACAAGACATCGCTACTTAATACCTGCTTTCGCCATATACGCCAGGTACGAGAGGCAGGCATAAGTCACCAATATTGAGAGCATGCCATCGAACACACCTGTGGCCACCAATGCTGCCACCGGAAGCAAAACACCAATATTCAGGATTGCCACCATCCAGGTCACTCGCTGGTGCCCCCATCGGAGAGCGGCTTTTTGATATCCGTGACTACGATGTGCTTGATACAACTTCTCGCCTTGTACCAAGCGCCGGATCAGCGTCCAGGTGGCGTCAACAATAAAAACACCGAGGAGAATGAGCCAACTCCAAAACAACTCGATCGAAATATGCGCTGCCTGTAGCGCCATTCCACCTAGAACTATTCCGATAAACCCACTTCCCGCATCACCCATAAAGATCCGCGCACGTGGAAAGTTCCAGTACATGAACCCCGCCACTGCAGTCGCCAGAATCAACGGCAGCCAAATCAGTTCAACACGCCCGAGGCACCAATAAATCAGACACATCCCCACGCAGGCACTGATAGCTTCGATACTCGCCAATCCGTTAATTCCGTCCATGAAGTTGTATAGATTCAGCATCCAGACAAGATATACCACCGCTAAAGTATTACCGAACCAGCCCAAATCTACCGTAAACCCCAAAAAACCGATCGGCGGCAGCCCGCTTAGCCAGTAGAGCACCCATGCAGCGGCAGTGAAATGTCCAAGCAGTCGCCACCTTGCGGCGATATGTCCATGATCATCAGCAAATCCAATGATGGCCACGAACAGGCCTGCGCCAAATACCCCGTAAAGAACAGAGTGGCTCAACAAATCAAGACCGCTGATAACAGGTAGAGCCAATAGAAAGGAGATCACAATGGCGACTCCTCCTCCACGTGGCGTTGGTATCGTGTGGGAACTGCGCTCGTTTGGTATATCCATCAAACTCTTCGCCAGCGCATAACGACGCAAGAAAAAAGTCAGCCCCCAGGACATTGCAAATACCAGGAGTAAAAACCACCAACTTTTCATTACGTCTGTTTTTCCAAAAAATGGCTAGCGGTCCGGCGCATGGCAAGATGCATACGCACCGGGGGCACCCATGCCAGTAATTCTCGATTTTTGGCGATATCAAGTTGCAATGAACCACAAAGCCTCTGGACAACCGCTTGCTTGCCCAAGATGAACGCTGCCAGTTTCAATAACCGTTCCGGTATCGGCAGGAGCCAAACGCGTTTACCTAGTGCCTTCGATAACCGCTGCAACAGTTGTGTCGTCGACAAGTCCTGCCCATCACTGACCAGAAATCTCTGATTAACGGCGCGAGGATGATCAATACAAGTGACAACAAAACTAACCAGATTGCCAATCGCCACGAGACTTCGCTGATTTCGAATTGCCCCCAACGGTAGCGGAATTCCCGTATTTGCCAGACTCAGCAAACTCAAAAAATTGGCTTTTACGCCGGGACCATAAACGAGTGGAGGACGGATGATCACAACCTCCATTCCTGTGCTCTGGCCAATTTGCATTAGGGCTTCTTCCGCTTCGAACTTGGATATTGCGTAAGGATCCAGTGGTCTCGGTTGATCATCGGCCGTGAAAGGCTGCCCAACGATTGTGCTCTCGCCATTAACCTTGATTGAGCTTATGAAAATGAAGCGCTTAACGCCCGATTGCACAGCATGCCTTGCAAGTCTAAGGGTCCCTTCAACGTTGACCTTTCGAAATTCGATCAAGGCATCCACGCACGTTTCATTCATGACATGAACGCGGGCTGCAGCATGAATAACTACCTGAACGTCGCCAAGATCTGGCAGTACGGTGTGTGTCAAGTCAAAGGCTACCGCAGGACATAACCCGTGCAATCGGCTGGCACCACGAACAGCCGCAATTGGCGAAAACTTCTTATCAACCAATAATTTTAACACCACGGCCTCACCAACAAAGCCGCTCGCCCCTGTCACTAGCACCTTGGGGGCAGTCATTTGGTTTTCCGTCCTATCAAAGCAGTCATCCAGCAGACAAAAAAGAAAAAAACTTTATCGCGCAAACGACGCCGACAACGCCAGGCGCTGAAGGAGAGCGTCAACAACTGGAGACGACGAAAGCTCAACCATGTCCTTACAAAGGAATCACTGCCAAGCCCAACTAACCGAGCTATCAATCGAACCTGATTAAACCACCAACCGTCATGAATGGTTCTGTAGCGGTCAATCAACGAACTCAACCCCTTGTTGGCCCCCACCTGGTTACGCTCATGCTGGCGATAATCCATAGACGGGACTGGGTCTATGTACCAGCGAAAGCCTTTGCTCCGAGCAAACGCGTAACAGTACCAATCATGCAGACTCACATTTTGTAATAGCTGCCAATGCGACAGCATCGAAGCCTTCAGGCTATCGACAAGCTTTCTGCTCATTACATAGGTGCAGCCCGGCCCCGCCGCCTCGAACAAAAAATCCCATTCGACCTGAGGCTGTGCCTTGTCCAGCAAGTGAGTCCTGCCATCCGGCCAGAAGGCCGTCACGTTACTCGAATAAGCGTCTGCACGATGCGTCTCGATTGCTTGAAGGGCGCGCTGAAGCTTGTTCGAGTGCCAGACATCATCTTGGTCTGCAAAAGCGACGAAGTCAAAACAGTCAAAGTCTACATCACGAATAAGGCGAAAGAAGTTACGAGAAGCACCGCCAAATACGCCGGCGGCCGGCAGCACAATAACACTTGGGTGCTCAGCGCAAATAGCGCAGCACAGAGCTTCAGTGCCATCGGAGGAAGGATCGATGCTGATGTAGACCGTCAACTCAACTGCCGACTGGCGAAGGATCGAGGCCAACTGCTCTTCGATCCACTGCTCACCATTGTAGGCCGCCAGTAAAACCGCGACCTTGGGATAATTTACTGGCATGCAATTCCTGCTTGAGCCGATTGAGCGCTACTGTTCGAACGACAGAATATTCAAATCAGTGAGAGGGCGAGTCCAGAAGCTTTTGCAAGTACTGACCGTAGCCCGTCTTCTTCAGCGCATCGGCTTGGGCGCCCAATTGCTGAGCAGTGATCCAGCGGTTGTGATAGGCAATTTCTTCCAGGCAAGCGACTTTCAAGCCCTGACGATGTTCGATGGTATGCACGAAGTGACTCGCTTCCAGCAGGGAGTCATGTGTACCGGTGTCCAGCCACGCAAAACCACGGCCCAACATCTCAACGTTAAGGGTTTTTCGCTCAAGGTAAGCACGGTTAACGTCGGTGATTTCCAGCTCGCCACGTGCAGAAGGCTTGATGTTCTTGGCGATTTCAACGACGTCGTTATCATAGAAATACAGGCCGGTTACAGCATAGTTCGACTTGGGCTTCAGCGGTTTTTCTTCAATGCTCAACGCTCGGCCATCTTTATCGAACTCGACAACACCAAAACGCTCCGGATCAGACACGTGGTAGCCGAATACAGTAGCACCTTGCTGCTGAGAGCTTGCCGAGCGCAAGTTATCCGAGAAATGCTGACCGTAGAAAATGTTGTCACCCAGAATCAAGCAGCAAGGATCCTTGCCGATAAACTCTTCTCCGATAATGAACGCTTGGGCGAGACCATCCGGACTAGGCTGTTCGGCGTAGGTAAGCTTGATACCGTACTGGCTGCCATCGCCCAACAACTTGCGAAAACATGGCAAATCTTCCGGAGTGGAGATAATCAGGATCTCGCGCATACCCGCAAGCATCAGTACCGACAACGGATAAAAGATCATCGGCTTGTCGTAGATCGGCAACATCTGCTTCGATACGCCAAGAGTCAGCGGGTGCAGACGAGTACCTGAGCCGCCGGCGAGGATGATGCCTTTACGATTTGTCGTGGTCATTTGTTCAAAACTTCCCTAAGCATTCTGGTTAAACCACTTTGCCAATCCGGCAAGTGTAGAGAAAAATTGTCGCGCAGCTTCTGGGTATTCAAACGTGAGTTCAGAGGGCGACGCGCAGGTGTCGGATAGGCAGTAGTCTCGATAGGATTGACCGTTGTCACAGCCAACTCCTCGCCTTGGGCTTTTGCGAAGTCAATGACATGAGTGGCATAGCCATGCCAGGACACTTCACCGGCAGCGGCTAGATGATAGAGACCGGCCAGCTCTGGACGCCTCAGAACTTGCTGGATAGCCAACACCGTTACATCAGCAATCAGATCAGCCCCCGTCGGCGCTCCGATCTGATCCGCAATCACGCTCAACGCTTCGCGATCTTTCGCTAAGCGCAGCATGGTCTTCGCGAAGTTGTTGCCGCGAGCTCCGTAAACCCAGCTAGTACGGAAGATCAGATACTTGCAACCCGACGCGATGATTGCCTGTTCGCCGGCTAGCTTGCTGGAACCGTAATGGTTCACCGGCGCAACAGCGTCTGTCTCCTGCCATGGCATGACGCCTTGGCCATTGAAAACATAATCGGTTGAGTAGTGAACCAGCCATGCGTCCAGCGATGCGGCTTCTTCCGCCATCACGCCACTTGCAAAACCGTTCACGCGATCCGCCAGCTCGGTTTCCGACTCGGCCTTGTCAACCGCCGTATAGGCAGCGGCATTAACAATAACGTCGGGCTTCACCTGACGAATTGTCGCGCGCAAGGCTTCTAGATTGGACAGATCACCACAGAGGCCATCGACAAGATGACGATCAAGAGAGACGAGTTCGCCAAGCGGAGCGAGGGAGCGTTGCAGCTCCCAGCCAACCTGACCGCTCTTTCCTAGAAGCAGTATCTTCATGCTTTGCTCGAACGATCCGCATAGTTCTGATCAATCCACTGCTGGTAGCTACCGCTCTTCACGTGCTCAACCCACTCAGTGTTATTGAGATACCACTCAACAGTCTTGCGAATACCGGTTTCAAAAGTCTCCTCCGGCGTCCATCCCAGCTCACGCTGAATCTTGCTCGCATCAATTGCATAACGCACGTCATGCCCAGGACGATCCTGAACATAAGTAATCAGACTGGCGTGTGGACGATGGGCCGAATCCGGACGCAACTCATCGAGCAAGGCACACAGGGTATGCACTACTTCGATGTTTTGTTTTTCGTTATGACCACCGATGTTGTAAGTCTCGCCGATCACGCCTTCGGTGACGACTTTGTACAATGCGCGCGCGTGATCTTCGACATACAGCCAGTCACGGACCTGGTTGCCTTTGCCATACACCGGCAGCGGCTTGCCTTCGAGGGCGTTGAGGATGATCAGCGGGATCAGCTTCTCTGGGAAGTGACATGGGCCGTAGTTGTTCGAGCAGTTGGTCACCAGTGTCGGCAGGCCATAGGTGCGGGCCCAGGCGCGAACAAGGTGATCAGAACTGGCTTTGCTGGCGGAGTATGGCGAGCTTGGCTGGTAAGGCGTGGTTTCAGTGAAGAGGTCTTCCGGACCTTCGAGGTCTCCGTAAACTTCGTCAGTCGAAATGTGGTGGAAGCGGAAGTTGGCTTTGCGGGTGTCGTCCAGCGCAGCCCAGTAGTGGCGCGCTGCTTCGAGTAGCGTGTAGGTGCCAATAATGTTGGTCTGGATGAACTCGGACGGGCCGGAGATCGAGCGGTCTACGTGGGATTCTGCCGCGAGGTGCATGATTGCATCGGGCTGGTGTTCACGCAGGACACGGTCGATCTGATCACGATCGCAGATATCGACGCGCTCGAAGGCGTAACGCGAATTCTGGCTGACTTCTGCCAGGGACTCCAGATTGCCGGCGTACGTCAGCTTGTCGACGTTAACGACTGCATCGGAAGTGTTGGAGATGATGTGACGAATGACTGCCGAGCCAATGAAGCCGGCACCGCCGGTAACTAGAATTTTCACGCGAAACGATACCCTTGAGCTGCGGACAGCGCTGCCAGCGAGCGCGGTCTAATCCATGAATGCAGAAGCCACTATCAGTTGGCATCCGTCAGAGTCAGTCTGAATCGACATGCATTAAGGCACGATCGAACAAGGGACGCATTTTACAGCTTAATGATGCTTTTACTAATGGATAAAGACAGGCTGAGGCGCAATTTCGACAGATGCCGTGCGCCTGTCGCTTTTAGACCAGTCGCTTGCGTGCAGCTCTGGACGAGCGTCCAAGAAACCAGCCCAAAATTGGACCGATGAGCATGCCGATCAGCAACGCCAGCACCGCAACAACCGACACCGGCAACTGCGGGCCGGAAAAACCCAGAAACAAAAGCGAAACCGATTGCTGGTTTTCCAGCACAAACGCCAGAACAACCAGAACCATCAGCAGAAGAAAAATGCCAAGCAGTATGCGTTTGAGGTTACGCATTCACGCCCCCTTGAATTTGAATAGCGAAGATCAAGCGCCCTCCTCCTCTTCCTCATTCACGCGGTCACGCAATTCTTTACCCGGCTTGAAGTGCGGAACGAATTTACCGTCCAGACTTACCGACTGGCCGGTCTTTGGATTGCGGCCGACGCGCGGTGCGCGGTAGTGCAGGGAGAAGCTGCCGAAACCACGGATCTCGATACGATCACCGGTGGCGAGGCACTGAGACATTTGTTCAAGCATGGTCTTGATGGCCAGCTCCACATCTTTGGATGAGAGTAGCCCTTGATGGGTGACAATTCGTTCGATCAACTCCGACTTCGTCATATTTTTCCCTTCTTTTTCAAGCAGCTAGATCAGCGCTTGAAAGGTTTTAGCATGCCCGGAAGATTTTGAACAGCCCAGGGATTGACATATCTTTCCCGGGGTCAAAACGCCCATTTTCAGGGCACTCCAGTGGCGAGTCGGATCGCCGCTGCCCTAACGACACATCACCAGCATGGTCCGGGTCACGAAACCCGCCGGATTAAAGCCAAACGGGTACTCGTCTTCATCTTTGGCATCGTCAGAACGGGTGATGACCTTATAGCCCTTGCCTTTGCACTCCTTCGCTGCACGCTTCTGGCATTTCTCCCAACCGGAACCCAACCCGGAGCAATCGATCTCGATACCACTGACGCCGCGCACCGCATGGGTTTTCGCACTGGTGGTGCAACCTGCCAGCGCCAATACCACCGCAACAACAAATAACTTGTTCATCCACTTCCTTATGCCAGGCTAGCCTGACGACTAATGCTCACGATCAAGCTTAGTCGCGAATAGGCGATTGATCCGATTAAAGAAACAGACCCGCAGGCGTCGGCATTGGTTTCATGCACGGACGTACAAAGACCAAATCGCAGACACAAAAAAGGGCGACCGAAGTCGCCCTTTTTAATGATCAAGCAGAACTCAGTTCTGTTTGGCCATTGCTTGACGCAGCAGTGCCGCCATAGTGGTGTCAGCTGCTTCGCCTTCCGGAGCTGCTTTCAGGCTCTGGATGGCTTCTTTCTCTTCAGCATCGTCTTTCGACTTGATCGAGAGCTGGATTACGCGGCTCTTGCGATCAACGCTGATGATCTTGGCTTCAACTTCCTGGCCTTCTTTCAGAACGTTGCGCGCGTCTTCAACGCGGTCACGGCTGATTTCGGAGGCTTTCAGGGTAGCTTCGATGTCGTCGGCCAGAACGATGATGGCGCCTTTGGCGTCAACTTCTTTCACGGTACCGGTCACGATAGCGCCCTTGTCGTTAACCGAGACGTACTCGGAGAACGGATCGCTTTCCAGTTGCTTGATGCCCAGGGAGATGCGCTCGCGCTCTGGGTCAACCGACAGGATGACGGTGTCCAGCTCGTCGCCCTTCTTGAAACGACGTACGGCTTCTTCGCCCACTTCGTTCCAGGAGATGTCGGACAAGTGAACCAGACCGTCGATGCCGCCGTCCAGACCAATGAAGATACCGAAATCGGTGATCGACTTGATGGTGCCGGAGATCTTGTCGCCCTTGTTGAACTGGCCAGAGAAGTCTTCCCATGGGTTCGACTTGCACTGCTTGATGCCCAGGGAGATACGACGACGCTCTTCGTCGATGTCCAGAACCATGACTTCCACTTCGTCGCCGACTTGTACGACTTTCGAAGGGTGGATGTTCTTGTTGGTCCAGTCCATTTCCGAAACGTGTACCAGACCTTCAACGCCTTCTTCCAGCTCAGCGAAGCAGCCGTAGTCGGTCAGGTTGGTTACACGAGCGGTTACGCGAGTGCCTTCTGGGTAACGGGCTTTGATAGCAACCCATGGATCTTCGCCCAGTTGCTTCAGGCCCAGGGAAACACGGTTGCGTTCGCGATCGTATTTCAGAACCTTGACGTCGATTTCGTCACCAACGTTGACGATCTCGGAAGGATGCTTGATGCGCTTCCAGGCCATGTCGGTGATGTGCAGCAGGCCGTCCACGCCACCCAGATCGACGAATGCGCCGTAATCGGTGAGGTTTTTGACGATACCTTTGACTTGCTGGCCTTCCTGCAGGGATTCCAGCAGAGCTTCACGCTCGGCGGAGTTCTCGGCTTCGAGGACGCTGCGACGGGAAACGACAACGTTGTTGCGCTTCTGGTCCAGCTTGATGACCTTGAATTCCAGCTCTTTGCCTTCCAGGTGCGTGGTGTCGCGCACTGGACGGACGTCAACCAGGGAACCTGGCAGGAACGCACGGATGCCGTTAACGTCGACAGTGAAGCCGCCTTTAACCTTACCGTTGATAACGCCCTTGACCACTTCCTCGGCTGCGAAGGCTGCTTCCAGAACGATCCAGCATTCAGCGCGCTTGGCTTTTTCACGGGACAGCTTGGTTTCGCCAAAGCCGTCTTCAACCGAATCCAGAGCAACGTGAACTTCATCACCAACGTTGATGTTCAGTTCGCCAGCATCGTTGTAGAACTGCTCAAGCGGGATGAGTGCTTCAGACTTCAGACCAGCGTGAACGGTTACCCAGCGAGCCTGGTAATCGATATCAACGATAACACCGGTGATGATGGAGCCTGCCTGAAGGTTCAGGGTTTTCAGGCTTTCTTCAAAGAGTTCCGCAAAGCTTTCGCTCATTTTAATTCCTGTAGATGAGGGCGAAGTAAACGCCCATCTCCACACCCCAGACGGTGTGGGTTAGTTTCATTTAAAAGAAGCACCGCAGGACTATGACTGGTCCCCTGCGGCCTTCTTGGTCACCCGGCGATATCGCGAATGGCGATCTCGCTCATGATGCGTTCAAGCACCTGATCGATGGAAAGCTCCGTTGAATCCAGCTGAATCGCGTCGGCCGCCGGCTTGAGCGGGGCTACTGCGCGCTGGGTGTCACGCTCATCGCGTGCACGGATCTCATCTAGCAGACTCGACAGACTAACACCCTCGACTTTGCCCTTCAACTGCAAATATCGACGGCGCGCCCGTTCCTCGGCACTGGCGGTGAGGAAAATCTTCAGTGGTGCATCTGGAAAAACCACCGTGCCCATGTCGCGACCGTCCGCCACCAGCCCCGGCGCTTCCTGGAACGCACGCTGGCGCTGCAGCAGCGCCTCGCGCACGGCGGGCAGCGCAGCCACTTGCGAGGCGCCGGAGCCGACGCTTTCGGTGCGAATGACATCGCTGACTTCATCGCCTTCTAGAATGATCCGCTGCAGCTGACCTTCGGTCGCGGCGATGAACTGCACATCCAGATGAGCGGCCAATGTCTTCAGCAGCTCTTCATTGGTCAGGTCGACGCCATGGTTGTGCGCAGCAAACGCGAGCAAGCGATAAAGCGCACCGGAATCCAGCAGGTTCCAGCCCAGACGTTTGGCCAGAATCCCGGCGACCGTGCCTTTGCCGGAGCCGCTTGGCCCATCGATGGTGATGACCGGTGCAATGTTTTTCACGACTGAGCCTCTTGTGCCACACGAATGCCGACTTGCCCGCACAGCGCGAGGAAGTTGGGGAACGAGGTCGCGACGTTGGCGCAATCGTGGATGCGGATCGGTGCGGTAGCGCGCAACGAGGCGACGCTGAAGGCCATGGCGATACGGTGGTCGCCGTGCCCGTGCACTTCACCGCCGCCGATCTGGCCGCCGTCGATGATGATGCCGTCCGGGGTCGGTTCGCACTTGACGCCCAGCGCCAGCAAACCGTCCGCCATGACCTGAATCCGGTCGGATTCCTTGACCCGCAGCTCTTCGGCGCCGGTGAGCACGGTACGCCCTTCGGCGCACGCAGCCGCAACGAACAGGACCGGGAATTCGTCGATCGCCAGCGGCACCAGCTCTTCCGGAATCTCGATACCTTTGAGTTTAGCTGCGCGCACGCGCAAGTCAGCCACTGGCTCGCCGCCCACTTCACGCTGGTTTTCCAGAGTGATATCGGCGCCCATTAGCCGCAGGATATCGATCACGCCAGTACGGGTCGGGTTGATGCCGACGTGCTCGAGCACCAGCTCGGAGCCCTCGGCGATCGAGGCCGCGACCAGGAAGAACGCCGACGACGAAATATCGCCCGGCACTTCGATGTGAGTCGCGGTGAGCTTGCCGCCGGACTCGACCGAAGCCGTGGCGCCGTCAACGCTGACCGGGTAGCCGAAGCCACGCAGCATGCGTTCGGTGTGATCGCGGGTCGGTGCCGGCTCGGTCACCGTGGTCTTGCCTTCAGCATAGAGACCGGCAAGCAGCAGGCAGGATTTCACCTGGGCACTGGCCATCGGCATGGTGTAGGTCAGACCCTTGAGCTTGTGGCCACCGCGAATGGTCATCGGTGGGCGACCTTCGGCAGCGGTTTCGATCACGGCGCCCATTTCTCGCAGAGGATTAGCCACGCGATTCATCGGACGCTTGGACAGCGAAGCGTCGCCGGTCAAGGTGCTGTCGAAGTTCTGCGCCGCCAGCAGGCCGGAGAGCAGACGCATCGAGGTGCCGGAGTTGCCCAGGTAGATCGGGCCCGGCGCAGGTTTCAGGCCGTGCAGACCAACACCGTGGATAGTCACGCGGCCGTGGTGCGGGCCTTCGATGACCACGCCCATGTCGCGAAACGCCTGCAAGGTCGCCAGGGCGTCTTCGCCCTCGAGAAAGCCTTCGACTTCGGTGACGCCTTCGGCCAGCGAGCCGAGCATGATCGAACGGTGGGAAATCGATTTGTCACCCGGTACGCGAATCCGACCGGACAGGCGGCCACCAGGTTGAGCCAGGAAGATCAGATCGTTGGAATTCATAGCGTCCACATAGGCCCTGCGGGCCAGGATTTTACTGAAATGCTCGCGGGCAACCCGGGCGCGCGTGAAAACGCCCAACAATTGGTGCCCATCCCCTGCATCGACCGCGTCGCGCAAGGCGTCGAGGTCGCTGCGAAATGTATCGAGTGTGCGCAGGACAGCCTCGCGGTTGGCGAGGAAGATGTCGTGCCACATCACCGGGTCGCTTCCGGCGATTCTTGTGAAATCGCGAAAACCACCGGCAGCGTAACGGAAGATCTCCAGATTTTCATTGCGCTTGGCCAACGAATCGACCAGACCGAAGGCCAGCAGATGCGGCAAATGACTGGTCGCGGCCAGCACTTCGTCGTGACGCTCGACCTGCATGTGCTCGACATCGGCGCCCAGTTCGCGCCAGAGACGATCAACCAGCGCCAGCGCGGCAGGATCGGTCTGCTCGAGCGGCGTCAGGATCACCTTGTGCCGGCGGAACAGCTCGGCATTCGAGGCTTCCACCCCGCTCTGCTCGGAACCGGCAATCGGGTGCCCCGGCACGAAACGCGCCGGCATGCCGCCGAACGCCTCGGTCGCCGCGCGCACTACGTTGCCTTTGGCGCTGCCGACATCCGTAAGAATCGCCTGCCCCAGGTCCATGACAGCCAGACGCGCGAGCAGCTTTTCCATGGCCAGAATCGGCACCGCCAGCTGAATCACATCGGCACCGACGCAAGCCGCCGCCAAGTCGTCTTCGCAGCGATCGACCACACCCAATTCGACCGCGAGCTTGCGCGATTGCGGGTCGAGATCAACGCCGACCACTTCACGGCACAGGCCGCTTTCACGCAAACCCTTGGCAAACGAACCACCGATCAACCCCAGACCGACCACCACAAGGCGACCGATCATAGGTGCAGCAGGTTGCAGCGCAGTGACATCAACCACGAGCCAGAACCTTGCGCAGCGCTTCGAGGAAACGGCTGTTTTCTGCCGGCAGACCGATGGTCACCCGCAGGTGGTTCGGCATGCCGTAATTGGCCACCGGACGCACGATCACGCCTTCGCGCAGCAAGCCCTGAAAAATCGGCGCCGCGACCACGCCGAGATCGACGCAGATGAAGTTGCCTTTGGACTCGATCCAGCCCAGCCCCAACTCACGGAAACCCGCCTGCAACTGGTGCATGCCGGATTCGTTGAGCTGACGGCTTTGCGCCAGATATTCCTCGTCCTTCAGCGCCGCACACGCCGCCGCCAACGCGAGACTGTTGACGTTGAATGGCTGGCGAACGCGGTTCAGCACGTCTGCCACCACAGGCGTCGACAAGCCATAACCGACGCGCAGCGCGGCCAGACCATAGGCCTTGGAGAAGGTGCGCGACACCAGCAGGTTCGGGTACGCCGCGAGGAAGTCGAGACCGTCCGGCAAATCGCTGCCTTCGGCGTACTCGATGTAAGCCTCGTCGAGGACTACCAGCACATGCTCGGGAACGTCCTGCAGGAATTCGTCCAGCGCTTCTGCGCCGAACCAGGTGCCGGTCGGGTTGTTCGGGTTGGCGATGAACACCACGCGGGTGTTGGCATCGATGGCCGCAAGCATCGCCGGCAGGTCATGGCCCCAGTCTTTGGCTGGAACGACTTTGGCCTGCGCACCGACAGCTTGGGTAGCAATCGGATACACAGCGAATGCATGTTCGCTGAACACCGCATTCAGGCCCGGCGCCAGATAGGCACGCGCAACCAGCTCAAGAATGTCGTTGGAGCCATTGCCCAGCGTGACCTGATTCAGCTCGACACGGCACTGCTCGGCGAGCAGCGATTTCAGGGCGAAACCATTGCCGTCCGGGTAGCGGGTCAGCTCGGCCAGCTCTTCGCGAATCGCCGCCAATGCCTTCGGGCTGGCGCCCAATGGGTTTTCGTTGCTCGCCAGTTTGACGATTTTTGCCGGATCCAGATCCAGCTCGCGCGCCAGTTCGTCCACAGGCTTGCCCGGAACGTACGGCGAAAGTTGTTGCACGCCCGGCTGTGCCAGAGCGAGGAAGTTGCCACTCATTTGCTACCGCCCCTTAGAGAACTGCTTTCGGGTAGGAACCCAGCACTTTGAGTGCTACTGCTTCCTGACTGATCTTTTCCAGCACACCTTTGATCAACGGATCGCGGTGGTGGCCGACGAAGTCGATGAAGAACACGTAGGTCCATTTGCCGCTGCGCGACGGACGGGTTTCGATGCGGGTCAGGTCAATGCCATTGTCGTGGAACGGCACCAGCAGCTCGTGGAGCGCGCCGGGCTTGTTGCTCATCGACACGATGATCGAGGTCTTGTCGTCGCCGGTAGGCGGCACTTCCTGGTTACCGATCATCAGGAAGCGCGTCGAATTGTCCGGGCGATCTTCGATCTTCTCGGCCAGACGCGTCAGGCCATACAGCCCTGCCGCCATGTCACCAGCGATCGCTGCCGAATTCCACTCACCCTTGACCCGCTTGGCCGCTTCGGCGTTGCTCGACACCGCGACGCGTTCGACATTCGGGTAATGCGCGTCCAGCCACTTGCGGCACTGGGCCAGCGACTGCGCGTGGGAATAGATGCGGCTGATGCTGTCAGTCTTGGTGTTTTCACCGACCAACAGGTGATGGTGAATGCGCAGCTCGACTTCGCCACAGATGACCATGTCGTGCTCGAGGAAGCTGTCGAGGGTGTGGTTGACCGCGCCTTCGGTGGAGTTTTCCACCGGCACCACGCCAAAATTCACCGCACCGGCCGCCACTTCACGGAACACTTCATCAATCGCCGCCATCGGCTTGCTGATCACCGCGTGACCGAAGTGCTTCATCGCGGCAGCCTGGGTGAAGGTGCCTTCAGGGCCGAGGTAAGCCACTTTCAGCGGCTGCTCCAGCGCGAGGCACGACGACATGATTTCGCGGAACAACCGCGCCATCTCTTCGTTGCCCAGCGGCCCCTGGTTGCGCTCCATCACCCGTTTGAGCACCTGAGCTTCGCGCTCAGGACGATAGAACACCGGCACTTCGCCTTCGGCCAGCGAGGCCATCTTCACGCGGGCGACTTCCTGGGCGCAACGCGCACGCTCACTGATCAGCTCCAGAACTTTGGTGTCCAGAGCGTCGATGCGAACGCGCAGTGCCTTGAGTTCTTGCTCGGACATCAGCCGTGTTCCTTCTCGAATTCCGCCATGTACGCCACCAGCGCGTTGACCGCAGTGATGTCGACGGCGTTGTAGATGGAGGCGCGCATACCGCCCACCGAACGGTGACCCTTGAGGTTGAGCAGACCGCGCTCGTCGGCACCGGCGAGGAACGGCTTGTCCAGACGATCGTCAGCGAGACGGAACGGCACGTTCATCCACGAGCGATCCGACTTGTTGATCGGGTTGCTGTAGAGGCCGCTGGCATCGATGAAGCCGTACAGCGTGCGCTGCTTGACGTCGTTGAGTTTGGCGATCGCTTCAACGCCGCCCTGCTCTTTCAGCCATTGGAACACCAGACCGGACAGGTACCAGGCCAGCGTCGGCGGGGTGTTGTACATCGAACCGTTATCAGCTGCGACCTTGTAATTAAGCATGGTCGGGCAGAGCGAGCGGGCCTTGCCCAACAGGTCTTCGCGGATGATGTTGACGACGATGCCGCTCGGGCCGATGTTCTTCTGCGCGCCGGCGTAGATCATGCCGAAACGCGAAATATCGACCGGGCGCGAGAGGATGTCCGAAGACATGTCCGCCACCAGCGGTACGTCACCGGTTTGCGGGATCCACTGAAATTCCAGACCGCCGATGGTTTCGTTCGGCGCGTAGTGAACGTAAGCGGCGTCTTTCGACAGATTCCACTCGTTCTGGCCGGGAATGGCGAAATAGTCGTAAGGCTTGGCAGTGGCAGCAACGTTGACGTGGCCGTAGCGCGAGGCTTCTTCGATAGCTTTCTGCGACCAGATACCGGTGTCGATGTAGTCGGCCGAGCCGCCTTCAGGCAACAGGTTCAGCGGGATTTGCGCGAACTGCTGGCTCGCGCCGCCCTGCAAAAACAGCACTTTGTAGTTCGACGGGATATTCAGCAGGTCACGCAGATCCTGCTCGGCCTGGGTGGCGATGGACACGAACTCATCGCTGCGATGGCTCATTTCCATGACCGACAGACCCTTGCCGTGCCAATCAAGGAGTTCACCCTGGGCGCGCTGCAGGACAGCTTCAGGCAGCGCCGCCGGACCGGCGCAGAAGTTATAGGCTCGCTTGCTCACATCCAATCTCGCTCTGATTTGGTGGTCACTTGAATCTTTTGGTTTGCGACTGATCGTTCCCACGCTCCGCGTGGGAATGCATCCAATGACGCTCTGCGTCATGGGACGCGGAGCGTCCCCAGCGGCATTCCCACGCAGAGCGTGGGAACGATCATCCGCAGTGTTGCAAATTTTCATACCGGACAAATAACAAGGGGGCGAATTCTCATCCGCCCCCTCGTTTGTCCGCTTATTCCTGCGGTTCTTCGTCTGCTGCGGCGTCGAGTTGCTGGTCTTCACCTGCTTCGTCGATACCGACGCTGCCTGCGATTTCCTCGCCCTCTTCACCTTCGAGCTCTTCGCCTTCGATTTCCGATGGCTCCTGAACCCGCTCCAGGCCGACCAGGGTTTCATCCTTGGCCAGCTTGATCAGCGTCACGCCCTGAGTGTTACGACCCAGGCTCGACACTTCGCCGACACGGGTACGCACCAGGGTGCCCTGATCGGAGATCAGCATGATTTCTTCGCCGTCGAGTACCTGTACCGCGCCGACCAGACGGCCGTTACGCTCGTTGCTGACCATGGCGATCACGCCCTGACCGCCACGCTTGTACTCAGGGAACTCGGTGATCGCGGTGCGCTTGCCATAACCACGCTCGGAAGCGGTGAGGATCTGGCTGCCTTCTTCCGGGATCAGCATGGAAATCAGCTTCTGCCCTTCCGGCAGACGCATGCCGCGCACGCCGCGAGCGGTACGACCCATGGCACGCACGTCGGACTCTTTGAAGCGGGTGACCTTGCCGCCATCGGAGAACAGCATCACTTCGCGCTCGCCATCGGTGATGGCCGCAGAGATCAGCACGTCGCCTTCGTCCAGTTCCAGCGCGATCAGACCGACGCTGCGCTGACGGCTGAAGGACTCCAGCGGGGTCTTCTTCACGGTGCCGTTGGCGGTGGCCATGAAGATGTAGTGACCTTCGGTGTATTCCTCGACCGGCAGCATGGTGGTGATGTATTCACCATCATCCAGCGGCAACAGGTTGACCAGCGGACGACCACGGGCCGCGCGGGATGCTTCCGGAATTTCGTAGGTCTTGAGCCAGTACACCTTGCCCTTGCTGGAGAACAGCAGCAGCGTGGTGTGGCTGTTGGCGACCAGCAGGTGAGCGATGTAGTCCTCGTCCTTGACGCCAGTGGCCGACTTGCCTTTGCCGCCACGACGCTGAGCCTGGTACGCAGCCAGCGGCTGGGTCTTGGCGTAGCCACCGTGGGAGATGGTCACGACGCGCTCTTCTTCCGGGATCATGTCACCCAGGGTCAGGTCGAGACGGGCATCGAGAATTTCGGTGCGGCGCACATCGCCGTATTCGGCGCGGATCACTTCCAGTTCTTCGCGGATCACTTCCATCAGGCGCACAGCGCTGTTGAGGATGCGGATCAGCTCGCCGATCTGGTTGAGGATCTCCTGGTACTCGGCCAGCAGCTTCTCGTGCTCCAGACCGGTCAGACGGTGCAGACGCAGTTCGAGAATCGCTTGGGCCTGTTCTGGCGAGAGGAAGTACTTGCCTTCACGCAGGCCATATTGCGGATCGAGGTTTTCCGGACGGCACGAATCGGCACCGGCACGCTCAACCATCGCCACCACAGCCGAGGATTCCCAAGGCGTGCTGATCAGCGCTTCCTTGGCTTCCGACGGCGTTGGCGAAGCCTTGATCAGGGCGATCACCGGGTCGATGTTCGACAGGGCAACGGCCTGGCCTTCGAGAATGTGCCCACGCTCGCGCGCCTTGCGCAATTCGAACACGGTACGACGGGTAACCACTTCGCGACGGTGACGGACGAAGGCTTCCAGCAGATCCTTGAGGTTGAGGATACGTGGGCGGCCGTCGATCAGCGCGACGATGTTGATGCCGAATACCGATTGCAGCTGGGTCTGGGCGTAGAGGTTGTTGAGGATCACCTCAGGCACTTCGCCGCGACGCAGCTCGATCACGACGCGCATACCGTCCTTGTCGGACTCGTCGCGCAGCTCGGTGATGCCTTCGAGCTTCTTCTCTTTGACCAGCTCGGCGATCTTCTCGATCAGACGCGCCTTGTTCAGCTGGTAAGGCAGCTCGGTGATGACGATCTGCTGACGGCCACCCACCTTATCGATGTCTTCGATGATCGAGCGGGCACGCATGTAAATGCGTCCGCGACCGGTGCGGTAGGCTTCGATGATGCCGGCGCGACCGTTGATGATCGCAGCCGTCGGGAAGTCCGGGCCGGGAATATATTGCATCAGCTCATCGACGGTCAGCTCAGGGTTGTCGATGAGGGCCAGGCAACCGTCGATGACTTCACCGAGGTTGTGCGGCGGAATGTTGGTCGCCATGCCCACGGCGATACCGCTGGAACCGTTGACCAGCAGGTTCGGCACGCGGGTCGGCATGACTGCCGGGATCAGTTCGGTGCCGTCGTAGTTCGGCACCCAGTCCACGGTTTCCTTGTGCAGGTCAGCCAGCAGCTCGTGCGCCAGCTTGGTCATGCGCACTTCGGTGTATCGCATGGCCGCAGCGTTGTCGCCGTCGACCGAACCGAAGTTGCCCTGGCCGTCGACCAGCAGGTAGCGCAGGGAGAAAGGCTGGGCCATGCGAACGATGGTGTCGTACACGGCAGTGTCACCGTGCGGGTGATACTTACCGATCACGTCGCCGACGACACGGGCAGATTTCTTGTACGGCTTGTTGTAGTCGTTGCCCAGCTCGCTCATCGCGAACAGTACGCGACGGTGCACGGGCTTGAGGCCATCGCGCGCATCCGGCAGTGCACGGCCGACGATCACGCTCATTGCGTAGTCGAGGTAGGACTGTTTCAGCTCGTCTTCGATATTGACCGGGAGGATTTCTTTGGCCAGTTCGCCCATGAGAAGCCTGATTCCTTTTTCTGGTGAAACTTCGTCATATCCATGTGGGAGCAACGAAGCTCGTCGGGGCCGGCCGAGTGCCATGCGCCGACTTACGACAAATCAACATTGGATCGCGGATTTGCGCAGTAAAGACAGCTCCGTGGAGCCGCCTCGGAAAACGCCGGATGTTATCACAAAGGCCGCCACGCACCTATCCCCCAGATGCGCATGGAGCATAGTTAGTTGACCGATGACAGGCTTGAGGGGGACGAGAGAGGCTCAGAGCTTGGTTGAATGTGAAATCGGGGTCTGAATTAGCGATGTTTATTGACATTACCGACCTCTTCGCGAGCAGGCTCGCTCCCACACAGGCCAGTGGCGTTCACAAAACCTGTGGGAGCGAGCCTGCTCGCGAATGGCTCAACACAACACCAAAGCCTGTCAATGCAGGCGCTTGCGACACATCAGCTGGGCCATTTTCGCGGTGTCCGGGCGTTCGACGATGCCTTTCTCGGTGACGATCGCGTCGATCAGATCCGCCGGGGTGACATCAAACACCGGGTTGAACGCTTCAACATCGGCACCGACGCGTTTACCGCCGACTTCCAGCAGTTCGGCGCCATCACGCTCTTCAATCGGGATGTCATCGCCGCTGGCCAGATTCATGTCAATGGTCGAACTCGGCGCCACGACCATGAAGCGCACGCCGTGGTGCATGGCGTTGACTGCCAGTTGATAGGTGCCGATCTTGTTCGCCACGTCGCCATTGGCGGTGATGCGGTCAGCGCCGACGATCACCCAGGTCACGCCTTTGGTTTTCATGATGTGCGCGGCGGCGGAGTCGGCATTCAGGGTCACCGGGATGCCTTCGTTGGCCAGCTCCCACGCGGTCAGCCGCGAGCCCTGCAACCATGGCCGGGTTTCGTCGGCGTAAACGCGCTCGACCATGCCTTCTATATAAGCAGCGCGGATCACCCCCAGCGCAGTACCGAACCCGCCGGTGGCCAGCGCGCCGGTATTACAGTGGGTCAGGATGGCTTGAGCGTTGCCCTGATGCTTGCGGATCAGATCGACACCAAGCTGCGCCATGGTCAGGTTGGCCTCGCGGTCGCTTTCATGAATGGCGATAGCTTCGGCTTCCAGAGCCGCCAGCGGATCGGCGTTGCTTTTCAGCCGATCCAGGCGATCATGCATGCGCCCCAGCGCCCAGAACAGATTGACCGCGGTCGGACGCGAATCGGCCAGCAGAGCGAAATCCTCTTCCAGCGCCGCGTACCAGTCGCCGCCCTCGGCAATCCGCGCCCGCGCCGCGAGGACGATGCCATAAGCCGCACTGATGCCGATGGCCGGCGCGCCCCGCACGACCATCGAGCGAATCGCCTCGGCCACGCCGGCGGCGCTGGTGTAGGCGATCCAGGTTTCCTCGAACGGCAAAATACGCTGATCCAGCAGGTGCAGCGCGCCATCACGCCAATCGATGGCCTTCACTTTCTCCGCAGCCAACAGTCGATCGCGCATCCCACACCCCGCACTCATGAACAAAAGCCGCCGATTATAGCGATCCCCCCGCGAAGACGCTCGGGTATACTTCGCCATCCTTTACAAAAGCACTGGAACCGACCCTCGATGCCGAAACCTGCCATTGCGCTCGACCTGTTATTGCTGCCGACCTGGCTGGTCCCCGTCGAACCTGCAGGCGTGGTGCTCAAGGAGCACGGCCTGGGCATCCGTGACGGTTGCATCGTGTTTATCGGCCCGCGCGCCGAAGCGTTGAAGTGTAACGCGACAGAAATCCGCGAACTGCCGGATGTTCTGTTGGCGCCGGGACTGATCAATGCCCACGGCCACGCGGCGATGACGCTGTTCCGTGGCCTGGCTGACGATCTGCCGCTGATGACCTGGCTGGAAAACCACATCTGGCCGGCCGAAGGCAAATGGGTCGATGAGGATTTCGTCCGCGACGGCACCGATCTGGCCATCGCCGAGCAGATCAAGGGCGGCATCACCTGCTTCTCTGACATGTACTTTTTCCCGAAAGTCGCCAGCGAGCGCGTACACAACAGCGGCATCCGTGCGCAGATCGCCATTCCGATCCTCGATTTCCCGATCCCCGGCGCCAGCAGTGCCGACGAAGCCATTCGTCAGGGCGTCGAATTGTTCGGCGATCTCAAGCATCACGAACGCATCAAGATTACTTTCGGCCCTCACGCACCCTACACCGTCGGTGATGAGAACCTGGAGAAAATCAGGGTGATCGCCGAGGAGCTGGACGCTTCGATCCATATGCATGTGCATGAAACCGCATTCGAAGTGCAGCAGGCCGTCGAGCAGACCGGCGAACGGCCACTGGCGCGCCTTGGCCGCCTTGGCCTGCTCGGCCCGCGCTTCCAGGCGGTGCACATGACCCAGATCAGCGATGAAGACCTCGCGCTGCTGGTAGAAAGCAACAGCAGCGTGATCCACTGCCCGGAATCCAACCTCAAACTGGCCAGCGGCTTCTGCCCGGTCGAACGTTTGTGGCAGGCTGGGGTGAACGTTGCCGTCGGCACCGATGGCGCGGCGAGCAACAATGATCTCGACCTGCTCGGCGAAACCCGCACCGCTGCCCTGCTGGCCAAAGCCGTGGCAGGCTCTGCCACGGCGCTGGACGCCCATCGCGCCTTGCGCATGGCCACTCTCAATGGCGCCCGCGCGCTGGGGATCGAGGCGCAGGTCGGCTCGCTGGAGATCGGCAAAGCCGCAGACATCGTCGCTTTCGACCTGTCCGGTCTGGCGCAGCAACCAGTGTATGACCCAGTGTCGCAGCTGATTTATGCCACCGGGCGTGATTGCGTGAAACACCTGTGGGTTGCCGGCAAGCAACTGCTCGACGACCGGCGCCTGACCCGCATGGACGAACAACAGCTGGGCGCGACCGCCCGCCACTGGGGCCAGCGCATCAGCGGCCACACCGAATCGTAAACACCGCGGCGCAATCTCCGCGGCTACAGCCCTTTTCAGGTTTTTCGAGGAATTGAACATGAGCAACGTCGACCACGCCGAAATCGCCAAATTCGAGGCCCTGGCCCATCGCTGGTGGGACCGCGAAAGCGAATTCAAGCCGCTGCACGACATCAACCCACTGCGGGTCAACTGGATCGACGAGCGAGTCAATCTGGCCGGCAAGAAAGTCCTCGACGTCGGTTGCGGCGGCGGCATCCTCAGCGAAGCCATGGCCCAGCGCGGCGCCACGGTGATGGGCATCGACATGGGCGAAGCGCCGCTGGCGGTCGCACAACTGCATCAGCTGGAGTCCGGGGTCAGCGTCGAATACCGGCAGATCACCGCCGAAGCCCTCGCCGACGAAATGCCCGAGCAGTTCGACGTGGTCACCTGCCTGGAGATGCTCGAGCACGTGCCGGATCCATCCTCGGTAATCCGTGCCTGCTTCCGCATGGTCAAGCCGGGCGGCCAGGTGTTCTTCTCGACCATCAACCGCAATCCGAAGGCGTACCTGTTCGCGATCATCGGCGCCGAATACATCATGAAGCTGTTGCCGCGCGGCACCCACGACTTCAAGAAATTCATCCGCCCGTCCGAGCTCGGCGCGTGGAGCCGCATGGCTGGCCTGACCGTCAAGGACATCATCGGCCTGACCTACAACCCGCTGACCAAGCACTACAAGCTGGCCAACGACGTTGACGTCAACTACATGATCCAGACCCTGCGCGAGGAATAAGCCGATGGCCATCAGAGCGGTACTTTTCGACATGGACGGCACCCTGCTCGACACCGCGCCGGACTTCATCGCCATCTGCCAGGCGATGCGCGCCGATCGCGGTCTGCCGCCGATCAACGACAAGCACATCCGCGACGAGATTTCCGGCGGGGCCAAGGCCATGGTCGCGGTGACGTTCTCGATGGATCCGGAATCGCCCGGCTTCGAAGAACTGCGCCAGGAGTTTCTCGAGCGCTATCTGGTCGGTTGCGCAGTGCACAGTAAACTGTTCGACGGCATGGGCGAACTGCTCGCCGATATCGAAAAGGCCAACCTGATCTGGGGCGTGGTCACCAACAAACCGGTGCGCTTCGCCGAGCCGATCATGCAGCGCCTGGGGCTGGCCGAGCGTTCGGCGCTGCTGATCTGCCCGGATCATGTGAAGAACAGCAAGCCGGATCCGGAGCCGCTGATCCTAGCCTGCAAGATGCTTGATCTGGATCCGTCGACGGTCCTCTTTATCGGCGATGATCTGCGCGATATCGAATCGGGCCGCGATGCCGGCACCAAAACCGCTGCGGTGACTTACGGCTACATCCACCCGGACGACAATCCACGGCACTGGGGCGCGGACGTGGTGGTGGATCACCCGCTGGAGTTGCGCAAGGTGCTCGACAGCGCGCTGTGCAGCTGCTGACCTGACTGCTGCAAACTCCCTGTGTGGCGAGGGGATTTATCCCCGCTGGGCTGCGAAGCGGCCCCCGCTTTTATCCAGGCAATGTGACACACAGGTTTTGCGACGGCTTCGCCGCCGAACGGGGATAAATCCCCTCGCCACAGGGGTGAAGCAGGTCTTCATGAAATGGATTGTGAGGTTCTTATGTTTGATTACACCGCTCGCCCTGAATTGCTCAAGGATCGGGTCATTCTGGTCACCGGTGCCGGGCGCGGCATCGGCGCGGCTGCGGCGAAAACCTATGCCGCCCACGGTGCCACCGTGTTGCTGCTGGGCAAGACCGAAGCCAATCTGACCGAGGTCTACGACGCAATCGAAGCAGCGGGCCACCCGCAACCGGCGGTCATCCCGTTCAACCTCGAGACCGCCCTGCCCCATCAATATGATGAGCTGGCGGCGATGATCGAAACCGAGTTCGGCCACCTCGACGGCCTGCTGCACAACGCTTCGATCATTGGCCCGCGCACGCCGATCGAACAATTGTCCGGCGAAAACTTCATGCGCGTCATGCAGGTCAACGTCAACGCGATGTTCATGCTGACCAGCACACTGCTGCCGCTGCTCAAGCTGTCCCAGGATGCCTCGGTGGTGTTCACCTCCAGCAGCGTCGGGCGCAAGGGTCGCGCGTACTGGGGCGCTTACGGCGTGTCGAAATTCGCCACCGAAGGCCTGATGCAAACCCTGGCCGATGAAGTGGAGGGCGTTGCGCCGGTACGCTCCAACAGCATCAACCCGGGCGGTACGCGCACCAGCATGCGCGCGCAGGCTTATCCGGGGGAAAATCCGCTGAACAACCCGACACCGGAAGAGATCATGCCGGTGTATCTGTACCTGATGGGCCCGGACAGCGCGGGCGTCAATGGCCAGGCGTTCAACGCCCAATAACGCCATACGTCGCATTTGTTGCCGCGGCAGAATGCTGTCGCGGCAAGCCATTGCCGCTCATAACCATCACAAAGCCGCCAATAACCCAGCGCGGCGGCCCGGCATCTGTCAGCAAGTCATTGATTCGAAAAGCTTTAATTTAAATCGAACCGAATGGCACGGGTTTCGCTCTAAATTCCCTCAAAACATGCCGTGTGATGGCCATGGGGCAGACGCCGATTTCGATAGCTGACTGATCGTCTTGCGGCAGACTAAACTTACGCCAAACGTCCTACGGGACTGATGGATCAGTACGACGCGCAGCCCATAGCCGCTCTCACCCAGCCTGTAAGACAGACTTACTGCTTAGGGGCTCACGCCATATGAAATCTCCTTCCCAGACCCATGCAATCGACTTTGACAGTGCCAAATTGCAGCGCCTGGGCTTCGGTCAACTACCGGCGCTGATCGAGCGCCCGACCAGCCTGGCGCAACTGCGTCAGCAAATGAGCCTGCAACTGCAAACCAGCCTGGAGCCTCAGCGCATCCTTGGCCTGTTCTTCCGCGAAATCCAACGCCTGGTGCCACTGGACGCCCTGAGCTATGTGCATCAGGCCAGCGACTTGCGCCTGGAGTTCGGCGCGCGCGGCCACCACTCGGTCAGCTACACCCTGAGCCACGAAGGCGAGCACATGGGCGAGTTGGTCTTCCGCCGCAATCAGCGTTTCAACGACAAGGAACAGGGCGACCTCGAGTCGCTGCTGTCCTGCCTGCTGTACCCGATGCGCAACGCCCTGCTCTATCGCGCCGCGACCCAGAGTGCCTTGCGCGACCCGTTGACCGGTGCTGGCAACCGGGTAGCCATGGAGCAGACCTTGCAGCGCGAGATCGACATGTCGCGCCGTCATGCGCAACCGCTGTCGGTGCTGATGCTCGACATCGACCACTTCAAACGGGTCAACGATGACCACGGTCATGGTGCCGGCGATGAGGTGCTCAGAGCCATTGCCGCGTCGATCAAGGCGCAACTGCGCAACGTCGACATGGTGTTCCGTTATGGCGGCGAAGAGTTTCTGATCCTGCTGTCCAACACCGGTCGCGAAGCGGCGGCGATGGTCGGCGAGCGTTTGCGCCAGGCGACGCAGTCGGAGGAATACTTTGCCGATGGCCAGTTGATCGAGATCACCGTGAGCCTGGGATGCTCGACGTTACTGCCGGGCGAGTCGGCGGACAGCTTGCTGCGCCGGGCCGACAGTGCGCTCTATGTCGCAAAGCGCGAGGGGCGGAACCGGCTGGCGATGGCTGGCTGAAAAACAATTGTGGGAGCGAGCCGGCTCGCGAAGAGGGAGTGTCAGACAACGATTCGTTGCATGACCCACCGCTTTCGCGAGCAGGCTCGCTCCCACAGTTCAATCAGCTTTCGGTTACGGTCCGGCGCTCGCGGTTGACCAGCAAGCGCTCCGAAGTCTCCAGCTGCATGCACCGCTCCAGAAACAGATACATGTAGTCATAACTCTTGCAAATTGCCTGCCGTAGCTCGGCCTGCAACGCCTTGCTCGGGTTCATGCCGGCGAGGGTGCAGATGATTTCCAGCGCTTCCCACGGGTGGGCATCGTCGTACTGGGCATGCATCTTCAACCACTTCATCGCGCGCTTGCGGTCCTCTTCCGGGAACGCTGCCGCGTAGACCCCGGTCGAGCAGACCACCGCTGACCACTCCCCGGTCGCCCCCTCGATCGCATAGTTGGTCGCGGCAATCGCCACGATCAGCGAATCCGCCGAGCTGGTGTGCCAGCACCAATGACTCAGAGCATGCAGCTCCGGCGGCACTTGCTGGGCCTGGAGATCTTCGAGGCTGACGCCATGGGCGCGGCTCCAGTGCATCCAGTAGTCGGCATGGTTGAGTTCGACGCGGATGTTGCGCATCAGCCAGCGCCGCGCCATGTCTTCGCCGGGATGGCGGGCGAAGCGGGTCTTGGTCAGGTTCTGCGCCATGTACAAGGCAAACTGCTCGACCACCGGCCAGCCGCCGATGAGGTACTGGCGCATGGTTTTCGCGCTGAGTCTGTTGTCGCGCATGCGCTGATAAAGTTCATGTTCGACAACCCGGCGCTTGCTCTCGCTGCAATCCTTGATGAGCTGTTGCGCCCAGGCAGGATAACTTGCAGCTTCCATGAGGGGTCCGGTTCGGTTGAATGTGTCGATCACTGTTCGGCTCCTTTTGAGTTGTGATGGCAAGGATCGGCGAGAGACTTCAACGGAACGTGCCAGGCGCTTTGAACAACAACGGCTGCGGTCTGGCAGGGCGACTTTGCAAACTGTCACAGGTAAACAACTGCGGACGCTCGATGACATACCCCTGAGCGTAATCCACACCTATTTCAAGCAATGCCTGTTCGATCTGGTTAGTTTCAACAAACTCGGCAATTGTCTGCTTACCCATAACATGGCCGATGTGATTGATCACTTCGACCATTGCCCGATTAATCGGGTCGTCCAGCATATCCTTAACGAAACTCCCGTCGATCTTCAGGAAGTCTACAGGCAAATGTTTCAAGTAAGCGAATGAAGACATTCCGGCACAAAAGTCATCCAGAGAAAAGTGACAGCCTAAGCCTTTGAGTTCATTGATAAAACGAAATGCACTGCCAAGATTAGCGATTGCACTGGTTTCAGTAATTTCAAAACAAATCATTTCAGGCGGTATAGCGTAGTTAACAAACTGTTCCCGCAGGAAGTGCAAAAACGCGTCATCTCCTATAGTAATGCCTGACAGATTAATCGCACACATTGCCAAAGGAAGTTCATGTTCCTGTTCTATACACTGGGCAATAACCTTGAAAACATTTTCAACTACCCAGCGATCTAACTGGGTCATCAAACCATAACGCTCCGCTGCCGGAATAAAGCTGTCAGGCAAAATCATCCGTCCGGATTCATCATGCAAACGCAGGAGGATTTCGATGTGCCCGGCCTGGCCGGGTTGCGGCTTGAGCGGCGCGATCTGTTGGGCGTAAAGGCAGAAGCGGTTTTCTTCCAGCGCCATGTGCAGGCGCTGCACCCAGGCCATTTCACCGAAGCGCATGGACAGTTCGGAATCATCGGCATGGTAGACCTGCACGCGGTTGCGGCCCTTTTCCTTGGCCATGTAGCAAGCCATGTCCGCTGCACGCAACGAGGCCTCAAGGCTGGTGGGATTCTGCGCGATATGCACCAGGCCGATACTGACGGTGGTCAGGAACGGCCGCCCCTTCCAGACAAAATGCAGGTTCTGCACGGTCTGGCGCAGGCTTTCGGCAATCTTCTCGGCGATGTCCGGCGGGCAGTTCTCGAGCAAAATCCCGAATTCGTCGCCGCCCAGTCGCGCCAGGGTATCGCCCTCGCGCAAGTCTGATTGCAGCAGCGTGCAGATGTGCCGCAGCAACTCATCGCCCGCCGCGTGACCGCAGGTGTCGTTGACCAGTTTGAACTGGTCGAGATCGAGGAACATCAGTGCGTGCCGGCCGGGCTGGCGCGTCAGTTTGTGCAAGGCCTGTTCGAGGCGATATTCGAATTCGCGGCGGTTGGCCAGCCCGGTCAGGGCATCGTGGGTCGCTTGCCAGGACAGATTGGCGATGTATTGCCGCTCCTGAGTCATGTCGTGCAGCACCAGCACCGTGCCGCTGACATTCCCGGCATTACGGATCGGCGCGCCGACCAGGGTCACCGACAGGGTGCTGCCGTCCAGACGCTGGATCAGCTTGGAATGTTCGCTACCGCCGCTGAGCTGGCCGCTGAGAATGTGCTCGATCAACGTCAGCCCTTCGGTCTGGGCGTTATCGTCAAGCAGGTTGAACAGCGCCGACAACGGCAGCCCTGCCGCCTGCTCGGCCTTCCAGTGCGTCATGGCCTCGGCGGCCGGGTTCATGTAATCGATCGCGCCGTTGACGTCGGTGGTGATCACGCCATCACCAATCGACTGCAGAGTGATATGCGCGCGATCCTTTTCCAGTTGCAGCGCCTGGGCAAACTCATGGCGCTGCTTGAGCAGTTTGTGCGTGCGCCACAGCGCCAGCGCGATCAGACCCAGCGCGGTGGCCAGGTTGGTGAACAGCAGCAGGCGCATGATCACCCGCGAGCCTTCGCCCAAGGCATCGCTGAAAGCCCTGGCCGCTGGGGTGACTGCATCGTTGATGGCAAAGATCTGTAACTTCCAGCGCTGCACATCGCCGGGACTGGCCTGGTTCTGCGCAATGCCTTGGTGCATCTCCTGCGCGACTTCGTGCAGTCGGTCGAGATAGGCATCGCCAATCGTCCAGCGATCGATCGCGGTTTCCAGATAACTGTAGTGGCGGAAATTGAGGTACAGCCAGATGACGCTGGAGACATCGTCTGGATGATTACCGCCCTTAAGAATGCCTTCGCGCGCCGCTTGCAGATCCGGCGGCTGACGATCCAGCGCCAGACGCAATTGGTGCCCGCCCTGGGGCACGGCGATCGCCGTCAGGTATTTGCGATAGATCGCCTCGTCACGGCTGTCGGCGTAGAGGTTGAGGTAATAGATGGCGTCTTTCTGACCCTTGGACCACAGGCTTTCGCCAGCGACGTAGCCACGCACGGCCGAAAGCACGTAAAGGCTCACGCCCCCCAGTAATGCCTGGAACACCACGACAGCAATAAAGGGCCAGACGATACCCAACAACCGTGGTGTTCCCAGAGTCTGCTTTTGCTTCATGAGATTCCTTGCATGAGCACTGCCCGCTCGCCTTCCGGGCGAATTCGCTATGACGAGACTAGGTGGGGTTCTCGTTCAAGGCAAGGCGCGGCGTTACACCGCGCGCAGAACCTCTGACAGGTCGGCGAGGGTTTCGATCAGTGCTGTTGCAAGTTGCCGTAGAGCTTGGCGTACAGACCGCCGTCGGCGATCAGTTGGCGATGGTCGCCGTCCTCGGCGATCTGCCCGCCGTCGAATACCAGCACGCGGTCCGCCTGTTTCACCGCCGACAGGCGATGGGCAATGATCAGCGTGGTGCGGCCATGGAGAAATTTCGCCATCGCCTGGTGCAGGTTGTACTCGGTGGCGGCATCGAGGGCCGAAGTGGCCTCGTCGAGAATCACCACTTTCGGCTCGGCGAGAATCATCCGCGCAATCGCCAGACGCTGGCGCTGACCGCCGGACAAACGCACGCCGGAGCGACCAACGATGCTGTCGAGGCCAGCGGGCAGCGCACGGATGGTCGCGGCCATCTGCGCAATTTCCAGCGCCTGCCAGCAGGCTTCGTCGCTGCGCATGCGGCCCATGGTCAGGTTGGCGCGCACGCTGTCGTTGAACAGCGCCGGATGCTGCAGCACCACCGCGACGTTCTCGCGCACCGTCTCCAGACCGATCTCCTGCTGGGTCGACCCGCCAAAGCGGATGGTCCCGGCCGCTGGCGTGTACAGGCCCAGCAGCAACTGCACCAAGGTACTTTTGCCGCCGCCGCTGGCGCCGACGATCGCGACTTTTTCGCCGGGCAGGATCGACAGGTTCATCTGATCCAGCACCAACTCGTCGCCGTAACCGAAGCTCAGGCCTTGCACCTCGATGCCGACGGTGTCGCGTCCCTTGAACGGATCGACGCCGCCGGGATACTGCGGCTCGTCGGCGCGCGCCAGCAATTCATTGATCCGCGTCAGCGCACCGCCCGCCGCGTAATAGGCGTATTGCAGATTGAGCAGCTGTTCGACCGGGCCGATCATGAACCACAGGTAACTGAACACCGCGAGCATCTGCCCGATCGACAGGTCGGAAAACAGCACGGTGAGCATCGCCGCTGCGCGGAAGATGTCGATGCCGAACTGGAACAGCAAACCACTGGCGCGGTTCGAGGCGTCGGTTTTCCACTGCGAGTTGACTGCGTAGTTGCGCACCTCCTGCGCGCGCAAACCGAGGCGCCCGAGGAAATAGCCCTGGCGGTTGCCGGCGCGCACTTCCTGAATCGCATCGAGGGTTTCGCTCAGTGCCTGGGTGAAGCGCGAGGTGCTGTCGTTCTCGAGTTTTTTCAGGTGTTTGACGCGTTTGCCGAGCTGCACCGTGGCATAGATCACCAACGGGTTGAACAGCAGAATCAGCAGCGCCAGCTTCCAGTGCATCCACATGAGGATGCTGGCGGTGCCGACCAGGGTCAGCATCGCGACGAGGAAGCGGCTGAGGGTTTCGCCGACGAATTTGTCGAGGGTATCCAGATCGGTGACCAGGTGCGTGGTCACCGTGCCGCTGCCGAGGCTTTCGTATTCGCCGAGGGAAATGCGCTTGAGCCGCTCGATCAGGCGCACGCGAATGCGGTAGACGATGTCCTTGGCCAGGCGCGCGAACAGCCGCGACTGCAACACGCCAAAACACAGGGCGCTGCAACGCAAAGTCAGGGTCACCACCAGCATCAGGCCGATATAACCCGCCGCCTGCTGCCACATGCTCGGCAGAAAATGGTTCATGACTTTCAGTGCGGCATCGCCGTGGCCGAGCAGCACTTCGTCGACCAGCAACGGCAGCAGCAACGGGATCGGCACGCTGCACAGCGTCGCCAGCACGGCCACGCCGTTGGCGATCCACAGGGATTTCTTGTGATGCAGTGCCAGACGCCGGACTTCAGCCCAGCTCAGCCGGTCGACACGCTCTACGGCTGGCGTGTCATCGGCGCGGTCAGACACAGGCCGCGCGCTCCAGCCAGCGGCCGAGCAACGGCGACAGCTCGCTGAGCGGTTGATAGCCGTTGGTCAGCAGCGCCAGTTGCCCGTTGCGCTCGGCCAGCAGGGTCGGAAAACCGGCGATGCCCAGATCCTGGACCCAGGTGAAATCGGCCTGGGTCGCCTTGTGCTGATCGGCATGATCGAACAACGCCGCGAATTCAATACGCGGCACGCCGGCCTGCTCCGCCAGTTCGACCAGCACGCTGGCCTGGGTGACATCGCGCCCTTCGACGTAAAACGCCTGCTGGATCAGCCCGACCAGTGTCCACGCGCAATCCGGCGCCAGACTGCGCGCGGTGACAATGGCGCGACAGGCAGGCTCGGTGTCGTAGACAAAACCGTCGGGTAGCGCGCCATCGAACTTGAACGGCTGGCCGGTGGCCTGGGTGACCGCTTGCCAGTGCTCGAGAATATAGCGTCGCGTGGTCGGCTCCAGCGCCGAACCGCTGCCGGTGCGCAAGCCGCCCACCACCAGATGCAGCTCGACCCCGGCTGCCTGCGCTTGCTCGACCAGTGCCTTGGCCACCGGAGCAAAACCCCAGCACCATGAACACATCGGATCCATCACGTAGAGCAGGCGCGCAGACATGGTTAAGCCTCGGTGGATGCTTGCTTATAGTTGTAGCCGATCGGGTGCGGCTGGTTGCGCGCCTTGGCCAGTTCGATCTGCTTTTGCCGATCGATGGCGCTGCGCCGGGTTTTCTCGCTGAGCTTGTCCCAGCAGTGCGGGCAACTGATGCCGGCGACGTAGTGCTCGGAGGCGCGATCTTCAACGCTGACCGGCGTGCGGCAGGCATGACATTGATCGTAGTCGCCTTCCGTCAGGTCGTGACGCACGGTGACGCGGTTGTCGAAGACGAAGCAGTCGCCGCGCCACTTGGTTTCTTCCTGCGGCACCTCTTCGAGGTACTTCAGGATGCCGCCCTTGAGGTGGTAAACCTCTTCGAAACCTTCGCCGAGCATGTAGCTCGAGGCTTTCTCGCAGCGAATGCCGCCGGTGCAGAACATCGCGACCTTCTTGTGCACGGCCGGGTCGAAGTGTTCTTTGATGTAGTCGGGAAACTCGCGAAAACTGGTGGTTTTCGGATCGATGGCGCCTTCGAAGGTGCCGATCGACACTTCGTAATCGTTGCGCGTGTCGATCAGCAGCACTTCCGGGTCGCTGATCAGCGCGTTCCAGTCCTGCGGTTCGACGTAGGTGCCGACCTTCTTGTTCGGGTCAACGCCTTCGACGCCGAGGGTGACGATCTCTTTCTTCAGCTTGACCTTGGTGCGATAGAACGGCTGTTCGTCGCAGTACGATTCCTTGTGGTCGATGTCGACCATGCGCGGATCGTTCTTGAGCCAGGCGAGCAGGCCGTCGATGCCTTCGCGGCTGCCGGAAACCGTGCCGTTGATGCCTTCTTCGGCGATCAGCAGAGTGCCTTTGATGCCGTTGTCGACCATCGCTTGCAGCAGTGGCTCGCGCAGGTCAACGTAATCTTCGAGGGTGACGAACTTGTACAGTGCCGCCACGACAATCGGTTGTGTCATGGGTATTTCTCCAGGTGGCTACCCTCGCAAAGGGTGAACCGGATTCAAAAAAAAACGCGCCGGCTAAGCGGCGCGTCGGGATTTTAGCAAAAAAGCAGCTACAAGCTCCAAGCTTAAAGCGGCAAGCCAAAACTCATCCGCCTTTAACTTGCAGCTTGCCGCTTGAAGTTTACCGCTGATCCCCTCCTGCACAGGTCGGCGACGCCGGGGCGCCGTCGATCTCTGCCCATTCCTGCGGGGTGTAGGTGTGCAGCGCCAACGCATGGAACTCGCCCATCAGCTCGCCGAGCGTGCCGTAGACTTTCTGGTGGCGCTTGACCCGGTTCAGGCCTTCGAACTGCGCGCTGACCACCACCGCCTTGTAGTGGGTCTGAGACCCGCGACTGTGCATGTGGCTTTCGTCCAGCACTTGCAGGTGCTCAGGCTGTAACAGGGCCAGCGTCGATTCGATGCGTTGTTGCATGGTCATCACGAACTCCGCTTACTTCTTCTTGGCTGGCGCCGCGGCCGGGGTCAGCTCTTTGGTCATGTCGTCGAGCAGCTTGTTGACCACAGGCACCGCGCTTTCCAGTTTGCCCTGGGTCATCTGCGCCGACTGCTGGGTCAGCTGCGGCATTTTTTCCAAGACCTTTTTGCCCAGTGGCGACTGGTAGAAGGCAACCAGATCCTTGAGCTCGGATTCGCTGAAGTTGCTGGTGTAGAGCTTGACCATGTCGGGCTTGAGCTTGTTCCAGCCAATGGCCTGGTCCAGCGCAGCGTTGGCCTTGGCCTGATAGGTTTCGAGCACGGCTTTCTTCGACTCAGGCGCTTTGGTCTGTTCAAAGCGCTGGGCGAACATTTGCTGCACTTGCATGTACACCGGGGTACCCAGCTTGTCAGCGTGAGCCAGCGTCAGGAAAGCTTCGGCACTGGCGTTGTGGCTGGCGGTATCGGCAAGCACCTGGCCGCTGGCGCAAACCAGTGCAACCGCGGTACAGATGGCGCGAAGACGAGTCATCGAGTTTCCTTTAAGCAAAGCGAGGTCGAACCCCAAGGGCGACCATTCTGCGCCTAACAATCGCTGTGGCTCAACCCCCGGCCCTTGCCGCGCTTGATTGGCGGGGTTTTGCGGTCAACAATCGAGCCGATGGAACCACCCGGGCCGATGCCGGCCTAAATTGCGCCAACAGACCAACAGGAGTGTGCACGATGAGCCGTATCGAAACCGACAGCCTGGGCCAGATCGAGGTCCCGGACGACGCTTACTGGGGTGCTCAGACGCAACGCTCGCTGATCAACTTCGCCATTGGTCAGGAACGCATGCCGCTACCGGTGCTGCACGCCCTGGCGCTGATCAAGAAAGCCGCCGCACGGGTCAACGACCGCAACGGCGACCTGCCCGCCGACATCGCCCGCCTGATCGAACAGGCCGCCGATGAAGTGCTCGCCGGCGAGCATGACGAGCAGTTCCCGCTGGTGGTCTGGCAGACCGGCAGCGGCACCCAGAGCAACATGAACGTCAACGAAGTGATCGCCGGTCGCGCCAACGAACTGGCCGGCAACCCGCGCGGCGGCAAGTCGCCGGTGCACCCGAACGATCACGTCAACCGCTCGCAAAGTTCCAACGACTGCTTCCCTACCGCCATGAGTATCGCCACCGCCAAAGCGGTGCAGGAACAACTGCTGCCGGCGATTGCCGAGCTGTCCGGCGGCCTCGCTGAGCTGGCGGCGCGGCACATGAAACTGGTGAAGACCGGGCGCACGCACATGATGGACGCGACGCCGATCACCTTCGGTCAGGAATTGTCCGGCTTCATCGCGCAACTGGATTACGCCGAGCGCGCGATTCGTGCCGCGCTGCCGGCGGTTTGCGAACTGGCTCAGGGCGGCACCGCCGTTGGTACCGGTTTGAATTCACCGCACGGCTTCGGTGAGGCGATTGCCGCTGAACTCGCAGCATTGTCCGGTTTACCGTTCGTCACCGCACCGAACAAGTTCGCTGCACTGGCCGGCCATGAGCCGCTGGTGACCCTGTCCGGCGCGCTGAAAACCCTCGCCGTGGCGCTGATGAAGATCGCCAACGACCTGCGCCTGCTGGGCTCAGGTCCTCGCGCAGGTTTCGCTGAAGTGAAGCTGCCCGCCAACGAACCGGGCAGTTCGATCATGCCCGGCAAGGTCAACCCGACCCAGTGCGAAGCGCTGTCGATGCTCGCATGCCAGGTGCTCGGCAACGATGTGGCGATCGGTTTTGCCGCCAGTCAGGGGCACTTGCAGTTGAACGTGTTCAAACCGGTGATCATCCACAACCTGCTGCAATCGATCCGTTTGCTGGGAGACGGCTGCAGCAACTTCCAGCAGCACTGCATCGCCGGGCTCGAACCGGATGCCGAGGTCATGGCCAAGCATCTGGAACGTGGGCTTATGCTGGTGACCGCGCTGAACCCGCACATCGGTTATGACAAGTCGGCGGAGATCGCGAAGAAGGCTTACAGCGAAGGGCTGACTTTGCGCGAGGCGGCGTTGCAGCTGGGTTATCTGACTGATGAAGAGTTCGATGCCTGGGTGCGCCCGGAGAACATGATCGAGGCTGGGGCCAAGGGCTGAAATCTTCAGCGCCTGGAAGTCAGCCTTCGCGAGCAAGCTCGCTCCCACAGTGGACTGCATTCTCATGCTGGGAATGCGCAAAAATGTGGGAGCGAGCTTGCTCGCGAATGCGGCCGGCGCGGTTCAACTGGCTGCCATCTTCATCCGACGCGCCTTCAACCCTGCAATCAACGATGGCCCCAACGCCACCAGCGCCGAACCCAGCACCACCAGCACCGCCCCGCCATAGCCCAGCGCATTGATCTGCTCGGCATGCACGTACTCCGGCCAGATCCGCGCCGCAACCGCCACCGCCACAAACGTCACCAGCGGCGTGATTGCCAATGTTGCGCTGACCCGCGATGCTTCCCAATGCGCCAGTGCTTCGGCGAATGCGCCGTAGGCGATCAAGGTGTTCATGCAGCACGCCAACAGCAGCCAGCCCTGCAACGGGCTCAGATTCAGCGCTTCAAGCGGATGCACCCACGGCGTCAGCAATAGCCCGCAGAACAGATAGATCACCATCATCACCTGCAACGAATTCCACACCGTCAGCAATTGCTTCTGGCCCAGCGCATAGAAGGTCCAGACCGTCGACGCCAGCAGCACCAGCAGCACGCCGGCGGTGTAGTCGGACAGCGAGGTCAGCAGCTCCGCCAGGCGCTGATTGAAGAACAGGCCGAAGCCGATCAGCAACACCAGCAAGCCGATGCCCT
Organism: Pseudomonas triticicola; assembly: GCF_019145375.1. Taxonomy (NCBI): domain Bacteria; kingdom Pseudomonadati; phylum Pseudomonadota; class Gammaproteobacteria; order Pseudomonadales; family Pseudomonadaceae; genus Pseudomonas; species Pseudomonas triticicola. Next base: position 409,228 of record NZ_JAHSTX010000001.1, on the reverse strand, counting down.
GGCCAATGCTGAAGCGCTCCTTGAACACGAACAGACTGGCGATCAGCAGCATGATCGGCCCCATTTGCACCACCAATTGCGCGGTGCCGGGGCTGAGCAGGTTGAGGCCCATCAGATACAACACGTAATTGCCGACCAGCCCCAGCACCGCCATCAGCACCAGCCAGCCACCCTTCGGCCCGAGCACCTTGCGACTTGGCAGGCGCTTGACCGACGCCAGATAGATGAACAGGCAGCCACCGGACACCATCAGGCGAAACCAGGTCACCGTGACCGGGTCCATCACCTGCAATACCTGTTTGAGCTTGATCGGCAGGATGCCCCACAGAAACGCGGTCAGCAGCGCCAGGAACAGTCCGTACACCCAGCGCCCCGATGAAATGTGCATGCGAACCCCAAAAGCCTGCTGACAAGAGCACTCATTCTAGGCGTCCGGCTGCGTACAACACAGGGACAGTTACCGCCAGGCCGCGAATGAAACTGTGCAGGTCGCAGCAGTAAACCGGCGCGCCGCCGTTGATCGGCCGGGCAGGCGCGCCAAGTGCTTCAGGCATAAGCTGATTGCAGACTTTTCAACGCATTGATCAGGGAGACCGACATGTACGCCATGCGCGCCGAGGACAGCGCCCCCGCCACCCGTTTTCGCAGCGACCGCGTGTGTCGGGTCAATGGCGAGCTGTATTTCAGCACCCGGGAAAATACCCTCGAAGGGCCGTATGACAGTCAGGTGATCGAGCGGGAGATTCAGGCATATATTGCGCGAATGCAGCGGCAGGGTTCCAGCCGCTGAACCGCGGCGCTGCCTTCGCGAGCAGGCTCGCTCCCACAGGGGAATACCGTCACCTGTGGGAGCGAGCCTGCTCGCGAAGGGGCCTGAACAGGCAACCAATCCTTTAGCGCACCGCCTCAAACAACCCGCTCGCCCCCATCCCGCCACCCACGCACATGGTGACGATGCCGTAGCGCAGATTGCGCCGCTGCAATTCCCGGATCAAATGCCCGACCTGACGCGAGCCGGTCATGCCGAACGGGTGGCCGATGGAAATCGAGCCGCCATTGACGTTGTACTTGTCGTTGTCGATCTCCAGCCGGTCGCGGCTGTAGAGACACTGCGAAGCGAACGCCTCGTTCAATTCCCACAGATCGATATCCGCCACTTGCAGGCCCTTGGCCTTGAGCAGTTTCGGCACCGAGAACACCGGGCCGATGCCCATTTCGTCCGGCTCGCAGCCGGCGACGGTGAAGCCACGGAATAACGCTTTCGGCTTGAGCCCCAACTCCAGCGCTTTATCCAGGCTCATCACCAGTGTCATCGAGGCACCGTCGGACAGCTGCGAGGAATTGCCCGCCGTCACCGAACCGTCGTCGGCGAACACCGTTTTCAAACCGGCAAGGCTTTCGTACGTGGTGTCCGGGCGGTTGCAGTCGTCGCGCTCGACGACGCCGTCGACAATCTGCACTTCGCCGCTGTTCTTATCCTCGACCCGGTATTTCACCGCCATCGGCACGATTTCATCATCGAACAAACCCGCAGCCTGGGCCTGGGCCGTGCGGATCTGGCTTTGCAGCGCATAGCGATCCTGCGCTTCGCGGCTGACGCCGTAACGTCGTGCCACCACTTCGGCGGTCTGGCCCATGGTGTAGTAGATGCCGGGAGTCTGTTGCTTGAGCAGCGGGTTGATCAGGTGATCGGTGTTGACGCTTTTCAGGGTCAGGCTGATCGACTCGACGCCGCCGGCAACGATGATGTCGCTGCAACCGGAGGCGATCTGGTTGGCGGCAATCGCAATCGCCTGCAAGCCCGAGGAACAGAAACGGTTGAGGGTCATGCCGGCGGTGCCGGTGCCCAGGCGCGAAAGCACCGCGACGTTGCGGCCGATGTTGTAGCCCTGCGCGCCCTCGTTGGAGCCGGCGCCGACGATGCAGTCCTCGACGCTGGCCGGGTCGATATCGTTGCGGGTCAGCAGCGCATTGACGCAGTGGGCCGCCATGTCATCGGGGCGGGTCTGGTTGAACTTGCCGCGAAAGGATTTGGCCAGGCCGGTCCGCACGCTGTCGACGATCACCACTTCACGCATGGCATACCTCATTGTTGTTGTCGGTTGAGAGTGGACCTGAGCATAAGTCCACCTTCTTGCCGACCGCGAGGATCATTCATCCGGCGTATGCGCGGCCATCGCTTCAATCCTTGTGCTTTTTGGCCTTCTTGTCGGATTTCTCGAACGCGTCTTCCAGCGCGCGGTTGATGGTGCGCAACACTTTCACCCGTGCCCAGCGTTTGTCATTGGCCTCGACCAGCGTCCACGGCGCGATCTCGGTGCTGGTGCGATCGACCATGTCGCCGACCGCCCGGCGATAGTCGTCCCACTTTTCCCGGTTGCGCCAGTCGTCCTCGGTAATCTTGAAGCGCTTGAAGGAAATTTCTTCGCGCTCCTGAAAGCGCTCCATCTGCGTGTCCTTGTCGATAGCCAGCCAGAACTTGACCACGATGACTCCGGCGTCGGCCAGTTGCTCTTCGAAGTCGTTGATTTCGCCGTAGGCGCGCAGCCAGTCGGCCGAGGTGCAGAAGCCTTCGATCCGCTCGACCAGGACCCGCCCATACCAGGAGCGGTCGAACACGGTGAATTTGCCCCGCGCCGGAAGGTGTCGCCAGAACCGCCACAGGTAGGGTTGCGCGCGCTCTTCTTCGGTCGGCGCGGCGATCGGCACGATGCTGTACTGACGCGGATCGAGCGCGGCTGCTACGCGGCGAATCGCCCCGCCCTTGCCCGCCGCGTCGTTACCCTCGAACACCGCGACCAGCGCATGGCGGCGCATGCGTTTGTCGCGCATCAGCCCGGACAGACGCGCCTGTTCGGTGATCAGTTGTTCTTCATAGTCTTTCTTGTCCAGACGCTGGGTCAGATCGAGGCTGTCGAGCAGGTTCAACTGATCGACCGGCGTGCCCAGCGGCGCGGCACTGACTTCGTGGGGATTGACGTCGGCACGCTTGAGCGCACTTTGCAGGCCTTCGAGGAGAATCTTGCCCACAGCCAGGCTGCGGTAATTGGCATCGACGCCTTCGATGACATGCCACGGTGCGTAATCACGGCTGGTGCGGCGCAACACCCGCTCGCCATATTTGACGAATTTGTCGTAAGTCTGTGATTGCTGCCAGTCCAGCGGACTGATGCGCCAACTGTGCAACGGGTCGTCGGCCAGCGATTTGAGCCGCGCTTTCATTTGCTTCTTGGACAGGTGAAACCAGAACTTGAAGATCAGCGCGCCTTCATCGCAGAGCATTTTTTCCAGACGCTCGGCGCCGGCGATGGCCTGGTCCAGACGCGGATCCTTGAACAACCCATGCACCCGCCCCTGGAGCATCTGGCTGTACCAGTTGCCGAAGAACACGCCCATCCGCCCCTTGGCCGGCAGCATGCGCCAGTAGCGCCACGCCGGTGGCCGCGCCAGTTCTTCATCGGTTTGCTGGTCGAAGGTGCGCACTTCGATCAGGCGCGGGTCCATCCACTCGTTGAGCAGCTTGACCGTCTCGCCCTTGCCCGCCCCTTCAATGCCGTTGATCAGGATGATCACCGGAAAGCGCTTCTGCTGCTGCAACTCGAACTGCGCTTCCAGCAAGGCTTCACGCAGCGCAGGGACGGCCGCCTCGTAAGTGTCTTTGTCGATGGCGTGACCGATTTCAGCGGATTCAAACATGGGACGGCTCCTTCCAGGGTTCAGCAAGACTAGCGGATTGGGCACGGGCGCAGGGCAGAAAATTCCCATGAACTCAGGACGGGATGAGAACTTTGTGTGAGGGGATTTATCGTTGACTGGCTGTGCAGTAGTCGCAGATCCGGGAAGTGCGGTTTGGATCGGGAAAACGGGGTGGATGGTTTTGGGACTGCTGCGCAGTCCAGCGGGGATAAATCCCCTCGCCACAGGGTTCTTTTCATCGCGAGTCCTGTGCTGGATCAGGCAGTACCGGCGCGATCGGCTAGAATGGCCGCCTTGTGTTTGCCGAGCCTGCCATGAAAGCCGAAATGCCCCACGCCCAACTCGACTGGGACGACCAGGGACGCCCACGTTCGCGGGTGTTCGATGACGTGTATTTTTCCGACCAGTCGGGGCTGGAGGAAACCCGTTACGTGTTTCTTGAGCAGAACCGTCTGGCCGAGCGCTTTGCTGCGCTGCCGGCGAATGGTCGGCTGGTCATTGGCGAAACCGGCTTCGGCACCGGGCTGAATTTTCTCTGCGCCTGGCAGCTGTTCGAACAGCACGCTGTTGCCGGCGCGCGTTTGCATTTTGTCAGCGTCGAGAAGTACCCGCTGGCGCCTGCGGATCTGCGTCGGGCCTTGGCACTGTGGCCGGAACTCAAGCCGTTGGCGGATCAGTTGCTGAGGCATTACGTGGCGATTCATCAAGGCTTTCAGCGCATCACTCTGGCCAACGGCCGCGTGACGCTGACCTTGCTGATCGGCGATGCGCTGGAGCAACTGCCGCAACTCGATGCACAGATCGACGCATGGTTTCTCGACGGTTTCGCTCCGGCGAAAAACCCGGACATGTGGACGGCGGAGCTGTTCGTCGAACTGGCGCGCCTGGCTGCGCCGGGCTCGACTATCAGCACCTTCACCAGCACCGGTTGGGTAAGGCGTCTGCTCAACGCTGCCGGGTTCAAGATGAAGCGCACGCCGGGCATTGGCCACAAGTGGGAAATCCTGCGTGGCGAATTTCTCGGCTGGCCCGCCGAGGTGACGGCGCCAATGCCGGTTAAACCCTGGTTCGCCCGCCCTGCTCCGTTGCGCGGTGAGCGCCGGGCGCTGGTGATCGGCGCCGGTCTGGCTGGCTGCGCGACGGCGTCGAGTCTGGCGGCGCGCGGCTGGCAGGTGAGTCTGCTCGAGCGTCACGCGGCGGTGGCGCAGGAAGCGTCCGGCAACCCGCAAGGCGTGCTCTATCTCAAGTTGTCCGCCCATGGCACGGCGTTGTCGCAGTTGATCGTCAGCGGCTTCGGCTACACCCGGCGCCTGCTGGAAAGCCTGCAACGCGGCAGCGACTGGGATGACTGCGGCGTGCTGCAATTGGCGTTCAATGCCAAGGAAGCCGAGCGCCACGGGCAACTGGCGGCGGCGTTTCCTGAAGATCTCTTGCAGTGGCTGGAACAGCCGCAAGCGCAGGCTCGCGCCGGTGTCGGCGTGGCCCACGGCGGCTTGTTTTACCCCGAAGGCGGCTGGGTGCATCCGCCAGCGCTGTGTCAGGCCCAGGCGATGCACGCCAACATTGAATTGCTCAGCCATCACGAAGCTTTGGAACTGCGCAAAGTCCCTGACCAGTGGCAAGCGTTCGACGGCGAGCGTCTGCTCGCCAGTGCGCCAGTGGTGATCCTGGCCGGAGCTGCCGAAATCAAACGTTTTGCCCAGAGTGCCGAATTGCCGCTCAAGCGCATTCGCGGGCAGATCACGCGTCTGCCTGAAACCGCAGAAAGTCATGCGCTGGCCACCGTGGTGTGCGCCGAAGGCTATGTCGCCCCGGCGCGTCTGGGCGAGCACACCCTGGGCGCGAGTTTCGACTTCAACAGCGACGATCTGACGCCCACGACTGCCGAGCACCAAGGCAATCTGGCGATGCTCGAAGAAATATCCAGCGACCTGCTGACCCGCCTGAACATCAGCGAGCAGCCGCTTGAGAACCTTGAGGGCCGGGCAGCTTTCCGCTGCACCAGCCCCGATTACCTGCCGATTGTTGGCCCGCTCGCCGACCGCGCAGCCTTTGTCCAGACTTACGCGGCGTTGAGCAAGGACGCCCGGCAAGTCCCGGACATCCCCTGCCCGTGGCTCGATGGCCTGTACGTCAACAGCGGCCATGGTTCTCGCGGGCTGATCACCGCGCCGCTGTCCGGCGAACTGCTTGCCGCATGGCTGGACAACGAGCCGCTGCCATTGCCGCGCAGCGTGGCCGAAGCCTGCCACCCCAATCGTTTCGCCTTACGGCAGTTGATTCGCGGCAAGTGAATTTCACGTATCGGGCATTGCACAAATGCCCAGATCCATCAGCCGTATCGCGTCTTCCGTCAGGCTCTTGAACAGCACGTCTTCAGCCTGGTCCTTTTCCAGCTTGAGTGCCTGGTTCTGACTCAAATAATCGCCAGAGGGCAGCGTGTCCTTCTTGTCGAACAGTGCGCTCATCTGTGGGTCGTACAGGTCATCGATCAGCGCAAACTTGCGGACAAATGTGCGTCGCAGATAGTCACGCCAGAACGTGCGCCCCTGCATGTATTCCAGCCATTGCGGGGAAAGTTCGGCGCTCATGACGCGATTTTTTGCCACCTCAAGATCCGCGGCCGTCACGCCACTCTGGGCACTGAACAGCATATCTTTCGGTTGACCGCGCAGCCCCAGCGCATCGGTGAGGCCGATGCGGTAAGCCAGGTTCATTTCCAGCGCATCGACCTTTGGCACCCGGAGCGAATGCTCCCGGGCGATGTCTTCCAGCTTGTCCAGCCGGAACAGGCTGCGGCCCAGTTCCAACAGCGCCTTGGCAGTAACCCTTCGGCCGCTTGCGGCGCGGCTCACCCGCTCGACTTCCACTGCGACTTCAAGGCGACTGAAAACCAGCGCCGCGTTATCGGTGCAGTGAAGCGGATCGGCCGCGATGTCGAGCAGTTGACGACCCAGCGGCTCGTCAGCTTCCGCCGCCTTCAGTACCGCCCAGACACGTCGCTGCATGTCAGCGCTGCCCAGTTTGCCGTCCGCCGTATCGCCCAGTTGCGCCAGCAAAGTGAACAAGCCATCGGCCGTCTGATCGCTACGCAATGCCGCCCAGATGCGCGACTGCTCTGCCCACTCTTCGCCACTGACCTTGGTCAACCAGAGCGAGCGCGCCGTTTGCTCGTTCATCCGTGCGATGTCATCGGCGACATAGTCCATACCGATGCCGAAATTATCGCGATAATTCTCCAGATGCGTTTTGGTCGTTTCGGAAAAGGGATTGAGTCCCAACTTGAGTGCGCCGGTGAAACGGCGTGATTTCTCGAACAACCACTCAGGCAGTTCTGTGATTTTGTTGGCGCTCAGATCCATCAGTTCAATGTGCGCAGAATGATCAAGGCCTCCTGGCAGTTCGGTGATGCCGGTATCGTTCAGCGACAAGCGACGCAGTTGCGACATTCGGCTGAAATCCGGGGTGGCGCCCAACGGATTCTTGTCCAGATTCAGGTAGCGCAGAGTGCTCAACCTGTTCAGCTTCGCCAGGGTCTGCTCGGTGAGCTTGAGCTGATTGTTTGCCAGGCTCAGCCGTTGCAGACGCGGCATGTGCGACAACATTTCAGGCAGCCGGGTGATCGCGTTGCTGCCCAGTTCCAGCGAATCGAGCTGTTTGAAGGTCTTGAGGAAGTACGCAACATCATCACCCAGCGCCATGTTCCGCATCGACAATTGCTCGACATGGTCGAAGCTCACCGACGACGGTAACGTCGGCACCTTACCGATGCGCATGCCGTCAAGGTCGAGGGTACAGAGATTCTTTCCCTCTTCGTTGGTGGCCCAATGAAAGCGTCGAAACGCTTCTTCGATCAGCTCGGCGGCCATTTTCCGACTGTGCCGCGCTTCAGCCAGATCGCCCCCCATGGCTCGCAGCGCGGCACCATCTTCGCTCCAGACAAACAGCGCGTCACGCAGGGTTTGCAGATCCTGACGCAGGGCTTTGATCCGGGTCGCACGGCTCAACGGATCATCACCCAGTTCGTTGAGCAATTGATTGAGCTGCGGCTCGCTCAGACGCGGATAAAGCCTGCGCGCTTTGCGCAGCAGTGTGCGTGAATGAGCTGGCGCGGGGACCTGATCGCCTTGCACACAGGCCGGCTCGACGGGAAGTGATTCCGTAATGCCGCCGCGCAATGCCCGCGCAGTGACCTCGCGTTCGTCGAGGGCAACGTTGAGCAGCTTTTTGCGTAACTGTTGCGTACTGACCTGTCCGGTATCGGCAAACCCGAGTGCTGCCCGCTGACGTGGCGGCAATGCCTTGAGGATGGCCGTGTACAAAGCGTCGGGGCCGGATGCCACCTTGCCCAAGGATTTTTTGTCGCCGCCAAACGCCTCATAGCCCTGCGTGGTTTTCACCAGATAACCGGTATTTTCCGAAGTCGCCGACGCATCGCCGATGTCTTCGAGCATCGGTCCGGTCAAGGCCTTGTCGCGCATTTGCAGACGCAGCTGCGTGTTCCAGCCGCTCAGGCGCGGCAGTAATTTCAGGGCCAGGCTGTCGGTGTCGGCATTGGCCAGCCACGACCAGTGCAACCCGCTCAGCGCCCGGTCAAGCCGCACCTCGGCAATACCGGCCCGAGCCCGCTGTCCCAGCCGCAAGGGCGCGCTCCCGGTCGAGCGCAAGTGCAGGCGCTCGACAGTCGAAGCGCGGTCGATCAGCCTTTGACCATGGCGCGCCGAAATGTCGGCGAAGACCTGGCGTAATTTGCCCAGATCCTGCGCGTCACTGTGGTCATAGCGCTTGTACATCCGCTCGAACGCCGCGCGGTAATCGGATTTGAGCGCAGCACCCAGTTTTCTTGCCAGCCCAGGGGCTTGCGTGCTTTTCGCGACTTTGCCGCCGAGCAAGGCCTCGACTTCATGCTCGTAGAGGCCATCGATGACGGTTTGCAGCAAGCGCCCGAGTGCCAACTGGCCTTGGGTGACCGGCACTCCCAGGGTATCGTCGAGCGTGGTGTTTGCTGGGTAAGTGGTTTCGACGTCTCCCTCATGACCGATGACCTCAAGGTATCGGTCAGTCGGCCAGCCCGGCAGTTGCGTCAAGGCATGCATCTGTTCTTCAAGAGGTTGCTCGGAGTGGATCTCGCCGTTTTCCAGTTCCGTGGTCAACTCACGCAACCGGCGCTCGATGCGCACGCGCTCGACGGTATCGCGCAGGCGTACCGGCAGGCTCAGATTGTCGTTGAAGGTTTCCAGCAAGGTCTGCTGCGAGGTGTTGCTCAGCCGGCGAAGGATGTCCAGATCGCTGTCGGCAAATTCGCTCAACTGCGGATCGATGCGCTTGAGCGTGTAGGCGCTGCTGCCCCATTCTTCGGGCTGTTCAGCGGGGAACCGCCAGCCGCCCTCGACGTGGCGGATCAGTTCCGGAGCATAGGCTTGTGCGCGTACGGGGTGTTCCAGGCGCCAGTGCTGAGTGTCGATATCAAAGTTGCCAGCCAACAGGCGATGCTCGAGGCGGCCGATGGTCTTGTTGCCGATCTGGTAGAACTCCTTTGAACCGGCACCGATGGTGAATCCGGCCGGCAAAGCATGCTCGTACGGGCTCAAATCGGATTTCCACAGGCGTGGTTTGGCGGCCCGACCGAGAATCGCGGTGAACTGCGCGAAGAACTCCGGATGCGCGCGCAGCAGTTTTTTGCCGAGTGTTCCGAGCGCCTTCTGACCGCCGGCAAAAACGCCCATCAATGCGATGTTCTCTACCACACTGAGCAGATGTGACAGCGCTTCCTGATGATCACCGCGACGCCAGTCCTCGACGCCGTCATACACTTCACCGAGCAATTGCCCGACCGCGACGCCCATCATCAATTGCCCCAGGACCGGCACGAACAGCCCCGCCACCGACGCCACGGTCACCCCGCGCTGAACGAAATCCAACAGGCGTTTCTGTCGGATCTCTTCATCGATATCAGCGGTTGGCACCGCCAGTTTGCGCGCGTCGATCTGCAACTTGCCGACATGGCTTTGCACCATGAAATCAAAAAGCGGCACATTGATCGGCCATTGTTCGACGACGCCCAGATCGGGTTTCTCAGCCAACGCCTTGAAGAAGTCCGCCTTGTCATCTTCATCCAGGCTGCCGGCGAAATACCCCTGATATTCCGTGCTCGTGAGTTGTTGCGCGAGGTAGCGCTTGAACGCATTGAAACTCGGGTACTCATACACGGCGCGCTCGGGCTCGCCGGGCATATACACCATGCATCCGTCCTCAGGGTGTTGTTCCACGGAGCGTTTGGAAAATACCACGACGCCCCAAACGCAGCTGTCGAGGATTCTGATGCCCTGCATGATCATCGGGTCTTTGCCGTAGCGCAGGTGTTGCGCCGATGCCACGCCTCCGGCCAGCATCAGATCCTGCAGCATGCGCAAACCTGCTGCGGTGATATCGCCCTTGAGCTCTGCAAGATGAGCGTCCAGCTCCAGCAGCGATTGCTTCAATGCGGCGATATCGCGGGTCATGGCACTGATCGCCACGACTTTGCCGCAGTCTTCACGCAGACCGAACACTTGCTGCAGATGCTCCTGGTATTTCTTGCCCAGATCCAGCTTGCGGCACAACGCTGCGAACGCTGCCGGCGTCAGGTCTTCCACGCCAGCGGGCACACTTTTGATGCGCACCAGACTGCCGGCAGGGAACCCGTCGGCCTGCTCCTCGTCTGCGCTGAAGTTCTGCATGGCTGCCTGCAACAGGCTTTGCGTCGCGTGTTTGACCAAGCCGATATCGGCCTGCTCCGTCGCCTTCACATCGCAGCCACAATCGACGCCGGGCAGGCTGAGCAGATCCTCGCTCACGTCATAGACCGCTGGCCATTTCTCGTTCAGCGCCGCGTTGAGTTCGCTGATGCAGAAGCTGTGCAAGGGTTTGAGCCAAGTCAGATCCTTGTCGACTTTGACTTGCAGGGTGTGCAGTTCACGATTGATTTCGTCCAGCTTGTTCAGCGTGGTCGCAGAAGCCGTGAGCAGATGCGCCGGGAGGCTTTTTTCCAGGCTTTCAGCGGTATCGAGGTCACCGGTCGCAGCGTATAAGGTGCTCAGGACCGAGGCCTGAATCTGTGGATTTGTCTTGTCTTGGTTAAGCATGGCAATAGTCCTTTATTGCGGTTCGAACACTCGACCCTAGCCCTGCCGGGCAGCCAATAACAGTTCAAATTTCTGCGCAAAACCGAGGTAGACCAAACGCTTTTTTGCATGGAAAAAATAGCCCTGCACCACCCCGCACGGAACGTCCACGCGCTTGTACGCTTATGCAAAAAAAGCGTAACGGTAAGTAGGCAAGTCTCGACCCTCGATCCGCGCTGATAGCGTTGCGGCAGGAGGCAGCCAAGTTGGCTTATAACTTATCGATCTAAAACTCCACCTACCGAGACAGGTCAGTTTCTGAGTACCCGCACTTTTCGCGTGGTACGGCTTGACCTTCCCCAACGGAAAAACCGGTAAGGACTTTATGTGCGGATTAGCTGGCGAGTTACGTTTTGATCAACAACCTGCAGACCTTGCAGCGATCGAGAGAATCACCCATCACCTGGCCCCTCGCGGCCCTGACGCGTGGGGCTTCCATGCCCAGGGGCCGATTGCCCTGGGCCATCGACGCCTGAAGATCATGGACCTGTCGGACGGCTCGGCGCAGCCGATGATCGACAGTCAACTGGGCCTGTCCCTGGCGTTCAACGGTGCGATCTACAACTTCCCGGAATTGCGCGCAGAGCTTGAAGCACTGGGTTATGCCTTCTATTCGGGTGGCGACACCGAAGTGCTGCTCAAGGGTTATCACGCCTGGGGCGAGGCACTGCTGCCAAAACTCAACGGCATGTTCGCCTTCGCCATTTGGGAGCGTGATGCCCAGCGCCTGTTCATCGCCCGTGACCGTCTCGGCGTAAAGCCGTTGTACCTGTCGCGCACTGGCCAACGCCTGCGCTTCGCCTCGGCACTGCCGGCGCTGCTCAAGGGCGGCGATATCAACCCGATCCTCGATCCGGTTGCGCTCAATCACTATCTGAATTTCCACGCGGTCGTACCTGCGCCGCGCACGTTGCTGGCCGGTATCGAAAAACTGCCGCCGGCCACCTGGATGCGCGTTGAAGCCGATGGCCGCACCGAGCAGAAAACCTGGTGGACTCTGCCCTACGGCCCGAATGAAGACGAGAAAAACCTCAATCTGGAAGACTGGGTCGATCGCGTCCTCGACGGCACCCGCGAAGCGGTGGCGATTCGTCAGCGTGCGGCAGTGGACGTCGGTGTGTTGCTGTCCGGCGGTGTCGATTCGAGCATGCTCGTCGGCCTGTTGCGCGAAGTCGGTGTAGAGAATCTGTCGACCTTCTCCATCGGTTTCCAGGATGCCGGCGGCGAGCGCGGCGACGAATTCCAGTATTCCGACCTGATCGCCAAGCACTACGGCACCCGCCACCATCAGTTGCGCATCGACGAGAAAGAAATCATCGAGCAACTGCCCGCCGCGTTCCGGGCGATGAGCGAGCCGATGGTCAGCCACGACTGCATCGCTTTCTATCTGTTGTCCCGTGAAGTGGCCAAGCACTGCAAAGTGGTGCAGAGCGGCCAAGGCGCAGACGAACTGTTTGCCGGTTACCACTGGTATCCGCAAGTCGACGGCGCGGCAGATCCATACGCGGCCTACCGCGATGCGTTCTTCGATCGCAGCTACGACGACTACGCGGCGACGGTTCAGCCGAAATGGCTGGTCGACCACGATGCGGCGGGCGATTTCGTCAAACAGCACTTTGCCCAGCCTGGCGCCGATGCTGCCGTGGACAAGGCGCTGCGCCTGGACAGCACGGTGATGCTGGTCGATGACCCGGTCAAACGCGTGGACAACATGACCATGGCCTGGGGCCTGGAAGCGCGTACGCCGTTTCTCGACTATCGACTGGTCGAGCTGTCGGCCCGTGTGCCGGGCAAATTCAAGCTGCCCGATGGCGGCAAGCAAGTGCTGAAAGAAGCTGCGCGCCGGGTCATTCCAAGCGAAGTGATCGACCGCAAGAAAGGCTATTTCCCGGTGCCGGGTCTCAAGCACTTGCAGGGCGACACACTCAATTGGGTGCGCGAGCTGCTGCTGGATCCGAGCCAGGATCGCGGCCTGTTCAACCCGAGCATGCTCGACAAGCTTTTGACTGATCCGCAAGGCCAGCTGACCCCGTTGCGCGGCTCGAAACTGTGGCAATTGGCAGCCCTGAACCTGTGGCTCAGTGAACAAGGAATCTGATTGATGAAACCCCATGCCACGTCCATCAACCAGCGCCTGCTGCGTGGTCAGGCCCCCTCGTATGAACGTTTGCAGGCGCGCCTGGCCGAAGACGGCAGCGAGCCTGCCAGCGCCCCGATTGCCGTGCATTGCGGTTGGGGCCGGCTGCTGATCGGTCATACCTTTCCCGACCCGGCGTCGCTGGCGCAGGAGCTGCTCAACGAGCAGCCCGGCGAACGCGATATCGCCCTGTATGTTGCCGCACCGCAGCAGATTCTCGGCCTCGAGCCGACGCAGCTGTTTCTCGATCCATCCGACACCCTGCGTTTGTGGTTCAGCGATTACCGGCAGGCCACGCGGGTGTTTCGCGGCTTCCGCATTCGTCGCGCGCAGAGCGAAACCGACTGGCAGGGCATCAACCGTTTGTATCAGGCGCGCGGCATGTTGCCGATCGACCCGGAGCTGCTCACCCCCCATCATCAGGGCGGCCCGGTGTACTGGCTGGCGGAAGACGAAGACAGCGGCGCGGTGATCGGCAGTGTCATGGGCCTCAATCATCAAAAAGCCTTCAACGATCCGGAACACGGCAGCAGCCTCTGGTGCCTGGCGGTCGACCCGCATTGCTCGCGCCCCGGCGTCGGCGAAGTGCTGGTGCGACATCTGGTCGAGCACTTCATGAGTCGCGGCCTGGCTTATCTGGATCTGTCGGTGCTGCACGACAACCGTCAGGCGAAAAACCTTTACGCCAAACTGGGTTTCCGCAACCTGCCGACCTTTGCCATCAAGCGCAAGAACGGCATCAACCAGCCGCTGTTTCTTGGGCCGGGGCCTGAGGCGAATTTCAATCCATACGCACGGATCATCGTCGAAGAAGCGCATCGACGCGGCATCGACGTGCAAGTGGATGACGCCGACGCCGGGCTGTTCACCCTCAGCCATGGCGGCCGTCGCGTTCGTTGCCGCGAGTCGCTGAGCGACCTGACCAGTGCGATCAGCATGACCTTGTGCCAGGACAAGAGCCTGACCCACAAGGTGCTCAAAGCCGCCGGCCTGAAACTGCCGGCACAGCAACTGGCGGGCAATGCCGACGACAACCTGGCCTTCCTCGATGAACACCAACGGGTGGTAGTCAAACCTCTCGATGGCGAACAGGGCCACGGCGTCGCCGTGGATCTGCGCACCATCGAAGAAGTGCAGAAGGCCATCGAAACGGCGAAGCAGTTCGACAGTCGCGTGCTGCTGGAGAGCTTCCACGAAGGTCTTGATCTGCGCATCGTAGTGATCGGCTTTGAAGTGGTTGCGGCGGCGATTCGCAAGCCCGCCGAAGTGGTCGGCGATGGTCAGCATTCGATTGGTGCGCTGATCGAAGCGCAGAGCCGCCGCCGGCAAGCGGCCACCAGTGGCGAAAGCAAGATTCCGCTGGACCACGAAACCCAACGCACGCTGCACGCGGCCGGCTACGACTACAGCAGCATCCTGCCGGCCGGCGAGCATCTGTTCGTGCGGCGCACGGCCAACCTGCACACCGGTGGGACGCTGGAAGACGTGACCGACATTCTTCATCCAACGCTGGTCGACGCGGCAGTGCGTGCGGCGCGGGCGCTGGACATTCCAATGGTCGGGCTCGATCTGATGGTGCGGGCGGCGGATCAGCCCGAGTACGTGTTCATCGAAGCCAACGAACGCGCCGGCCTCGCCAACCACGAACCGCAGCCGACGGCGGAACGCTTTGTCGATCTGTTGTTTCCACATAGTCAGCCGGCTGTCTCTTGAACCATCGTTGTTCCGGCTGACGCCTTCGCGAGCAGGCTCGCTCCCACAGGGGAATGCATTCCAAATGTGGGAGCGAGCCTGCTCGCGAAGAGGCCCTGAACGTCACCACCAATTTTCCTCATCGAAACCATCGGTGTGCTCAACCCATCAGGAGTTTCCATGACCATGACCCCACAAATCCCTGAACCGGATCTGGCTTACCTGCAAAAAGTCCTGCTGGAAATGCTCGCCATTCCCAGCCCTACCGGGTTCACCGACACCATCGTGCGCTATGTCGCCGAGCGTCTTGAAGAGCTGGGCATTCCGTTCGAAATGACCCGGCGCGGCACCATTCGCGCGACGTTGAAGGGCAAAAAGAGCAGCCCTGACCGCGCGGTATCGGCGCATCTGGACACCATCGGCGCCGCTGTGCGTGCGGTGAAAGACAACGGTCGCCTGACCCTCGCCCCGGTCGGTTGCTGGTCAAGCCGCTTTGCCGAGGGCAGCCGGGTCAGCCTGTTTACCGACACCGGGGTGATTCGCGGCAGCGTGCTGCCGCTGATGGCGTCCGGGCATGCGTTCAACACCCAGGTCGATGAAATGCCGATCAGTTGGGATCATGTCGAGCTGCGGCTGGACGCCTACTGCACGACCAAAGCCGATTGCGAATCGCTGGGCATTCATGTCGGCGACGTGGTGGCCTTCGATCCGCTGCCGGAGTTCACCGAAAGCGGCCATATCAGCGCCCGCCACCTCGACGACAAGGCCGGTGTTGCCGCATTGCTCGCGGCACTGAAGGCAATTGTCGACAGCGGCCAGGAACTGAACATCGATTGCCATCCACTGTTCACCATCACCGAGGAAACCGGCAGCGGTGCAGCGGCGGCATTGCCGTGGGACGTCAGTGAGTTTGTCGGCATCGACATCGCACCGGTCGCCCCCGGCCAGCATTCCAGCGAACACGCGGTGAGCGTGGCGATGCAGGATTCGGGCGGGCCGTATGACTATCACCTGTCGCGGCATCTGTTGCGTCTGGCCGATGAACACGAATTGCCGGTGCGCCGTGACATGTTCCGCTATTACTTCAGCGATGCGCACTCGGCGGTCACCGCCGGCCACGACATTCGCACCGCCCTGCTCGCTTTCGGCTGCGATGCCACCCACGGCTACGAACGCACGCACATCGACAGTCTGGCGGCGCTCAGTCGCTTGCTCGGCGCGTACATTCTCAGCCCGCCGGTCTTCGCCAGCGATGCGGCGCCGGCCAATGCTTCACTGGATCGTTTCAGCCATCAGATCGAGCATGACACGCAGATGGAAAGCGAAACCCGCGTGCCGCCGGTGGACAGTCTGGTGGGGCAGCGTTCTGACAGTTGAGCCTTCGGTGAACAGATAATCGCTTTCGCGAGCAGGCTCGCTCCCACAGGGGATCGCTTTCAAATGTGGGAGCGAGCCTGCTCGCGAATGGGCCGGCAAGACCGATACAGAACTGGCAGACGAAACCCATTCCCCGTAGCATCCCGACATTGATTTGACCGAGGTGCCCATGCTCATTCCCCACGACGCGCTTGAAGTCGACACCCTCACCCGCCTGATCGAGGATTTCGTCACCCGCGACGGTACCGACAACGGCGATGACACCCCGCTGGAGACCCGCGTGCTGCGCGTGCGCCAGGCATTGACCAAAGGCCAGGCATTGATCGTGTTCGACCCGGAAAGCGAACAGTGCCAGCTGATGCTCAAGCACGACGTACCCAAGCATCTATTCGACTGAAACCGTCAGCCAGCCTTCGCCGCTGCCTCCTTGCGCTTGATCCGGTCATAGACCTCGGCGCGGTGTACATGGACCTTTTTCGGCGCCTCGACGCCGAAGCGCACGCTGGAGCCGTTGACCGACAGAACACGCAGGGTGATGTCGTCTCCGATTGAAATCAACTCACCGACCACACGGCTGAGTACAAGCATGGGATTCATCCTTCAGGACTGGCAAACCCTGAAGATGCGCGGCTTACAGCGTCTTCACAATCCACGACGAGCAAATCAGTCTTGCCCTACAGCTGCCCACGCCCACAGCTGTCAGACGCTTCGCACAAACGCCTCAGGCGGCGGAAAAGCGCGGCCCGAACAGAATGATGCTGGCACCGACCACGCACAGCGCCATGCCAATCCAGTCCGAGCCCAGCGGACGCACCCGCTCGACCACCGCCAGCCAGCCAATCGAAGCAACGATGTAGATCCCGCCATACGCGGCATAGGCGCGCCCGGCGTAGGCCGCTTCAACACGGGTCAGCAACAGCGCGAACAGGGTCAGGCTGAGCAACGCGGGAATCACCCATAACGCACTCTTGCCCTGGCGCAGCCACATGTAGAAGGCAAAACAGCCGGCGATTTCAAACAGCGCCGCAAGGAAGAACCACAAGTAATTGAGCATGGAGGCGTCTCGACAGGGTGACCGTGGCGGCCACCCTAACGACGCGGCGGGAATCGAACAAGATCAAGCGTTGTTTTGTTTGGCCTTGGCGCGCATTTTCTCGGCCATGGAAGTCATCTCGTTGTAGAGCAGTTGCGGATTCTTTTGCTTGATCGCCCAAGCCATGCGCCCTTGTTCGTGAGGCAGAATCAGGAATTCGCCGGCGGCGACTTGCTGATAGATGTAGTCAGCGATGTCGGCGGCACTGATCGGCGAACTTTCCAGCAACTTGCCGACCTGGGCTTTCATGGCCGGGGTCGGGCCACGGAAAGAATCGAGCAAGTTGGTCTGGAAGAACGATGGGCAAACCACATGCACCGCCACTTCCTGTTGCGCCAGTTCGATCAGCAGACTTTCCGACAACGCCACTACGCCGGCCTTGGCCACGTTGTAGTTGCTCATTGCCGGGCCTTGCATCAACGCAGCCATGGAGGCGATGTTGATGATCTTGCCCTTGCTCTGTTCCAGCAGCGGCAGGAACGCCTTGCAGCCCTTGACCACACCCATCAGGTTGATCGCGATCTGCCAGTCCCAGTCTTCCAGCGACAACTCGCTGAAGAATCCGCCCGAGGCGACGCCGGCATTGTTGACGATGATGTCGATGCCGCCGAGCTTCTCCTCGCAGGCCTGGGCGAATGCGGTGAGCTGGCTGTAATCGCGCACGTCGCAGCGCTGGATGAAACCATCACCGCCCGCCTCGCGCACCAGTTTCAGGGTTTCCTGCAGGCCGGGTTCACTGACATCGGACAAGGCCAGCCGCCAGCCTTCACGGGCCCAGCGCAGGGCGATTTCGCGACCCAGGCCTGAGCCTGCACCAGTGATCATCATGCGATTTTGCATAGCGGACAGCCTTGTTGTTCCGGGAGAGATGCGCCGAGTGTAGCGAAGGAACTTCGTTCGCCCACGCTCCATCCAGTTGCTGAATGGAGGATCAAAAGATTCCTGCCGTCATCGTTTTCGGGATGGTCTCCTGTAGGAGCTGCCGAAGGCTGCGATCTTTTGCTTTTCTGCTTTAAAGGAAATAACAGAGCAATCCAAATACATTAAAAAAACATTGAATTATTTTTCATCGGCGCAAGTCGGAACATGTAAGCCGGCTGGAATTTAGTTGCTCTCCAGCTGCCCACTGAGCATCAAGACTCTTCCAGACTCTGAACAAGGAAATCACCCATGGGCACAATTCTAATCATCATCCTGATCCTGTTGCTGATCGGTGGTCTACCGGTCTTCCCGCACTCCAGAAGTTGGGGTTATGGCCCGTCGGGCATTATCGGCGTGGTGTTGGTCGTGCTGCTGGTGCTGTTGTTACTCGGCAAGATATGACGATTTGAAGCTGTAAAAAAAGAGGCCCTTTTTCAAGGGCCTCTTTTTATTGCGTGGACTTTAAGGAGTGATCAGTCCGGCTTGCCGTGAATGACACCGGCGGTGTTATCGAGCAGGCTCTTGGTCGCGGTTTGCAGGAACGCTTCAAGTTTGAGTTTGAGTTCGGCAGTGCGCGGCGCGTCCGGCACAACTTCGGCGTGCGGGTTGGCGCCAAGCTGATATTTCCAGATTTTCGGCCCCATGTCCTTGTCACGCGGCAGTACCAGAATCTCATCGGCGGTGACGATGGCGGTGGTCTGCTCGCTGCCCGAAGGCTTGATCACGCCAAAACCGGTGTCGCCCTGCGGCAGGTTGAGCAGGTCGCGGCCCCAGCACTGGTGACGCACTTCGCCACCGAGACGGCCCATGATGGTCGGCACGATGTCGATCTGCGTGCCCACGGTGTGGTCGCGGGTACCGAACTTCTGCTGGATGCCCGGGGCGATCATCAGCATCGGCACGTTGAAGCGGCCCAGGTCCATTTCGGTGATCTGGCGCTCGTTGCCGAAGCCGTGGTCGCCGACGATGACGAACAGGGTTTCGTTGAAATACTTCTCTTTGCGCGCCTTCTCGAAGAACTGGCCGAGCGCCCAATCGGAGTAGCGCATGGCGGTCAGGTGTTCGTTGAGGCTGCCACGGTCAGTGACGCGCTCGACCGGCAATGGCGTCGGCAAGGCGTACGGCGTGTGGTTGGACAGTGTTTGCAGCAATGCGTAGAACGGCTTGCCGTTTTCCCGCGCCTTCAGTTCCTGCAGGCCACGATCGAACATGTCCTGGTCGGAAACGCCCCAGGTCGGATCGGAGAACACCGGATTGACGAAGTCGTTGCGGCCAACGAAGTTGGTCATGCCCTGGTTGCTGAAGAAGCCCGACTGGTTATCCCAGGCGAAGTCGCCGTTGTAGACGTAGACGTCGTCATAGTCGCGGGCGCTGAGCAGCTGCGGCAGGCCGGACAGTTTGTGGCTGCCTTCCGGGGTCTGCATCAGGTATTCGAAACCTGGCAGGTTGGGGAAGCAGGCCATGGTCGCGAACATGCCCTGGTGGGTGTGGGTGCCGTTGGAGAAGAAACGGTCGAACAGCAGACCTTCCTTCGACAGCTTGTCCAGGTACGGGGTGATATTGCCCGGCGCGCCCAAAGCACCGACCGAGTGACCGGCCATGCTTTCCATCAGGATCACCACGACGTTCTTGATCGGCAGGGTCTTGTCGGCCGGCGGCAGGTAGTCGCGGCGAACAGCGGCGATATCGGCATCGACCAGTTTGTCGTCGGGCATCAGCAACATGTCGCGCACCACTTGCTGCGCCTGTTCCTGCGGCAGCGTGGCTTTCCAGATGTTGTCGCGGTCTTCGCCCATGCGCGCCTTGGCCGCGGCGATCAGCGACAGCGTGCCGTTGAGGCCGAGCTGGTTGGCGAAGTTGGAATCGGTGGTGTAGACGTCACCCCAACGCATCGGCGGGCCTTGACGCAAGGTGCCGCGAGCGGCGACGACGCAGATCAGCAGGCAGACCACGAACACCGCCAGGCGGGTGTACCACGGCGCAACCTGACGGGAGCTGACGCTGCCGCCGCTGAACGGTCCGCGCGGGCGGGTGGCGCGGTCGGCGCCTTTGAACGCCAGGGTCAGAATGACCGTGCCGATTACCCATGCCAGCACGTAGCGCACCACCGGAAAACCGTACCAGAGCATGCTCATTACGGTTTTCGGGTCTTCTTTCACGTACTGGAACACCAGACCATTGAGGCGCTGGTGAAACTCGCGGTAGAAGTCCATTTCCATCAGGCCGAGGAACAGCGCGATGCTCGACGCGACGGTCAGCCACAGACGGAAGAAACCGCGCGCGGCCATGGCCCGGGCACTGAACAGTGCCAGCACCAGCGGAATGCACAGGTACACCACCAGGCGCAGGTCGAAACGCAGACCGTTGACGAACGCTTCAAGGAAGGTCGCGGCCGGCGTGTCGAGGATCATCTCGCGGTTGTAGACCAGCAGCGCGAGGCGCAGCGCGGAAAACATGACCATCATGACCAGTGCGCACAGCAGCGTGTAGGCCAGATGCGATTTGACGGTCGGTTGCAGCAGGCGAGCAGAAGATCGCTGCTGATTCAGGGCGTCCGGGTTTGCCATGTCGTTTTAGGACCCATTGGAAGTTGAAGTTGCAAAAATACAGCGGCGCCAGGCCCTCTATTGGTCAGTCCAGACCCCGGGGCGTGCGCGGTGCGCAAATGTTGCACGATCGTTCACACCATTGCCATTGATTACTGCCCTGCTCTTCGAGACTTGGATTGAAAGGGCTGACAGCACAATGGCAGGCAACAAGTGCGGGCGAATTGTCTTGGAGACTTTGTGAAAATTTCGTGCAACGCATATCTGGAAATACAATTTAGAGACAAAACAAAACGCCCCGAAGCGATCGGGGCGTTTTGCTTACAGCGAATTGATTATTTCTCGGCGCGTTGTTTCAGCGCTTTCAGGGTATTGAATGGCGCATCGACCACGAACTTGTTGGCGACCATGGCCGGCACGCTACCGCCCGGCTCAGTATGCACCTGGTAGGTCACTTCAACCTGATCGCCCTTAGGCACGAACTTCCAGAAGCCTTTGACTTGCTGGACCCGCACGAAGCCTTTTTCTTCCGGCAGATAAGTCGGTACGCCTTCAAGATTACGGGTCAGGCTGCCATCGGCGCCTTCAACCGTGGTGATCTTCAGCACCGAATCACGCGGGGTCACCGGCCATGGCGTGTTGAATTGCGAATAGGTCCAGCTCAGGTCGCCTTCATGCTTGAGCAGTTTCTGGCTCTTGCATTCGTGAATCCACGCGCAGGCGCCGGAGACGTCTTCCTGCAAGGCGCGCAGTTTGGCGACAGTGGTTTTCATCAGCGCGACGCCTTGGTAGGACTTATAGTCCGAACCGGGTATTTCGCTCAGGGAAACCTTGATGCCGTCTTCGTTCTTCGCCACTTTCCAGTCTTCTGCCTGGGCGACCGAAGTGGCAAGTACGGCAGTCAGACCACACAACACAGCGATACGGTGCAGCGAACCCATAGTGTTATTCCTTATTGTTGAAGTTCCGTTGGTGAACACATCACGCCGCCGTCATCTGCTCCCACCAGCCGATCAATCTGATCGCTTCTTGCGAACTGCTGCCGCACACCTCGACATCCGCAGCGAAGCCCGAGCACACAGCCGGACGTTCCGGACGGCCGAAAATGCTGCACAGGTTATCGACCGACAGTTGCACGCAACGTTCGCCAGCGGGTTTGCCATCGGGCATGCCGGGGATCGGCGAACTGATGGAGGGGGCAATGCAGCAAGCGCCACAGCCTTCACGGCATTTCATGACGAACAGATCCTCGCGACGGGCGATGTGTAAAGAGACGGGAAACAGAGTAACCGCTAAAACGACTGTTTCAAATTGCTACGAGCGGGTTTTCAACGATAAGTAAAAGTGACTGGGCAGTCTCCGACGAAGCGTCTGATCTGGGCGTCGCAGAGGGCCGCATCTATTGCTTGAATTCGAAATCCAGCGCCGCACCTTCCACATCGCGTCGCGCTTCGTTGCGCAGTTGCAACTGCATTTCGTTGCTGAGCAAACGGCCGTTGAGCTGGAAGCCGTTATCTTTCTCGCCAAACATCTGCGGCAGGATCGCCTCGCGTTTGGGCAGCTCAACGGTGCCCTGCGGCTTCAACTCTTCAACCATATCCTTGGGCAGGCTGAGATCGAGTTTTGCCGGCGGCAATTTGGTCTTGGCCACTTCGCTGGCGGGTTTCGATTTCGAGGCCACCGGGCGGCGCTTCTTCACCGTGGCGTTTTTTTTCGCCTGGGCTTTTTTTGCCGGAGCCGCGGTTTTGGTGGCTTTGTTCGTGGTACTGGTCGCTGCCGGTTTTTCCTGGGCTGCGGCCGCCATAGCACCCGGTGCCTGACCGACCATCAGCAAACCCAGCAATACCCACGCGGCAGGAACAATCGCTTTCATGGACCCAACGAACTAACGGCAGAGGGCCACATGCTCGCCTGTTGTGCGTCACATGACAAGCCTCAGCGCCCTCCCCGTTCAGAATCCGCCAGCGGTTTCCTGACACAGTTGGGTGGCCAACAGACCCAGCGTCATCAGCGCCCGCTCCGCTTCGCGGTTCCACGGGATGCCGCAGTTGAGGCGGATACAGTGGTTGAACTGCTCGGTGTTACTGAAGATCAGCCCCGGCGCGATGCTGATGCCTTGTTGCAGCGCGCGGACATGCAATTCCTGAGTGTTGACCCGCCCCGGCAAGCTCACCCAGAGTATGAAACCGCCCGTGGGCCGGGACATTTGCGTGCCCTCGGGGAAGTGCTGCTGCACCGCCAGCTGGAAGGCGCTGAGGTTCTTCCGGTATTCCTGGCGGATATAGCGTAAATGCCGGTCATAACCGCCGTTTTCCAGATACGCGGCAATCGCCATCTGCGTAACGCTGCACGCCGAATGGGTGCTGAAAGTTTGCAGGCGCTGAATTTCCTGCTGGTATTTGCCGGCGATCATCCAGCCGATGCGCACACCCGGTGACAGGGTTTTGGAGAAGCTCGAGCAGTAGATCACCCGATCCAGGCGGTCGTAGGCTTTCAGCGCTTTGGTGCGGCCCTGTTCGAACATCAGTTCGCCGTAGATATCGTCTTCGACAATCTGAATGTCGAAATCCGAGGCCAGACGCAACAACTGTTTCTGCCGCTCTTCCGGCATGGTCCCGCCGAGGGGGTTGCTCAGGCGCGTGGTCAGCACCAGCGCCTTGATCGACCACTGGTTGGCGGCCAGTTGCAAGGCTTCCAGACTCATGCCGGTGGCGGGATCGCTGGGGATTTCGATGACTTTCAGGCCGAGCAGATCGGCCAGTTGCAGCAGGCCGTAATAGGTCGGCGATTCGGCTGCGATCAGATCGCCCGGCCGGGTCAGCACGCGCAACGACATCTGCAAGGCGTCGACACAGCCGTGGGTGATCACCACTTCCGATGGATCGACCACCACGCCGGCGTCACGCATGCGGATCGCCACTTGCCGGCGCAGCGGTTCGAAGCCGGGGCTGAACATGTAGCTGAACGCCCGTGGGCTGTGAAACCGGGTGACCTTGGCCAGTTGCTGATGCAGCGCGCGCACCGGCAGATAATCGACACTCGGCACCGCAGCGCCCAGCGGAAACACGCCTTCGCGGCGGGATTCGACCAATACCTGCTGAATGATGCTGCTGCGCGTCACCAGCCCCGGCCGTTCGACCCGGGCAATGTCCGGCGTGGGCGCGGTCAGCGCGGGGGTCTGGTGTACGTAGTAACCCGACTGTGGCCGGGCGCGGATCAGGCCCTGATCCTCAAGGTTGGCATACGCCTGCAACACCGTCGCATGGCTGACGTTGAGCTGCGAACTCATCTTGCGCACCGAAGGCACGCGCTCCCCCGGTTGATAGACACCACGGCGGATGTCTTCGGCCAGTTGCTGAGCAATACGTTGGTAGAGCAAGAGATTGGTCATGACGCAGCACTCGATTTCACGGGCGTTTTATTCTTGTCTGAAACAATACCGGAACAGTTTAGAAGTGTACTGGGACAGTTGCCAGATTACTCGACCGTACAGTGCGGTGTCTGCCCCATCTGTACGGTTTTGCGCGGCAATCGACAGACACAAAAAAGCCCGGCACTGCATGACAGTCCGGGCTTTCCAGAGACGCAGCCCTCAGCGGGCGGCGCCGAGCTGGCCTTTTTCGTCAGAGAACACGATTTCTACGCGGCGGTTCTGCGCCCGTCCACGCTCGGAGGCGTTGGCATCGACCGGGAACTGGTCGCCGTAACCTTCGACCTGAATGCGTTTTTCGTCGATACCCAGATCGACCAGCACGTCAGCCACCGATTGCGCGCGATCGCGGGACAGTTTGAGGTTTTCCTGTCGGCCACCAGTGCTGTCGGTGTAACCCTCAATGCGCACCACTCGCTTGGGGTTCAGTTGCAGGAACTGGACGATCTTCAGCACGACGCGGTTGGCCGAGTTTTTCAGTTCCGCCTGGCCGGTGTCGAACAACACGTCGCCGAGGGTCATCACCAGGCCGCGATCAGTCTGCGTGGTCGCCAGCGCGACGATCTGTTCCTCCAGCCACTTGCCTTGTTGCTGCACGCTGAGCAGTTTCGATTCGCGCAGGGCCAGTTGCAGACGCTGACGCTCAAGCTCGAGCTTGGCTGCGCGTTCCTCGTTGAGCGCCTGGTTGGTGTGCTCGCGGGCGATTTCGCTGTAGCGCTGGCTCAGGTAGGCGTAATGCACCACGTCGGCACCGCTGCCCCAATAGGTCGACAGTCGATCGGCGCGGGCCAGGGATTCGCCGGCGCGGATCACGTCTTTCGGCGCGATGCGCAGGACGTTGGAATCTTCCTTGACCTTCTGGAAATCAGCGCCAGCCTGTTGCAGCGCCGCCTCGCTGTGCTGGCCGGCGCAGCCGTACAGGCTGGCGCAACCGGCAAGAAGCAGAATGCCGAGAGCATTGGACTTGAGGCTCATTGTGCTTCCCCCAGTTGCAGCTGCTTGCGCAGGCGGACAATGCGGGTATTGAGCACATTCAGCTGTTCTTCACTTTTTTTCGTCAGCACCTTGGCCTCGGCCAGACGTGCATCCAGTTCGGCCTGCTCGGCACGCATGCGCGCGTTGCGATAGGACTCGTCGGCCATGCTGGCTTTGGCGCGGTTGTATTTTGTTTCGGCCAGTTGCATTTCCGGCACTTCGTCAGCGGTGGCGCCGACTGCCTTGGCCTGCACGATGGCTTGTTCGGTCAAACGCATTTGTTCACTGGGTGCCGGATCGGATGCGCACCCGGCCAGGGCCAGAACGGCCACAGCCGCGAAAAGAGGTCGAATACTCACTAAGAATCCCTACTGTTTTGGGGCACTGACAGGTTGTGGCGGCTGTTGCTGTTGCGCCTTCCAGCGCTCGATGTTGCGTTGCAGCGCGGCTTCCGTCAGTCCGGACGCGGGCAATTCTGTCATCTTTTTGGCGAGCTGTCCGCGCAACCACGGATCGTTGCAGGCCGAGTTATGCGAAACCGCGAGGAACAGACCCGGCCGGTCGATGGGTTGTTCAAACGCCAACAGATCGCTGGTCATGCCCAATGTCTGAGCGGCGGCCAAGCCTGAGTAACGTCCGGCGAGGACATATTCCACCTCGCCCAACAGCAACTTCTGTAGTGCCTCGGTAAGGTTGGCTGTGCGGGTCAGGGTCAGATTCTGCTCGGCGAAAGTGCCGAATGCCTGGGTCATCCGAGACTTTTCCGACACCGCGCCGGCATGGCCTTTCAGATCGCTGGCCTCGGCATAGATCAGCGTCGAGCCTTTGCGCGTCCACACCAGATAATCGTTTTCCAGCAGTGGCGGATGAATGAAGTCGAAGTTTTCCAGTTCATTCACGGTCAGCGGCGCGTCGGTCAGCATGTCCATGCGCCCGCTGCGCACTTCATCGAGGGCCTGCGAGCGTTTGCCGGCATACAGCAGGTCGACTTTGATGCCCAGATCCTTGGCCACTTGCTGCAACAAGTCAGCACTGGCACCGATCAAGCGCTTGGGGTTTTGCGGGTCCTGCCACAAGTACGGCGGCGCGTCCGGGCTGCCGGTGACGACCAGGCGCTCGCACTTGCCAGCGGCCATGGCCAAACCTGGCAACAGCAACCATCCCAACAACCATCCGCAACGCAGATCCATGGCAAAACGCTCCCGCTTGAAATTCGAAACAAAAAAAAGCCCGACCAACAGGCCGGGCTCTTTATAAGTGAAGCCGCCGGATTAGACCAGCTTCTCCAGCTCAGGTACTGCTTCGAACAGATCCGCCACGAGACCGTAATCGGCCACCTGGAAGATCGGCGCTTCTTCGTCCTTGTTGATCGCAACGATCACTTTGGAGTCTTTCATGCCGGCCAGATGCTGGATCGCGCCGGAGATACCGACGGCGATGTACAGCTGTGGCGCAACGATCTTGCCGGTCTGACCGACCTGCATGTCGTTCGGTACGAAACCTGCGTCGACCGCAGCGCGCGAAGCGCCAACAGCAGCGCCGAGCTTGTCGGCCAGCGCGTACAGGTGTTTGAAGTTGTCACCGTTCTGCATGCCGCGACCGCCGGAAACGACGATCTTGGCAGCGGTCAGCTCAGGACGGTCGGACTTGGCCAGCTCTTCGCTGACGAAGCTCGAGGTACCGGCGTCGTGCGCAGCGCCAACGGCTTCAACGGCAGCCGAACCACCTTCAGCAGCAACCGGATCGAAACCGGTGGCACGCACGGTGATCACTTTGATCGCGGCGGTCGATTGCACGGTGGCGATGGCGTTACCGGCGTAGATCGGGCGCTTGAAAGTGTCAGCGCTTTCGACCGAGATGATCTCGGAGATCTGGTCAACGTCCAGCGCAGCAGCAACGCGCGGCAGGATGTTTTTGCCGTTGGAAGTGGCGGCAGCCAGAATGTGGCTGTAATTCTTGCCCAACTCTGCAACCAGAGGAGCAACGTTTTCCGGCAGCTGATGCGCGTAAGCGGCGTTGTCAGCATTCAGGACTTTGCTCACGCCAGCGATTTTAGCCGCGGCTTCGGCCACCGGGCCTGCGCCCTGACCTGCTACCAGAACGTGGATGTCGCCGCCGATTTTGGCAGCCGCAGCCACGGTGTTCAGCGTGGCCGGGGCCAGCACTTTATTGTCGTGTTCAGCAATAACCAAGATAGTCATTTAGATTACCTTCGCTTCGTTCTTGAGTTTTTCAACCAGTTCAGCCACCGACTTGACCTTGATGCCCGCGCTGCGTGCAGCCGGCGCTTCGACTTTCAGGGTCTTGTTGGTGGAGGCGGTGGAAACGCCCAAAGCGTCCGGAGTCAGCACTTCGAGAGGCTTCTTCTTGGCTTTCATGATGTTTGGCAGGGTCGCGTAGCGCGGCTCGTTCAAACGCAGGTCGGTGGTGACGATGGCCGGCAGTTTCAGCGAAACGGTCTGCGCGCCGCCGTCGATTTCGCGGGTCACGGCAACGCTGTCGCCGGAGACTTCGACTTTCGAAGCGAAGGTGCCCTGACCGTAGCCGCTGAGTGCCGCGAGCATCTGGCCGGTCTGGTTGTTGTCGCTGTCGATCGCCTGTTTGCCAAGAATCACCAGCTGCGGCTGTTCCTTGTCGACAACAGCCTTGAGCAGCTTGGCCACGGCCAGCGAGGTCAGGTCTTCAGCGGATTCGACGAGGATGGCGCGATCGGCACCCAGAGCCAGTGCGGTACGCAGCTGCTCCTGAGCGGTGGTCGGGCCGATGGAGACGACGACGATTTCAGTCGCAACGCCCTTCTCTTTCAGGCGTACGGCTTCTTCCACGGCGATTTCGCAGAATGGGTTCATCGACATCTTGACGTTGGCGAGGTCGACGCCGGAATTGTCCGCCTTGACGCGGACCTTGACGTTGTAATCCACAACGCGTTTGACAGCTACAAGAACCTTCATGGATTCCTCGTTACTCTCCGGTGAAAAGAAAGTCGCCTAGGCGAACCTGGCGGATGATGCTCATCGGGCGACAAGGGCACCTCTAAAAACGCCGGCTTGAATGTGAGGTGATTCACTTCGCGAAGGGAGGTGACCGTTCGTCAGGGGTGACTGTCGGGTCATTCATTCTCACGCTGTGTAAACTGCGCGCCGGACTTGCGCTGCGCATCACCGTCTACTGCCTGTGCCCTGTCTTTAGAGGTGCTCTTGAAACCGCCAGTCTGCCTACGGCGAGCGCAAAACCGCCCGTATCTTGACCGGAACGCCCATTCTGGTCAATACGCCAAAATGCCCTGTCATAAGCCGCGCTTCTTTGATTTATCAGGGCTGGAGGCGATTCAAACAAACGTTTGTATTGGACGCTCGGAGTGGTGTAGATATAATGCGCCGCCTAGAGAGAAAGGTGGATTCGCCAATATTCCCTTTGACGTTAACGTAAAGGCAATACGGATGCGAGATCAAACCTCCATATTAGAAAAAAAACTGTTGAGCCTTGAGTAGGAGATAGCCTGTGGAACGCGAATACATGGAATTCGACGTCGTCATCGTCGGTGCCGGCCCCGCTGGTCTGTCCGCCGCCTGCCGCTTGAAGCAGAAGGCCGCTGACGCCGGTAAGGAAATCAGCGTCTGCGTGGTCGAAAAAGGCTCCGAAGTCGGTGCACACATCCTCTCCGGTGCGGTATTCGAACCCCGCGCCCTGAACGAACTGTTCCCGGACTGGAAAGAGCTCGGCGCGCCGCTGAACACGCCCGTCACACGCGATGACATTTTCGTGCTGAAAAACGCTGACAGCGCGCAGAAGATTCCTGACTTCTTTGTGCCCAAGACCATGCACAACGAAGGCAACTACATCATCTCCCTGGGCAACCTGTGCCGCTGGCTGGCTCAGCAGGCGGAAAACCTCGGTGTGGAAATCTACCCGGGCTTCGCCGCTCAGGAAGCGCTGATCGATGAAAACGGCGTAGTGCGCGGGATCATCACCGGTGATCTGGGCGTCGACCGCGAAGGCCATCCGAAAGAAGGCCTGTACACCCCTGGCATGGAACTGCGTGGCAAATACACGCTGTTCGCCGAAGGCTGCCGTGGCCACATCGGCAAGCAACTGATCAAACGCTACAACCTCGACAGCGATGCGGACGTTCAGCACTACGGCATCGGCCTGAAAGAAATCTGGGAAATCGACCCGGCCAAGCATCAGCCGGGCCTGGTGGTGCACACCGCCGGTTGGCCGCTGGACATCATGGGCACCGAGAACACCGGCGGCTCGTTCCTCTATCACCTGGAAAACAATCAGGTGGTAGTCGGTCTGATCGTCGACCTGTCCTACAGCAACACTTACCTGTCGCCGTTCGATGAGTTCCAGCGCCTCAAGCATCACCCGGTGCTCAAGCAATATCTGGAAGGCGGCAAGCGCGTCAGCTACGGCGCTCGCGCCATCGCCAAGGGCGGCCTGAACTCGCTGCCGAAAATGGTCTTCAAGGGCGGCGCGCTGATCGGTTGCGACCTCGGCACCCTGAACTTCGCCAAGATCAAAGGCAGCCACACCGCGATGAAGTCCGGCATGCTCGCGGCGGAATCGGTGGCAGATGCGCTGTTCGCCGAGCAGGATTGCACCGTCGAACTGACCACTTACGTCGACGCATTCAAGAACAGCTGGCTGCACGAAGAACTGTTCGCCAGCCGTAACTTCGGCCCGGCGATTCACAAGTACGGCGCGATCATCGGCGGTGGTTTCAACTGGCTGGACCAGAACATCTTCGGCGGCAAACTGCCATTCACCCTGCGCGACACCAAGCCGGATTACGCCTGCCTCAAGCTCGCGGCCGACTGCAAGAAGATCGACTACCCGAAACCTGACGGCAAACTGAGTTTCGACAAACTCAGCTCGGTGTTCATCTCCGGCACCAACCACGAAGAAGAGCAGCCGTGCCACTTGAAGCTGACCGATCCGAGCATCCCGATCAGCAAAAACCTGCCGCTGTACGACGAACCGGCGCAGCGCTACTGCCCGGCCGGCGTATACGAAGTGATCACCAAGGAAGACGGCGAGAAGCGCTTCCAGATCAACGCCCAGAACTGCGTGCACTGCAAGACCTGTGACATCAAGGACCCTGCGCAGAACATCACCTGGGTCGCGCCGGAAGGCGCCGGCGGCCCGACTTACCCGAACATGTAAGTCGAAACGCTGAACACAAGGCTCCCGAAATGGGGGCCTTTTTGTTGCCCAAAATTCCTCTGACACTACAAAACAACTGTGGGAGCGAGCAGGCTCACTCCTACAGGGGATCTTCAGCGGATCAGGCAGCGCGCTCATCCCCCGGGCTGCGTTCGAAGTAGCGCTTGTATTCGCGACTGAATTGCGACGTGCTCTGATACCCCACCCGATGCGCCACCTGCGCGACACCCAGCCCCTCCGCCACCAGCAGCGTCTGCGCCTTCAACAAACGTAAACGCTTCAGATACTGCACCGGCGACAACAGCGTGCTGCGTTTGAAATGCTCATGAAACGTCGACACGCTCATGTTCGCGCAACCGGCCAAAGTCTCGACATTCAGCGGCTCGGTGTAATGCGCATGCAGATGGCTGATCGACGCCGCCACCCGAGCGAATTGCCCTTGTTGCTCGACCAACGCCCGCAACACATCCGCTTGCGGCCCGCGCAGCGCGACGAACAATAATTCGCGAACCCGCGCAGGGCCGAGAATCTGGCATTCCAGCGGATCGTGCAGACAGCTGAGCAGCCGTTCGACACAACCGCGCATCCCATCGTCGAGCACCACCGAGGTCATCGACTCCGGCGTCTGCGCCGGAATATGCCGCCCCGGCGCCAGCCCCATGGCCAGCACCAGTTCGCCGAGCAGGACACGATCGATCGCCACCGACACACCGAGCAATGGCGCATCGGGCAAGGCAAAGGTTTCGCATTCGAACGGCACCGGCAGCGCCTGGATCAGGTAATGCCCGGCGCCATATTCCATGGTCCGTGGGCCGAGGAACGCCAGTTTGCTGCCCTGGGCGATGATCATCAGGCTCGGCTCGTAGATATGCGGGCCACGGGCGACGTCGCAACTGGCGCGCAAAATCTGCACACCGGGCAGGCCGGTCTGGCTGTAGCCATCGCGCAGCGCCAGCGGTTCGATCAGCGAAACCAGCCGGGCATTGGCATCAAGATGACGGGTCAACTGCATCGAATAGGTCTTCGTAAAATTCACGGAAAAGGGGATGAAAACATCATCGCAGATCCGCTGGCCAATGCGATCGCCGAAACCCGCATGCCGGAGGATTAGGCATGAGACCCGGAGAAATCGTCATGGCCGCCCCCGCCTCTGGCGGCCAGAATTCACCGCCTCACTTGTCACTGTTTTTGCGAGGTCACCCATGTACACCGCCATCGGCTATGCCGCCCAATCGGCCACCACTCCCCTCGCCCCGATGAAATTCGAACGCCGCAGCCCGCGCGCCGACGACGTGGCGATCGAAATTCTCTACTGCGGCGTCTGCCATTCCGACATCCATCAGGCACGCAACGAATGGGGAATCGCCGTTTATCCGCTGATGCCCGGCCATGAGATCGTCGGAAAAGTCACCGCTGTTGGTGCGAATGTCACCCGTCACAAGGTAGGCGATCTGGTCGGCGTCGGCTGCATGGTCGATTCCTGCCGCAGCTGCGAAGCCTGCCAGGCGAACCTCGAGCAATATTGCCTCGAAGGCCCGACCATGACTTACGCCACCCCGGACCGGGTCGATGGCAGCAACACCATGGGCGGTTACTCCGACAGCATCGTTGTCAGCGAACACTTCGTTGTGCGCATCCCCGAGAAACTGGCTCTGGCCAGCGCTGCACCGATTCTCTGCGCCGGCATCACCACTTACTCGCCGCTCAAGCACTACGGCGTCAAGGCCGGTGACAAGGTCGGCATTCTCGGCATGGGCGGCCTCGGCCACATGGGCATCAAGTTCGCCAAGGCCATGGGCGCGGAAGTGACGCTGTTCACCCGCTCGGCGAGCAAGGCTGAAGAAGGTCGCCGTCAGGGCGCGGATCACGTCATCGTCTCCACCGATGCCGAGCAGATGAAGGCCGCGGCCGGCTACTTCGACTTCCTGCTCGACACCATCCCGGTGCAGCACGATCTGAACCCGTACCTCGACACCCTGCGTTTCGACGGTGTGCACATTCTGGTCGGCCTGATCGAGCCGGTGAACCCGCCCGTCCACGCCGGCAAACTGGTGATGAGCCGCCGCGTATTGGCCGGCTCCCTGATCGGTGGTATCGCCGAGACCCAGGAAGTGCTGGATTTCTGCGCCGAGCACAACATCACCTGCGACATCGAAATGCTCGACATCCGCCAGATCAACGAAGCCTACGCGCGGATGATCGCCGGTGATGTGAAATACCGCTTCGTCATCGACATGGCGACGCTGAAGGCTTAAACCTTCACGGCTTACACCTTCAAGCCCAGCTCCGCCGACAGCCGGGTTGTGACCCCTTTGAGCAGGGGGATCAACTCGGCCATTTTTTCCAACGGCATGTACGGCACGGTGCTGGCGATACTGATCGCCGCGACAATGCCCTTGCTCGCATCACGAATCGGCGCCGCCACACAGCGGATCGACGGTTCGTTGTCCTCCAGATCGAACGCGTAGCCACCGGCAACGTATTCGCCCATGCGCTGCTCAAGCTGTTCCCACGACTGCTGAGGATGCTGCGGCCAGAACTGACTTTTGCCCCCCGCCGGCAGGCTGATGTCGTACAGCCGCCGCCAATCCTGCGGCGAATCATCGAGCATCAAGGCCTTGCCGATCCCGGTGCGCACCAGCGGCATGCGATGGCCGACCCGTGAGCGCATTTCCGGGCCGTTGCGTCCTGGATTCTTCAGCAGGTACAGCACTTCGTCGCCTTCCCTGATCCCCAAATGCACCGTGTCGCCGGTCAGTGCCGACAACTCATCCAGATACGGCCCGGCCAGGGTCACCAGCGGCAACTCTTCGCGGGCCTGGAAGCCCAGTTCGATCAGTTTCGGCCCGAGCAGATAACCGATCTGCGGCACCACGCGCAGATAACGCTCGTCGACCAGGCAACTGGCCAGACGATGGGTGGTGCTGCGCGTGGTGCCGATCAGCCGGGCAATCTCCTTGAGATCACGCGCGCCGCTGGCCACCGCCTGCACCACACCGAGGCCGCGCAGCAGCGTCTGGGTGCCGGTGGGCGCGGCGTCCTTGGTTTTTTCCGGGGCGTTTTCCTGCATATCCAGCCTTTTACCGTTGAGCGAAGGAACGGGCGGCATTATGGTCGCCCGAGACTGAGCACTACAACTCGATACGCTCGACCTTGCCCACCAGCAGCACGTAGGACAAGGCACCAACCAGTGCGAGCACAGCGATGTAGGTGATCGCCGGCGCGAACGAATCGCCGCTGGCAAGGAAGCCGATCACGATCGGCGTAGCAATCGCCGAGAGGTTGCCGATGAAGTTGAACACGCCACCGGTCAGACCGAGCAACCGCGCCGGTGCCAGCGTTGACACCAGCGACCAGGTGATCGACGCCAGCCCGTTGCCGAAAAATGCCAGGGCGAGGAAGGCAATCACCAGCGGGGTCGACTCGACAAAGTTGGCACCGATAATCGAAGTCGAAATCAGCAGCCCGCCAATGATCGGCAGCTTGCGCGCGAAGCCCACGGTGTGCCCGCGCCGGATCAGGAAGTCGGAAAAGAATCCCGAGCACAACACGCCGACGAACGCGGCAAGAAACGGCAGCGATGCGAGCAGACCGGACTTGATAAAGTCCATCCCGCGATATTTCACCAGATAGGTCGGAAACCAAGTGAGGAAAAACCACAGCGTCGAGTTCAGGCAGAACTGGCCGAGGTAGATGCCCCACAACTTGCGCTTGCTGAGGACGATGCCCAGATCGGTCCAACTGAATTTGGCTTTGACCTTGGCCGCCTCGGCCTGGATATCCACCAGCCCGCCGCCTTCGCGGATCAGGTCGATTTCCGCCTGATTGGTGCCTTTGAAATCGCGCGGCTCGCGATACACCGCGTACCAGATCAGCGCCCAGAGAATGCCCACCGCGCCGGTGGCGACGAACACCATGTGCCAGCCGAATTCATGTTGCAGCCACGCCAGCACCGGGGTCAGGAAGGCCAGGCCGACAAACTGTCCGGAGGTGTAGAAACCGATCGCCGTGGCGCGTTCGCGCTCGGGAAACCAGGTGGTGACCACGCGGCTGTTGATCGGATAGGCCGGCGCTTCCAGCGCACCGACAGCCATGCGCAGCACGAACAGGGCGATGAAGCTGCTGACGAAACCGAGCATCACCGTGGCCACCGACCACAGCAGCAGCGCGACGCTGTAAAGGATGCGCGGCGGCACGCGATCGACCAGCCAGCCGCCGGGGATCTGCATCGCGGCGTAAGTCCAGCCGAAGGCGGAGAAGATCAGACCGACGTGTACCGGATCGATGCCCAGCTCACTGGTCAGCGCCGGCGCGGCAATCGACAGGTTGCTGCGGTCCAGGTAGTTGATGACCACGGTGATGAACAGCAACACCATGATGAAAAATCGCTTGCGACTAGGCGTGACTAAAGACGCCTGCCCGGAGAGGGTATGCGTTTGCATGAGGAGAGCCTCTTTTTATGTTTATTGAGGTCGGCCTGAGGCCTGCACTGCACCCTGTGGGAGCGAGCTTGCTCGCGAAGACGGCGGCACATCCGGCATCAATGTGACTGACCTGCCGCATTCGCGAGCAAGCTCGCTCCCACAGGGTTTTGTGGTGTGTCAGGCGGAACTCACCACTCGGCAAAGCTGCCATCGGCATGACGCCAGATCGGGTTGCGCCAGCGGTGGCCGACGGCGGCACGCTCGATCACGTATTCCTCGTTGATCTCGATGCCCAGTCCCGGGCCGTTCGGAATCTTCACGAAGCCTTTGTCGTAGTCGAACACGCGCGGATCCTTCACGTAGTCGAGCAAGTCGTTGCTCTCGTTGTAATGGATGCCCAGGCTCTGCTCCTGGATAAACGCGTTGTAACAAGCCGCGTCCAGTTGCAAACAGGCCGCCAGGGCGATCGGGCCTAGCGGGCAATGCAGCGCCAGCGCGACGTCGTAGGCTTCGGCCATGTTGGCGATCTTGCGGGTTTCGGTGATGCCGCCAGCGTGGGAGGCATCCGGCTGGATAATGTCGACGTAACCTTCGCTCAACACCCGTTTAAAGTCCCAGCGCGAAAACAAGCGCTCGCCCAGTGCGATCGGCGTGCTGGTCAGCGGCGCCAGTTCTTTCAGCGCTTCGTAGTTTTCGCTGAGCACCGGTTCTTCGATGAACATCAGTTTGTACGGGTCGAGCTCCTTCATCAGCACCTTGGCCATCGGCTTGTGCACGCGGCCGTGAAAGTCGACGCCGATACCGACGTTCGGCCCCACCGCATCACGCACGGCGGCAACGTTGGCCAGGGCGAGGTCGACTTTCTCGAAGGTGTCGAGGAACTGCAGTTCTTCGGTGCCGTTCATTTTCACCGCCGTGAAACCACGGCTCACTGCTTCTTTCGCCGCACGCGCGGTGTCGGCCGGACGGTCGCCGCCGATCCACGAATAGACACGAATCTTGTCGCGCACCTGGCCACCGAGCAGATCGCTGACCGACACGCCGAGGGCCTTGCCCTTGATGTCCCACAGCGCTTGGTCGATACCGGCCAGCGCGCTCATGTGAATCGCGCCGCCACGGTAGAAGCCACCGCGATAGAGCACGGTCCAGATGTCTTCGATATTGCGTGGGTCTTTGCCGATCAGGTAGTCGGACAATTCTTCCACCGCAGCAGCTACGGTATGGGCGCGCCCTTCAACCACAGGCTCGCCCCAACCGGTCACGCCCTCGTCGGTTTCGACCTTGAGGAAGCACCAGCGCGGCGGAACGATGAAGGTCGTGAGTTTGGTGATTTTCATCTCTGCTCTCTTTTGTAAATGCAGCTTTTATTAGATGCAGCGCACACAGCGCCCAAAAATTCTTAACGCAGGGCTTTCCAGGCAGCCACGTAGGCCTTGGCATTGACCGCCACCTGCTCGGGCGTCATGCCCGGTTTGAACAGGCCGGAACCGAGACCGAAACCTTTCACACCGGCATCGATAAAGGCCTGCATGTTGTCCGGCGTAATGCCGCCGACCGGCGCCAGCACCGTGCCGGCTGGCAATACCGCGAGCCAGGCCTTGACGACCGCCGGGTTCATTTGTTCGGCCGGAAACAGCTTGAGAATGTCCGCGCCCTCAGCCAGTGCGGCGAAGGCTTCGGTCGGCGTAGCCACGCCAGGCGACAGGTACAGCCCCGCCGCTTTCGCCGCGCGCAACACCTTGGCATCGCTGTGCGGCATGACGATCACTTGGCCGCCAGCCGCTTTGACCTGCTCGACCTGCTCGGGGCTGAGCACCGTGCCGGCACCGATCAGGCAATCGGCGGGCAGCGCATCACGCAGGATGCGGATACTTTCGTACGGCGATGGGGAATTGAGCGGTACTTCGATGACGCGAAATCCGGCGGAATACAGGACTTCACCGACAGCCGCCGCTTCCTGCGGTTGCAGGCCACGCAGAATCGCGATCAGACCGTTTTGTGCCAGTGCTTGCTTGAGCATGTCAGGCCTCCAGTCAGGGTTAACGAGATGAGGAATCGATCAGTCCGGCGGCGCGCGCCAGTTGCCACAGGCCACGCTCGGTGGCCTGCTCGGCCAGCGTCACCTGAGCAAAGCCGCAGGCGTCGAGGGCACGGCGATAACGCGCGCACAGCTGCGCATTGCCGATGAGCACGATCGATGGAAGATTCGCTTGTTTGCGCCGGCGCCGCTGCACGTTGGCGAGTGCGGCCAGCTCATGGCCGATCATCAGGCCGGACAGATAATCCGCTTGAGCAGTCGGGCTCAGTTCGCCGGTAAGACCGAGGGTGCGGGCGCTGAACAAGGTCGACAGCACACCGAGCTCGGCATCCGTCGACAGCGCGATCTGCACACCGCGATCAAACGCCTGCGCATCGAAGGTCGCGCTCGGTTGTTGGGTACGGCCGAGGATGCTGTGTTCGCTGAGTACGGCGAAGACTTCGCCAGTCATGAAGGTGTCGAAATGAGTGATACGGCCATCGACCACTTCCACCCATTTCGAGTGGCTGCCGGGCAGGCCGATCAACAGGTCGTTACCCGCCTCGGCCGGCAGACTTTGCAGCACGCCGAGGACTTGGGTTTCTTCGCCACGCATTACATTCGGCAGTCGCGAACGCTGAATCACGCCCGGGACGATATGCACCGGCGTACCGCGAAGACTGACAACGGTTTGTAGGGAATTTCCGAGATGAGCGACGTCGGCGGGCGTCTCGCAGTAAGCCGCCTCGCGCCAGCCCTGCGCACTGCCGACCATGCCGCAAGCGATTACCGGCAGATCCGGCTGCGCATCGAGCCAGTCACCACAGGCTTCGTCGAAGGCCAGTTCAAAACCATCGGCGCATTCACGGCCGTGGATGATTCGCGGGGGCTTGGGCAACTGCATGATCCCGGACGACAGCGCACGCTGCTCCAGCACCACACCGTCCGCCGCGAGTTTGTAAGCACGTAATGAGGTCGTCCCCCAATCGAGCGCGATCAATTGCGCCTGCATCGCTTCACCTGTTTTGTTTTTGGCAGTGAGTGCGACGGACTATAAACCCGAGGGACGGGAAATCTCAATATATAAATATCAATCCCACATTATGGGAAAATCAACAGTAACGGTATCACCTCACTCAAAGCGCCCCCTCTTGGGCTGCAACGATGGCGATCGAAGGGCCGAGTCAGGCTTGCACGGACAAAAATGCAAGGTTCGCCATGCCGCTGCGGTCGGGAAAATACTCAGGGAGAGCGGCCCTCGAAAGAGACAAGGCCGGACGGTATACTTTTTATTTTGCAGGTCCAGTTGTCAGCAAATCCGCGCTAGGCACCCGCATAATCTTGGAAAAATACGTCTTGTATGTAGTGGAGTGGACTCTATACACACAGGAAAAGGAATCTCTGGCTTTTAAAAAGGGATCCAGTGTTTCCCCTTTCAGGCGCCTTTCTCCCCCCTCATCGTCTACCAACTCGTCAAAAATGACATCTGCCCTATAGATTAACGAGTCCGGCGAAACCCTCTCGATAAACCCGAAGCCGGACTGTTTAATTCGGTGTGCCTGAGAAAAATCAAGGTCATTCGTCAACGAGCAGACCAGCCCACGCCCTATAGACGACTTGAACAGGCCGAGAAGTTCCACGTCGGACTTGAAATAAACTTGATAAATTCCGGTAGTACGAAGCCGCTCTGTCTTTTCGTATTTGAGGTTAGCAATGGGCCGACCATGATTCAAAGAACAAGCCGAGAGCACCGACATACATATTGTCAAGATTAAAACCTTCACAGGTAGTTACCCCTTAATCCAGTTGAATATTGACTCCGCTACAATCTGTCGCGCTGACTTTCCACCGGGCAAGGCGTGAGCATACATAGAGTTGGCATCTGCGTGATTGATATCGAGCCGCCCCATGACGTTCGGTCCTTCGGAGATCTCCCATTGCTCACCAAAGTCTGCAACCAGATCTGACAGGTTCCAATCGACCGCAGCTGCCCTGATATTTACCCAATACTGCGCTTTAGGCTTGGGAACCTGACGATATATTTTCGAAATACCATATACGATTTTGCCGTGCCCTACGGGATCCAGGGTCACCAAAAGTTTTATTTTGAAACCGCGCTCGGTTAAAATCGCAGACAAATGAGCACCGTTCCAGCCCCCCAAACTGTGGCCAATGATATAAATCGCAGTATTGCAACTTGGAATTTTTCGAATAACGTTACGTTCCAAATCCTCCTCACTCATAAATGAGTTATAACCAAGAGGCAACGTCGTACAAGATTTCTGTATTTCCAGCGCTTCGATGTCCGCGTCGACCATGTCTCGCACATAGTCGACATTGTGATTGGGACCATCAACGTAATACCGTTCCTGATCGCCAGCTCCACCAACAAGAAAAACCATTGCATCGCGGATGCTTACTGTTACTTGCTTGACCGATTGATCTGTCTTGCAAGTAAGTGTATGACTCACCGGATCCCTTTTCGCCATTGGCGGTGGTGGAGCCTCTGCTGTAGCACTTCCATTTGCCATCTCTAATTACTCCACAAATAATTTAATCGTCTCAGCCAGGTGCGAACTGACGGTATGGGTAAATCCCGCCGCATCCGTCACGCCAGACTCTTCACTGCCGTCACCCCGCTGAATGATGTAAGGGTGATAAGAGACCGGCTCTCCGGTGTCCTGATTGACTACTTGCAACCTGTCAGTGAAATGCACCGGCATCGCCAACAGCCCACTAAATGCGGCCCCTCCCCCACTTTGGCCGATGATCACCGTGCCCGAGCCACCGATCACGACATTGCCATGCCCACCAGTGCTATCGAGCATCGCGGCGTTCAGGCCGTTAATGAAAACAGTGCCGGAGACCGCTCCGGTGATAGGGCTGCCACACGCTGATTTATCGGTCATGCGTGCAGCAGCGAGGCCGTCGAAGAATACGTCCGGCGAGCCGGAGACAATCGGGTTGGTGCCGTGACCTGGCAGTGGGCAGGCGGTTGGGTCGGTGACGCGTGCTGCAGGTTTACCACTCAATTCAAAGCTCCTTGCTTAAGGGGCGCCGGGGATGGCTGACAGATGTCGATGTCGGTCGCGGCAAAGCGCCAGCGATTATCGACCGGGTCGAAGAGAGCATGACAATGCTCCCGGCTTTCAGGTGATGTCGCGGTTTGTATGGCACGCCAGGCTTCGTTGGCTTGCCAACTCAACTCGGCAGGCGTTGCATCATCAAGTTCGTTGAGCCAGGCGTTGTAGTTGCGCAGCCTTGATGAGCGTCGATAATCGCTGTGGGATCAAAGGTTCTCAGCGCTACCACACGGTATTCGCCGAGGCCGGCGCTGCGCGACATCAACTCGGCGTCGAGCCGCGACACGAAAGCCCGTATAGCCACGCCGCCAGTGCGCTGGGCCATGCAGAGAATTTCGACAGCCTGTCGATTCGGGTCGTCAGAAGAGCCGGTAGTTTTCACCAGACCATACAGACGCATGGACGCCTGCAGTCCGCTCATAGCTGGTCACTCATTGACGCAGCGAGGGCTCCACAGGCGCGGAGAAATTTTGCCAGATGCATTGCAGGTGTCGTCCGTGAGCGCGCAAAAATGGCGCACAGAATGCCGGACTAGAGCGGTGGCGACAACTGAATCAGCAGTAGATTGCCATCATTGTGCTCAGCCCTCGGCAAATTCGCGCAACACCTTGCCATCCATGCGATACCGCACCCATTCCTCCTGCGGTTGCGCACCGAGCGACTTGTAAAATTCGATGGCCGGGGTGTTCCATTCCAGCACACTCCATTCGAAGCGGCCGCAGTCGTTGGCGCAGGCGATTTTTGCCAGGTGGCGCAGCAGGGTTTTGCCGGCGCCGCCGCCACGTTGCTCGGGGGTGATGTAGAGGTCTTCGAGGTACAGGCAATTGCTGCCCAGCCACGTTGAATAACTGAAGAAGAACACCGCGAAGCCGATCGGCGAGCCGTCGCGCAGGCAGATCAGGCCGTGGGCGGTGGCGCCGTCGCCGAACAGGCTGCGTTCGATGTCGGCGACGCTGGCGATGACTTCGTGACGGGCCTTTTCGAAATCTGCCAGTTCGGTGATGAAGGCGAGGATTTGCGGCGCATCGCTGGGGGTCGCCGGGCGGATTTCGATCGTCATGGACAGGCCTTGTCTGCAAATTAAAGCGCCATACTAAGGCGCGCAGCGGCGCTCGTCACATGGCAAAACATACTGACCTGCCCAATTTGCTGAACACCGTTGCCCTTGTGGGAGCGAGCCTGCTCGCGAAAGCATTCTGTCAGTTGAATCAACGTTTGACTGAAATGACGCTTTCGCGAGCAAGCTCGCTCCCACAGTTGATACCGCACATTCTGAAAGGATGCTTATGACCGTTAACTGTTTTGCGCCGATGGAAGCACTGGCATCAGCGCTGATTAGGCACACACTGGAGCCGTCAGATGACGGCGCCCACGACCTCGCCCACCTGCAGCGGGTCTGGCACACCGCACGCACCCTGCATGCAACCGAAGGCGGCGATCTGGAGGTTTTGCTCGCAGCGGTGCTGTTGCACGACTGCGTATCGGTCGAAAAAAACTCGCCGCTACGCTCGCAAGCTTCGCGTCTGGCAGCGGACAAAGCTTCGTCCGTGCTGAAGGAATTGGACTGGCCCAACGAGAAAATCAGCGCCGTCGCCCACGCCATCGAAGCCCACAGCTTCTCTGCCAACATCACTCCAATCACGCTCGAAGCGAAAATCGTCCAGGACGCCGATCGCCTCGACTCGCTGGGCATGCTCGGTGTTGCCCGAACCTTCTATGTGGCCGGGCGCATGGGCTCGGCGCTGTACGACCCGCAGGATCCCGAAGCGCTTGAGCGTGAGTACGATGACACGCGTTTTTGCCTCGATCATTTCCAGACCAAACTGCTACATCTGGCCGACGGTTTTCAAACGGTGACCGGTCAGCGCCTGGCGCACATTCGTCATCAACGACTGAAGGGTTTCATGGAGCAGTTCAAGGAGGAAATTGGCATCGTCTGAACAGCAGCCACATGACCCCGGCGAAGACCGTTCGTCGATCATCAGGCACCATTCCATCACCAGGGC
Source organism: Pseudomonas triticicola (assembly GCF_019145375.1). NCBI lineage: Bacteria > Pseudomonadati > Pseudomonadota > Gammaproteobacteria > Pseudomonadales > Pseudomonadaceae > Pseudomonas > Pseudomonas triticicola. Next base: position 367,502 of record NZ_JAHSTX010000001.1, on the reverse strand, counting down.
TGACCAACAAAGTGTAAGGATTCCAATCACTGGAGAAGCCCTATGATCCCGTCAAGGTTGACCGCTTTAGTCTTCAGCGCCCTGCTCTGCCCTGCGGTGTTCGCCGCCTCGTCCACGGCAGCGGGCACTGGCCCTACCGATCCGACCCCGCCACGCGCGCCCGCTATCAACAGTGCCCCCGGAATGAATACCGATGGCTCCGGCGTGCCGCTGATCAATCAGCCACCCGCCACCGGCACCGATCCGCGCACTCAAGGCAGCGATCCGGGGCGTCAGGGTGGCATGAACACGCCCGACTCTCCTGCCACTGCGCCTGACAACGCCGGCCCCGGTGTCGGCTCGAAGACCACCACCGGTGGCTCCGGTTCCGAAGGTGCCGGTCAGTAGTTCGCCGACGCGAGCGCCCTATTCACTCCCATGAAGAGGTAACCATGAACGTCGACAAAGACCTGGAAAAAGAAGTCCTCACCCGCCTGCTGCACGCGCATCCCAACGGCTTGGGCAAGGAGGTGCTGGACAATTACCGGGGCGAGAAAGTCGTGGCCAGCGCCCTCGCCGCCCTGCAGGATCGCGGGTTGATTCATCATGGTCACGTGACCTTGAGCGAAGCGGGTGAACACTCGCTGAACCTGCCGATCAAGCTCAGTTCTGCCGGCGTCGAAGCGGCGCGCAAACTGGATCTGCAGTAGTGCCAAGCCGCTCGCCGTCGAAGCGGCGAGCGGCCGGATCCGCAACTTGAGGAGAAATCCCATGCCTCGTGGAAGCAAAGACAAATACACCAGCGAACAGAAGCGCAAAGCCGAGCACATCGAAGACAGCTACGAGAAAAAGGGCGTGTCGAAAGATGAAGCTGAGGCGCGCGCTTGGGCGACGGTGAACAAACAATCCGGTGGCGGCGAGAAGTCAGGCGGTTCGGGTCGCAAGAAGCCCGCCAGTGCCAAATCGGAAGATCGCAAAGAGTCATCGCGCCGCGCGGTGGCCAGCCGCAAGGGCCATTCACGCAACAGCGAGACTTCGAAGGATACGCAGACTGTCGATAGCCTGATGAAGGAAGCCCGAGCGAAGAATATTCCGGGGCGGTCTTCGATGCGCAAGCAGGAGTTGATCGAGGCGTTGCGCAAGGCGAGCTAGAACGACGCCCACTGTAGGAGCTGCCGAAGGCTGCGATCTTTTGCTTTTCAAGATCAAAAGATCGCAGCCTTCGGCAGCTCCTATAGAAGATTTGTGTACGACGTAGATCCAATGTGGGAGCGAGCTTGCTCGCGAAGGCCTCATGTCAGTCGCGGCAGGACTCGCGGATAAACGCATCCACCTCAGCCGTCCCCGGCGATGTCGCCGGCCCCCACCGAGTTACCGCCAACGCGGCTGCCGCATTGGCCCGCCGCGCCGCTTCCAGTGCATCCAGCCCCTGCGCCAACCCGGCCACAAACACCCCGGCATGCGCATCACCGGCGCCATTGCTGTCCACTGCTTTGACAGCAAACCCCGGCACTTGTCGACGCTCGCCACGCTGCTGAATCCAGCATCCCTGCGGCCCGTCGCGCACCACCATCAGCACATTTTCCGGCAGCAGTTCCGCGAGGCGATCCATTGCGATACCAATCTCATCGGCTCCGATAAACCGCAGCGCTTCGACACTGTTGCTGGTCCACACATCGATGCGCGGCAGCAACATCTGCATCATTGGCGCATCGGGCGACTCCACCAACGGCCCCGGATCGAACACCACATTGACCGACGCCTGCAGGGCCAGCGTCCAGTCGAGCAACGCCTGCGCCTTGCCCTCGTGCAGCAGACTGTAACCGCTGAAATAAACGTAATCGCCGGGCTCGGCGGCCACGCTGTTCAGGTCCTCCTCGGTCACCTCGCCTTCAGCGCCGATGTAGGAAATGAAGCTGCGTTCAGCAGAAGCATCGGTCAGCGCCACGCACAGACCGGTATCGCGCTCCGCCGGTTCGCGGATGCCGATGCAGATACCTTCCGCCTGCATCGCTTGGCGCGCCAGGTCACCGAAACGCCCCGTGCCATGGCGACCGAGGTAAACCACCGGCAGACCGTTACGCACCGCAGCGGCCATCACGTTGAAACCGCCGCCAGCTTCGAACCCCGCCGACTGCGCCAGCACGTCGCCGCCAATCTGCGGCAGTTTTTCTACGGCCATGACCAGGTCGATGATGACCTGGCCGGTGTGCAACATCTTAGGCATGAGCATTCTCGGGTTGCGCGGCGCGGCGATCTTTCGCACCGCCAAGGACCAGGTAAATGCCACCGGCGACGACGAAGGTCACGATCCAGCCGAGGCCGTTGTGGCCCAGCCAGGAGTCGGACAAAAAGCCCTTGAACCAAACGTTTTCCGCCGTGGTGCCGATGGTGGTAAAGCTGAAACCGAGGACGATGGCGATCGCCCAGGCGCCAAACGCGCGCCACTCGATGCCGCCGCGATACCAGTAGGCGCTGCTCGAGCTGACGTCGAGCAGGTCTTTGGGGCTGTAGTAGTGACGGTGAATCAGGTCGACCACGAAAATCCCCACCCATGCGGTGATCGGCACTGCCAGCAGGGAAATGAAGGTAATGAACGGGCCGTAGAAACTGTCGGCGATCAGCATGAAGTAGATCGAGCCGGCGAAGATCGCGACGATATCCACCACTACCGCGTAGACGCGTTTGACCTTCAGGCCCAGGGTCAGCGTGGTCAGGCCGGCGGAGTACACCGACAGGTTGTTCGACAGCAGCAGACCGCCGAACGCGGTGATCAGGTACGGCACGGCCATCCACGTCGGCAACATGTCGCGGATCGCCACGATCGGATCAGTCGCCGACGCCAGATCATTGTTGTCCACCGACAACAAGCCGCCGAGAGTGATCAGCAGCACCAGCGGAATGCCCGCGCCGAACGCCGCCGACGCCACCAGGCGCACAGCCTTGACGCTGCGATGCTGATAGCGCGACATGTCAGCGCCAGCGTTGGCCCAACCGATACCAGTGCCGGCGGCCATGGTGCCGATGCCGATGATCATTGCGCTCAGCGGTGCTGGCGTGGCGTTGAATACCGCGCTCCAGTCGATGGTCGCGCAGAGAAAACCACCGACGAGAATGTTCAGCGCGCCGAACACGTACGTCGCCCACTTCTGGATCACCAGCAGGGTCGCGTGGCCGAGGCCGGACACCGACAAGGTCAGCAGGACGAAGATGGCGATAAAGATCAGCGTCAGTATCGGCGCACTTTTCGCCTCGACCGGCGAGCCGAACAGGATCGAACACAGCGACAGCAGAACGAAGGCAGCGGTGGTGGTGTTGACGGTTTCCCAACCCAGACGCGACATTAGCGAAACCAGCGTCGGGCCGATGTTGCCGCGCACGCCGAAGATCGCCCGCGACAGTGTCAGACTCGGCGCGCGGCCACGTCGCCCGGCAATCGAGATGATCCCGACCACGGCAAACGAACCGGCGGCACCAAGAATCGCGACGATGATCGCCTGCCAGATCGCCAATCCGCGAAACGCCACCAGCGTGGCGCCCAGCGGCAGGCCGAGGATGGAAATATTTGCCGCAAACCAGACCCAGAACAACTGCAACGGATGACCGTTGCACTCGGCTTCCGGCACCGGCTCGATGCCCCGGGTTTCCAATTGCCCGACGCTTTGCCCGGCGGTTGATGAACTCATGAAGATGCTCCTGTTTGCCTTTTTTGTGGTTGTGGCAATGATGCAAAACGACAAGACAACCGGCCTTCCGAGGCCTGTCTGTGCGATCCATTGCTGTGTGAATTCTTTAGAAATGCGCCACCCCTTTCGCGAGCAGGCTCGCTCCCACAAGGGAATGCATTCCAATTGTGGGAGCGAGCCTGCTCGCGAAGAGGCCAGCCAGTCAACGCAAGGCCAACAGCCCCTGCACCAACGGCTCAAGCTGCAGATGATTAACAGCTTTCACCGTCTCGATCATCGGCTGCGGCCAGCATTCAAGCCCCAGGCAAGACCCGAGCATGGCGCCGAGAATCGCCGCGATGGTATCCGTGTCGCCGCCCAGGCTGGCAGCCATGCACAGCGCTTCGAATGCCGTCATCTCGCCGATGGCCACTTGCTGAGCCAGGGCGAATGAAACCACCACCGACTCCTGCGACGCCACCGATGTACCGATCACGTCATAGAGCAGATCGGCAAGCAATGCTTTGTCGCTGTCGACACTGATACTGCGCGCCCAACTGATGCGCGAGGCGATGCGCCCGCCAGCCACCCAATGCCCGTGCGCTTCGGCTTGCTGCGCGATCTGCTGGCCGAGGTTCAGCGCCTCGCCGAGATCGACGTCATTGATGCCAGCGGAGACCACCGCCGCCACCGCCGCCGCACTGGAAATCCCCAGCGTGGTGTTATGCGTCACTTGGCAAGCCTGCACGACCGCCGCAATGAAGCGCTGCGGATCGGCCACGTTCGCGGCAATGCCCACCGGGGTGATGCGCATCGCTGCGCCGTTGGTAGTGCCGTAGCGCCCGGCTTCTTCCGGCGAATGCCCGGCGAGGATCATCTCAATGGCGCGTTTGGTCGAGGGGCCGAGCAAGTCCTGCGAGCCTTTGGCCTGCATCTCGGCTTCCCATTCGATCAAGCGCTGGGCGAGAACCGCCGGCTCGATGCGGCCGTGGCCTTCGACCAATAACTCGCCGACCAGAATCGCCTGCTCGGTGTCATCGGTGATCGAGCCTTTGGGCATGTTCGCGGCGATCGGTTGCAGTGGGCCGGCGTCTTGCAGATCAGTGATCTGGCCGAAGCGCGCCTTGATCGTTTCACGATCGAGCGATTGCGTCGGCATGCCCAGCGCGTCACCCAGGGCCAGACCATAGAAAGCACCAAGCGCACGGTTGAGCGCGGTCATTTCGATTCTCCGAATTGCAGGTGCAGACGAAAGTGCACCGGGTCGAGCAGGCTTTCCACCTGCTCCATGAAACGGTTCTGCCGGTCGTAGGTGGTGCGCAAGGCTTTGAGAAACACCGTGCCGACCGGACGGCCGAGCAGCTCGGCGTCTTCGGCATTCAGCGGCTCGGCGCCGATCCACTGATCGCCGCGCTCGCCGATGTAGCCGTAGGCGGCCAGGGTGATGGTCAGGGAATTGTCGATCAGGCCGACGCGGGGCAGGCTTTCCAGGCCGCCGTTGGCCGGCATCAAGGATCGTTCGAGAGACACCAGCGTACCGTCGGTGGCGCGCCGGCGACGGTCGAGGGTGATGAATTGATCGGTGCCGAAACGCACCAGCAGATCCGGGCGAGTCACCGCTTCGAGGCGCAACACTTCGGTATTGATCAGCGCCCCGCTGTCTGCCAACGCCTGCGCCCAGCCGCTGCGCTGATCTAGCGCGACTCCGTCGAAAGTGACGATGGAACCGACACCGCTCTGCGTGGCGATGTAATTACGCCGCTTCAGTTCGGCCAGCGCCTCACGCAAGGTGCCACGGCTGACCTGGAATTCTTGAGCCAACTGATGTTCGCCGGGCAACAGAAAACCGTCCTCCATGAGGCCGCTCTCGATGCGTCGGACGAGCTCGTCGACCACCCGTTGTTTCTTGTCGAATCGTACCTGTCTAATCATGTACAAATTGATAACCGAAACGGGACGTGGCGGGCAACAAAAATTTGAGGGAGGTGACCGGTGGAGAGAGCAAAATCAAGAGCCCCTCACCCTAGCCCTCTCCCGGAGGGAGAGGGAACTGATTGGGGAGTGCTCAGGAAATGCGCCGAACTGATGTTGCTTTAGAGAATCCACAATCGACCCGATCTTTCAGGTCGATGTAGAACGCAAGACACCTCGGTCGGCCCCCTCTCCCTCCGGGGAGAGAGAGGGAACTGATTGGGGAGTGCTCAGGAAATGCGCCGAACTGATGTTGCTTTAGCGAACCCACAATCGACCCGATCTTTCAGGTCGATGTAGAACGCAGACACCTCGGTCGGCCCCCTCTCCCTCCGGGAGAGGGCTGGGGTGAGGGGTAGCTTTTGACGTTAGCGCTGTTTCAGGCGATCGATGACCACGGCCAGCAACAGAATCGAACCACGAATCACATACTGATAAAACGTGTCGATGTTCTTCAGGTTCATCGCATTCTCGATGATCGCCAGAATCAACACCCCGGCAATCACATGGCGAATCATGCCGATGCCGCCACTCAGCGAAACCCCGCCCAGCACGCAAGCCGAGATCACCGTCAGTTCAAAACCCTGACCAATCATCGGCTGCCCGGAAGTCATCCGCGACGCCAGAATCACACCTGCCAACGCGCCGATCACACCGTGCACGGCGAAGATGATGATCTTGGTCCGGTCGACGTTGACGCCCGCCAGCAACGCCGCTTCCTGGTTGCCACCGATAGCCATGGTGTTGCGCCCGTAGGTGGTGTAGTTCAGCAGCCAGCCGAAGAACAGGAAGCAGACAATGGTGATCAGGATCGGCACCGGTACACCGAACAGCTGGCCGTTGCCGAAGACGAAGAACGATTCCTGCGACACACCGACCGCTTTGCCGTTGGCAAAGATATAGGCCAGACCGCGCACGATCTGCATGGTCGCCAGCGTCGTGATCAACGCATTGACGCGCAACTTGGCAATCACGATGCCGTTGATCAAACCTACGATCAGGCCCATCACCAATGCCGCGCTGACCCCGAGAAATACACTGTTGGTGTCACGCATCACCACTGCTGCGACCACGCCGGCACAGGCGATAACCGAGCCGACCGAGAGGTCGAAGTGCCCGGATGCCAGGCAATAAAGCATGGTGCACGCGGCGATGCCGGTGGTGGAAATCGCCAGACCCAGGCCACGCATGTTCAGCGGCGAGAGGAAGTTGTCGATCAGCAATGTGCAGGCGACAAAGATGCCGATCGCCGCCAGCAGCATGACCCAGTCATCGAGGAAGCGCCGCAGGTCCAGCGGTTTGCGCTCGGTCGGCAGAGTTTCGTTTTGCGTAGTCATCATAGTTACCTCTCAGTTCGCCACGCCGTCAGCGCGGTGGCGTGGCAAAGCCAGTTGCAGCAGGTTGGATTCATTGGCCTGGTCGCGGCTGACTTCGCCGCGCAGGGCGCCTTCGCACAGCACCAGGATGCGGTCGGAAATGCCCATCACTTCCATCAGATCGCTGGACACCACGATCACCGAAATACCGTCGGCGGCGAGGTTATGAATGATCTGGTAGATCTCGGCCTTGGCGCCGATGTCGATGCCACGGGTCGGTTCGTCGAGCAGCAGGACTTTCATCGGCATCGACAGCCAGCGGCCGAGAATGGCCTTCTGCTGATTGCCGCCGGAAAGAAACTTGATCTGCTGGCCGGCGTGCGGGGTTTTCACTTTCAGGGCCTTGATCTGCTTGTCGGCGTTGCCCTTTTCCCACAGGCCGCGAATCAGGCAGCCGAGCCCGGAATGCGCACCACGGGCACTGATGTTGATGTTCTCGGCGACGCTGGCCAGGGGGATGATGCCTTCTTTCTTGCGATCTTCCGGGCAGAGCAGAATGCCGGCGGCAATCGCGTCACGGGGCGAGCGCAGTTTCAGCTCATGGCCGCGCAATTCGAGACGGCCGGCGGTGTTGCGCTCCAGGCCGCTGAGCAGGCGAAACAGCTCGGTGCGCCCTGCTCCGACCAGCCCGAACAGGCCAAGGATTTCGCCCTTGTGCGCTTCGAAACTGATCGGCTCGCGCAGGCCCGGGCCGAGCAGGCCGTCGACTTTCAACGCCACGGCGCCACGCGGGCGATGGCGGTAATCGTAGATGTCCTGAATATCGCGGCCGACCATGCAGGTCACCAGTTGATCGTGAGTCAACTGGCTCATGTCGTCGAAGGTACGCACGTAGCGGCCGTCCTTGAACACGGTGACGGCGTCGCAAATGCGGAAGACTTCTTCCATGCGATGGGAAACGTAGAGCACCACTTTGCCCTCGTCGCGCAGACGACCGATGATCGCCATCAACCGGTCGATCTCGCGCGCCGAGAGGCTGCTGGTCGGTTCGTCGAACGCGATGACGTGAGCGCCGCGCGACAGCGCCTTGGCGATTTCCACCAGTTGCCGCTGGCCCAACGACAAGCGTCCGACCTTGGTTTGCGGATCGATTTCGTCGGCCAGGCCTTTCAGGCAATTCAAGGCTTTCTGGCGCAGCTCACTGCGATTGATCAGGCCGAAACTGGCCGGCAGATGACCGAGAAACAGGTTCTCGGCCACGGTCATTTCCGGGACCAGATGCAGTTCCTGGTGAATCACCGCGACGCCGCTGCCGATGCTGTCAGCGGTGGACTTGAACGCCATCGCCTGCTCGCCGATCTGCAGCTCGCCGCTGCTCGGAATGTAGGCGCCACCGAGGATTTTCAGCAGGGTCGATTTGCCCGCGCCGTTCTCGCCCATCAAGGCATGAACCTGGCCGGGGTGGGCGACGAAGCTGATGCCGTCGAGCGCTTTCACGCCGGGAAAGGTCTTGCCGATCCCGTTGAAGCGCAGGCTGCCGCTGGCGCCGTGTTGTTCTTGTGTCTGTACTTGCGCGTGCATAAAGCCACCTCTTCACACCGAAAAACGGCCCGGCTGCCCGGGCCGTCGCTGCCTCAATTCCACAAGCCGATTTTTTCCAGCTCTTGCTTGAAGTTTTCGCGGGTGATCAGGGTGACGTCATCCATGGCGGTGTACTTCGGCGGCTCTTTGCCGGCGGTGATCCACTCGTACATCATCTCGGCGGTCTTGTAGCCCTCGATGTGCGGGCTTGGCAGCATCGAACCGAAGAAGCCGCTGTTAGGCTTTTTCAATTCGCCGATGGCGTCGGTGCCGTTGATGCCGATGCCGATCACGTTGCTAGCGGCAAAGCCTGCCGCTTCGGTAGCGCGCACGCCGCCGAGCACGGTGTTGTCGTTCATGCCGCCGATGATCAGGTTCTTCGCCGCGCTCGGCAGTTTCACCAGCGCCGAGTTGGTGGCGTCCATGCTGCCCGGTACGTCGAGGGTTTTCAGTGCGGCGAAGAGGATGTGGTCCTCCGGCATGCCGGCCTTCTTCAGGGCATCGACCGAACCGTCGGTGCGCTTCTTGCCGGTGTCGAGTTCGTTGTAGGTGTTGACCACCGCGTAGGTGTCTTTCCAGTCCCAGTTACGCTTCTTCGCTTCGGCAGCCATGGCGGCGCCCTGCTTCTGGCCGACTTCAAACGCGGCCATGCCCAGGTACGGCACGTCTTCCATGAACTTGCCGTTGGCATCGACGAAACGGTCGTCGACGGCAATCACTTTCAAGTCGTTGATCTTGGCTTTGGCCATGATGGCCGGGCCGAGGGACACGTCAGGCGGGCAGATCACGAAGCCCTTGGCGCCGTTGGCGGCCAGACTATCGATGGCCGAAAGGGTCTTCTCGCCATCCGGCACGGCGATCTTGATCAGTTCAAAGCCTTTGTCCTTGGCGGCTTTTTCGGCAAAAGCCCATTCGGTCTGGAACCACGGTTCTTCGGCCTGCTTGACCAGAAAACCGATCTTCACCGCGTCGGCGGCGAGCAGCGCACTGCTCAGGCTGAACGCAGTGACCGCCAGGGCAGTGCTGCACAGGGTACGAATCCCGAAACGACGTTTCATCAGATGACTCCTTGTTATTTTTTTTGAGCAAGGTTTGAAAAGCGTTGAAGCGTGTTCTCAGTGAAGCTGTTTGAAAATAGTCATATCGTATGATGATTGGATTTCAAGCGTAGTTCAGCGCTGGAAATCCGTTTTATTCAGTCGTGGTACATCACCGAGCGACCACCATCGATGGTGATGCACGAAGCATTGATAAACGGTGCCTCATCGCTGGCCAGAAATACCGCCGTCATTGCCACTTCGATCGGCTGGCCGATGCGCTTGGGCGGATGCAGGTCGAAGGCGCGCTGCCGTTCGGCGTGTGGGTCGGCAAAGCCGTTCCAGTAATCGACGTTCAGCTGCGTTTCGATGTAGCCCGGCGCGATGGCGTTGACGCGAATGCCTTTGGCCGCGTATTCGATGCCGAGTGCACGGGTCAGGCCGAGCAAGCCGTGCTTGACTACCGGGTACGGAAAGCAGCCGGGGATGATGTGGCTGGAATGGGTCGAGGCGATGTTGATGATGCTGCCCACGCCCTGCTCGATCATCTGCGGCAGCACGGCTTTGCAACCATACCAGGCGCCGTCCAGATCGATGGCAAAGCAGCGGCGCCAGTCCTCTTCGGTCATCTGCATAGGATCGCGGAACACATTGACCCCGGCGCAGTTGACCAACACATCGATGCGGCCATGCAATTCCACGGCGCGTCGGGCCAGGGCATGCAGATCCTGCTGATTCGATACGTCGACCTTGAGCGCCTGTACGTCATGGCCCTGATCGCGCCAGTGAGCGGCGACCAGCTCGACCTTGTCGGCCTGGATATCGCTGATGAGTAGTCTGGCTTGCTGCGAGGCGAACGCGGCAACGATGGCTTCGCCGATGCCCTGAGCGGCCCCGGTCAGCAGCACGACCTTGTTTTTCAGGCGCTCGCCTTTCGGCGGCGCCGGCACTGGTGGCAATGTCAGCGCTTCAGCCATGGCTCAGGCCTCCTGCACGCAGGCGCAAAAAAACCGGGCATCGGTCGATGTCCGGTTCTGACGGCTGGGGAAAACAAACAGGCAAGCGTCGCCGACGGCATCAAGCCGTGACGAAAGGCGGATCCCGCTTGCGCGGGCGACAAGAATTCGCTGCATCACTTCACCTGTTTTGTTCTTTTTAAGTGTGAGTGCGTGTTACTGCTGGAGCCGACTATAAACCCGACCGCCAAATAATCTCAATATATAATTTTGCATCCCATATTTTGGGATCTAGCCAGCAAAACGCATACAGAGTTTTCCTGCAACATCAACGCGCATGCTCAGCACCGCACCGTCCAAAGGATGATTCAGCGGGCTCTTGGCACTGGTGATGAACAGGGTTTTCAAGTCTTCGCCACCAAACACGCAACTGGTCGGGCGACTGACCGGCAAATCGATTTTGCGATCGACCTGCCCGTCCGGCGTCAGGCGCAACAGGCAACCGCCGTCCCAGCGTGCATTCCACACGTAGCCTTCGGCGTCCATCGCCGAGCCATCGGGACCACCGTGTTGATCGGACGAGTAGAACACCTGCGGTGCATCGAGACTGCCGTCGGTGCGGATGAAATATCGATTGAGCGTGCTGTCGAGGCTTTCACCGAATAGCAGTGTGGTGCCGTCGTCACTCCACAGCAGGGTGTTGGGGATGCCCAGGCCGAGCAGCAGCGGTGTCACGCGTTGATCGGGATCGATACGGAACAGGCCACCGGAACGGCGCACCAGCGGCAGATCCTCGCCGTGCTCGCCGATGTTGTTCTGCATGGTGCCCAACCACAACCGGCCCAAGGCATCGCAACGGGCTTCGTTGGGGCGGTTGCCCGGTTGCGGGTCGGCAACGCAGAACAACGTCAAGCGTGGCTCGAGGCCGGGTGAATCGAGATCGAGGCGGTAGACACCGCTGCTCAATGTCACCAGCGCATCGCCGCTGGCGCAGGGAATGAAGGCAGAGATGTGCTCGGGCATCTGCCAGATCTGCACGTTTTGACCGATCAGGCGCAACGCTTGCTTACCGGCGATATCGACCCAGTAAAGCGCTTGGGTCGGCGCATCCCAGAACGGGCCTTCGCCGAGTTGCGCGCGGTGTTGGGTCAGGGCGGTGCAGGTCATCTGGAATCCTTCATGTTCTTGTTGTTTTCATACAGGGGGCTGGGTTTCAGCTGGCTTTGCGGTCCGCCATGACTTTCGGGTAAAAGCGTTTTATCGCCAGGTCGGCGTTGTCGATCAAGGTCATGCACGCCCACACGCCACGGGTCGAATCGCGCGCGGCGATGGCGTCGGCCATGTCTTTATGGATCGGTAAGGTGCGGCGCAGTTCATCGGGGTCGGCGGCGGAGACTTCGAACGACACCGCAAGCAACGCGCCGAGGGCCGGGACCATTTGTTCGATGAACTGATTATGGCTGGCGGCCAGGATGCATTCGTGGAAGGCCTGGTCGGCACGGTTGTAATCGATGCCACTGTCGACCGCACGTTCCAGTGCGTTGAAGGCCAATTGCACCGCTTCGATTTGCTCCGGCGTTGCGCGCTCACAGGCCCAGCGCACCGCCATCGGCTCGATGGTGCGGCGCAAATCCAGCAGGTCATCGACGAAGTTTTCCGGCAAGCCGTTGCGCGACAGCCAACCGACCACTTGCGGATCGAACAGATTCCAGCGCCGTACCGGCAACACCCGCGTGCCGACTTTCGGCCCGACTTCAAGCATGCCTTTGGCGACGAGGGTTTTGATCGCTTCGCGAATCACCGTGCGGCTGACGCCAAGCTGTTCGCCCAGATCCGCCTCGACCTTGATGGTCTGCCCCGGCTTGACCTGACCGGCAGCAATCCAACTGCCCAGCCAGTCAACGGTCGACGCATGAAAGCTGCTGGACATGTACACCTCAAGGCGAATCGCGATGGGTGCCTACGCTAATCATCATATGAATAACAGTCAATCGGATTTTTTCAGCTTGCACAGACCATTGTGGGAGCGAGCCTGCTCCCGAAAGCGTCGTGTCAGTCAACAGTGCTGCCGACTGATACAGCGCATTCGCGAGCAGACTCGCTCCCACATTTTGATGTTGTGTCAGGGTTCCAGGCCGATGCGAAAGAATTCGCCGCCGCTCCACACGCCCAACCAGCGCTGACCGTCGATCTCGCGGCTCACCGCCAGTTCCACCAACTGGTAAAACACATTGCGGTGAATCAGCGCTTCAAGGTTGCTGCGCACATGCACATAAGGCGCAGGCTCCTGGGTCTCAGGATCGATCTCGACACGGAGCGGATGCTCGGCCCCCGCCTCGGTGGTTTCCTCGACATTGGTGGTAAAGCGCAAAACCTGCGCCTCGCCCTCCCCCTCCACGTCAACGGCAACCGCCACGAACGGCGCGTCATCAACCTTGATCCCGACCTTCTCCACCGGGGTGATCAGGAAATAATCATCGCCGTCGCGGCGGATGATGGTGGAGAACAGTTTGACCATCGGCTTGCGCCCGATCGGCGTGCCCAGGTAGTACCAGGTGCCGTCGCGGGCGATGCGCATGTCGATGTCGCCGCAGAAATCCGGGTTCCACAAATGCACCGGTGGCAGGCCTTTGGTCTTGGGGATCTGCCCCAGCAGGTCATTGGCTGTTTGCGGGTCACTCATGGCGTACTCCTTGATTACTGGTCGCCGATCCCCAGCAGGCTGCGTGCGTATTGCGCCAGCGGCGGACCGATGAGGTCTTCGGGTTTGGAGTCATGGAACGTCAGTAAACCGCCACGACTCTTGATCCGTGCAGTATCAATCAAATACTGGGTGCTGGTCTCGATCAACATGATCTGAATCACGCCGCCGTCGATACCGAGGCGATCCACCGCCTCCTGATCCAGCCACTCGTCAGAGTTGCCGATGCGGTCGTCAGCCTTGGCGAAACGTGTGTACAGCAGATAATGCGCGCCGGCATCACGGGCTTCGCCCATGGCTTGATCGAGGCCTTCCGGCGCACGGGCGCGGCGGACCATCGGGAAATATTCGACAAAGCCCTTGAAGGCTTCTTCGGCGACCACGTTCGGCCGTGGATAGGAACCACCCGGCGGTGCGAACGCGCCCTGGGCGATGAAGATGAACGAGTCCGGCTGAATGCGGATATTGTTCACCCGGCGGCTGTCGCTGTGGTCCAGAAGCCCCGCATCGCTCATGTGATAGCGAGTGCCTTCGGCCATATCGCTGACATTCATGCAGCCGCCAAGCGCCAAAACGGCCAGCAGCAAAACCAGGCTACGCATCCTATTCCTCCAGAAGCCGGTGTCGGAAAACCGGCGAATGGCCGTTGGATGCAGCTTTTGCGCCAGCTCGGCATTTTCCTTGAAAGGCGTTCCGTGTGGGAGCGAGCCTGCTCGCGAAAGCGATTATTCAGCCACCAATAATCTTCATGACAGTAGCGCCGCCAGAGAACGCTACCTCCTGCTTGTCACCCAACGCCTTGACCAGCAAACGTTGCAGTGCCGGCAAAGCCTGGTGGCGCGGCTTGTCGAGCAGATCGCCGACATAGTGGCGGTTGCTCGACGACAGGCAGCCATGCAGCCAACCGGTCGACGACAGGCGCAAGCGCGAACAAGTGCGGCAGAACGGCACGCTTTCGTTGGCTATCACCCCGAAATTGCCGCGACCGGGAATCGCATAGCGAACGGCCGTGGCGTCCACCGGTGCGTCGGTCTGGGCGTATTCATAACGTTCGCCGATCAGGCCGAGCAACTGCTCAAGGCTGACGAACTGCTGCAGGAAGGCATTGGAATCCTTGGCCAGATGGCCCATGCGCATCAGCTCGATGAAGCGCAGTTCGAAGCCGCGCTCCAGACAGTAGTCGAGCAGCGGCATGACCTGATCGAGGTTTTGCCCGCGCAACGGCACCATGTTGACCTTGATCTTCATCCCGGCGGCGGCAGCCTGATCCATGCCATCGAGCACGCTGGCCAGATCGCCGCCACGGGCGATGCTGCGAAAAGCAGCGGCATCAAGGGTATCGAGGGAAACGTTGATTCGACGCAGACCGGCATCGACCAGCAGCGGCAGTTTTTTCGTGAGGAGTTGACCATTGGTGGTCAGGCTGATGTCGTCGAGGCCCATCTGGCCGACGGCAGTCATGAACGATTCGAGCTTGGGGCTGACCAGTGGCTCGCCGCCGGTGATGCGCAGGCGCTCGATGCCGGCCGCTTCGATCAGGTATTCGACGCCGCGCGCCATGGCTTCGGCCGACAGTTCATCCTGCGCAGCGACCAACCGCTTGCCATTGGGCACGCAGTAGGTACAGGCATAATTGCAGGCAGAGGTCAGGCTGATGCGCAGATTGCGAAAACGCCTGCCTTGACGGTCAACGATCATGAAACACTCCGGCGAAAGAAAATCGAGCGAGCAAAACTTGACTGAGAAATCAGGTTTTAGCAAGCCCTATGCCTGAGTATATTCCTGCGCTATTGCGCCATGTTGTGAAAACACGGCGCAATCAGCCCGCTGAATGACTTATGTGCTCGGCGTTTCCGGGTCGCGCTTGCGCTTGTTGCCCATGCGCACGCCGATGTCCATCAGGAACTGGAAGAAGCCTTCCTGATCTTCCAGCACATTGCTCCAGAACGGCGAGTGATACAGCGCCACCGCGCCGTGCACCAACGCCCAGGATGCGCAGTAGTGGAAGTACGGCGGCACGTCTTCGAGCTTGCCTTCGCTGATGCGACCCTTGATCAGCAGCGTCAGGCGTTCGAAGTTCGAGGCACGGATCTTGTGCAGCTCCTCGACCATCTCCGGCACCTGATTGCCCTTGACCACTTTCTCTTCGAGACGGTCGAACAGGCGATAGCGCTGCGGGTCGCGCATGCGGAATTCGAAGTAGGCGCGGGACAGTGCTTCCTTGTCCTTGTCGACATCGGCCGAATGCAGCAGCTCGTTCAGATCGCGCTCGTAGTCGAGCATCAGGCGCAAGTAGATCTCCGCCTTGGATTTGAAGTGCTTGTAGATCGTGCCTTTGCCGATACCCACGGCATCAGCAATCATCTCGACGGTGACACTGTCTTCACCCTGGTCGAGGAACAGCTTGAGCGCGGTATCGAGAATTTCCTGCTCGCGGCGACGAAATTCACGGACCTTACGAGGTTCTTTATGCATAAGAAAAAGGTCTGAAGGGTCAAAATTCGAAGCCGCGTATTATGCCTAACTTGCGCAAAAAAGCACGGTTCATCGACCGAATCTGTGTTTCTTGTTCATTTCGAGAACGATTCAGGTGCAATGAGAACTCAACTGAAGCAAACGTATTCCAAATTTGTTTAAAAACCCCGACCGGCTCACTGGACTGCACGCCAGACTGATCAATACTTGAACTGTCGGGCGACATCTCCCCCAAGTGTCGTGCCGGTAAAGGTACCAACGGACCGCGTGCCTTTGTTTTACTCCTAATGGTCTTAACCCGGATTCACCCCCCAGAACCCGGGTTTTTTTTGCCTGCGATTTGGCCAGCCGTCATACGGCAGATTTAACACTCGCCAGCGGGAACAGACGCTTGAAATTCTCTGTGGTCTGCTCGGCAAAGCGCTCGTAGTTCTCACCACGCAGCATCGCCAGAAACTCCGCCACTTCGCGCACGTACTGCGGCAGGTTCGGCTTGCCGCGATACGGAATCGGCGCCAGGTACGGCGAGTCGGTTTCCACCAGCAGGCGATCGGCTGGCACTTTGCTCGCCACATCACGCAAGGCGTCGGCATTGCGGAACGTGACAATGCCAGACAGGGAAATGTAATAGCCCATGTCCAGTGCCGCTTTGGCCATGTCCCAGTCTTCGGTGAAGCAATGCAACACGCCCGCCTGGGGCAGCGCCGCTTCGCGCAGCAGTTCCAGGGTGTCGGCACGAGCGCCACGGGTGTGAATGATCACCGGTTTGCCGGTCTGCTGTGCCGCTTGCAGGTGCAGGCGAAACGACTCCTGCTGCAACTCGGCAGCTTCGGGCTCGTAGTGATAGTCGAGCCCGGTTTCGCCGATCGCCACCACTTTCGGATGATTGAGTTCGTGCAGCAGCCAGTCCAGCGCTGGCGCCGCGCCCGGTTGTACGTCGAGCGGATGCACGCCGACCGAACAATCGACATCGACATACCGCTCGGCGAGAGCTTTGACGTCGGCGGCGTTGTCGGCACTGACGCCGATGCACAGAAAGTGTCCGACTCCACGCTCGCGGGCCGCAGCGAGTGCGGCATCCAGCGAGCCGTCATGGGCGTCGAGGTCGAGACGGTCAAGGTGACAATGGGAATCTACGAGCATAAAAAGGACTGCAACTTACATCGTATGAGTGGGACGGTCGGATTTCAGCGCTCCGGCCAGATGAGTTTCGATGCGACTGCGCGCGGTGTCGTCGCCATCGTTGAATTGCACGCCGACACCGGCGGCGCGATTGCCTTGTGCACCTTTGGGGGTGATCCAGGCGACTTTGCCGGCGACGGGAATTTTTTCCGCTTCATCCATCAGGTGCAACAGCATGAACACCTCGTCGCCCAACCGGTAGCTTTTGTTGGTCGGGATGAACAGGCCACCATTCTTGATGAAAGGCATGTAGGCGGCGTAAAGCACCGACTTGTCCTTGATGGTCAGGGACAAGATGCCGTTACGCGGCCCCGGGCTGACAGGTTCAATCATGCTCACCTCCACTGCTGATCTTCAGAGTCTAGGTACACATTCTTATCTTTGACCAGGCAATCCCACCCATTGCACCAACAATGCTTCCAGCAACAGGGCCGGATTGAGGTTGGCCTTGCTCAACACTTTCTGCCGTTGGGCGAGAATCCAGTCCTGAATATCCAGCACTTTGCCCTGCGCGCTTTTCTGCGCCAGGTACTGCACGACCTTGCGCATATCGGCCAGGCCGAGACCGGCTTCGTCCTGAGTCAGTTGATAGCGCAGGATCAGGCTCGACCAGTCGCAGAACCAGTCGAACAGACGCAACATCGGAATGCTTTTCCACTCTTCCGCCAGTTGCGTCGGCGACTGCTGGCCCTTGAGCAACTTCTTCACGCCTTCGACCACTTGCGCGCGCTGTTCACGCACACCTTGCGATTGCAGGCTGACCGCCATCAGCGGCGACCCGGCGGCCAGCGTCAGCAGTTCGACGCGTTCGTCTTCCGCGCAATCCGGCAGCGCCTGGGCCAGCCATTGCAGGCTCATCGCCTCGCCCGGCAGCGGGCAGGCCTGCTGCACGCAACGGCTCTTGATGGTTGGCAACAAACGGCTCGGCTGGTGGCTGACCAACAGCAGAACGGTATCGCCGGACGGTTCTTCAAGGCTTTTGAGCAAGGCGTTGGCAGCGTTGATGTTCATCGACTCGACCGGCTCGATCAGCACCACTTTGCGCCCGCCGAGCTGCGCAGTCTGCACGACGAAACTGACCAGATCACGAACCTGATCGACCTTGATCGCCTTGTCCGCCTCTTCCGGCTCCAGAATGTAATTGTCCGGGTGACTGCCGGCCTTGAGCAGCAGGCAGGATTTGCACTCGCCGCACGCCTCAGGCGTAGGACGCTGACACAGCAGGCTGGCCATCAAGCGTTCGGCCAGAGCACGCTTGCCGATACCGGCGGGACCGTGCAGCAGGTACGCGTGGGCATGCTGACTGCGTCCGGCCAGTTGCTGCCAGAGGCTGTCCTGCCATGGATAGGCCTCAGCCACGAGCCAGCTCCAGCAGATTCGGCAGCAAGGTGTCCAGCGATTGCTGGACCTTGGCCAATGGCTGACCAGCATCGATGCGCACATAGCGCGAAGGATCGGCTTCGGCGCGCTTCAGGAACGCATTGCGCACGTTTTCGAAAAACGCCCGGCCTTCGAGTTCGAAACGATCCAGTCGGCCACGGGCACTGGCGCGGGCCAGACCGATCTCTACGGGCAAATCGAAAATAAGTGTCAGATCGGGCCGCAAGTCGCCCTGCACGAAAGTTTCCAGGTTGGCGATGCGTTCCAGCGACAAACCACGACCGCCGCCCTGGTAGGCGTATGTCGAGTCGGTGAAACGATCACACAGCACCACAGCGCCACGAGCGAGCGCCGGGCGAATCACCTCTGCCAGATGCTGGGCGCGCGCGGCGAACACCAGCAACAGCTCGGCGTCCGGATGCATCACTTCGTCGGCCGGGGTCAGCAACACGTCACGAATCCGCTCGGCCAGCGGCGTACCGCCAGGCTCACGGGTGAGCAGCACTTCGATACCGGCGGCGCGCAGGCGCTCGGCGAGGTACTCGCGATTGGTGCTCTTGCCCGCGCCTTCCGGGCCTTCCAAGGTAATAAACAAGCCAGTCACAGGCAGTCCTTCATCAAAGTCATTGCGCGTTCTGTGGTGCAGCGGCGTCCGGTTCTTGGGCTGGCGCCGGATCTTGCGGCGGCGCTTTCGATGGCACTTCGGGCAGCACCTCGGGCGCGGTGTTCGGCGAGGCCGCCGGAATCGCCTCATCAGTGGCCGGGGCAGTTACTGGTGCCGGGCTGGAACGGTAATCGGCACGGCGCTTGAGCTGGTATTCGCGCACTGCGTTGTTGTGCGCATCCAGATCATCGGAGAACACATGGCTGCCATCGCCACGGGCGACGAAATACAGGCTGCTGCCTTCCACCGGGTTGAGCGCAGCATGAATCGCTTCGCGCCCGACCATCGCAATGGGCGTCGGCGGCAAACCGGGAATCACGTAAGTGTTATAGGGCGTCGGTTCTTTCAGATGCGCGCGGGTCAGTTTGCCTGTGTAGCGATCACCGAGGCCATAAATCACCGTCGGATCGGTCTGCAACTGCATGCCCTGCGCCATGCGCCGTACAAAAACGCCGGCAATCTGCCCGCGCTCCTGCGGAACGCCAGTCTCTTTCTCGACCAGCGAGGCCATGATCAGCGCTTGATAAGGTTCGCTGTAAGGCACATCGGCAGAACGCTGCGCCCACTCTTTGGCGAGCACCTCATCGAGACGATCAAAGGCCTTTTTCAGCAGTTCGGCATCGGACATGCCGCGCACAAAGCGATAGGTATCCGGGAAAAACCGACCTTCAGGGAACAAGCCTTTGTGGCCAATCTTCGCCATGACGTCGCTGTCGCTCAGGCCGGTGAGGGTCTGCTCGAGCTTGTCGTCCTTGGCCAGCGCGGCGCGCACTTGATGGAAAGTCCAGCCTTCGACCAGGGTCAGGCTGTACTGAACCACGTCGCCGCGCTTCCACGAATCGATCAGACCGTTGACGGTCATGCCCGGCTGCATGCGGTACTCGCCGCTGTGAATCGGCGTGCCGGCAAGATTGAAGCGCCAGTAGACACGCAGCCAGAACGCGTCCTTGATGACGCCATCGGTTTCGAGTTCAAGGAAGGTACGGGTCGGTGTAGAGCCTTTCGGCACATCCAGCAGTTGTTCCTGCGGGATGTTCAGGGGCTGTTCCAGCGCCGAATGAATTTTCCAGGCGCTGGCGCCCAACAGCAGCCCTGCCAGAACCAGTCCGGTTTCCAGCAGCAGCAAAAGTTTACGTCTCACGAATCAAGCATCCAGTAGCGCGCGGGCAATGGTTTGCAGTTTACGGGTGAGCGGGCCAACCGGCCAGCTCAGTGCAGCACAGGCGCGTACCGGCCAGACGCCATAAACGCTGTTGCAGACAAACACTTCATCAGCCCATTGCAGCTGTTCGAGGCTGATATCGGCGATTTGCGTGGGGATGGCCAGTGACTCGGCCTGAAACAAAATTTCCGCGCGCATCACACCTGCGACGCCGCAGCGCTTCAAGTCGGGCGTGATCAAGCCACCGTCGCGCACCAGGAAAATATTGCTGAACACGCCCTCAACGACGCGCCCGGCCTGATCAAGCATCAAGCCTTCGGCATGCTCGCTGTCCTGCCATTCGGCGCGGGCGAGTACCTGCTCCAGTCGATTCAGATGTTTGAGCCCGGCCAACAACGGCTGCGTAGATAAACGCGTGTTGCAGGGAAACAGGCGGATGCCGTGCTCGGCATGGGTAGCGGGATAAGCCGCCGGCGGATTGCCTTGCAGAATGCGTCGGCCCTGCGCCGCAGGATCGGGCGCATAACCGCGCAAGCCGTCGCCACGCGTGAGGATGAGCTTGAGCACGCCCTCGCCCATCGCAGCGGCATAGCTGAGCAGCTCATGGCGAACCAGCTCGAGGTCGGTCGCAATGGCCAGACGCGCGGAGCCATCGGCCAGGCGCGTCAGGTGTCGATCCAGCAGGACCGGCTGTCCACTGCGCACGGCAATGGTCTCGAACAGACCATCGCCGTAAGCCAGGCCGCGATCTTTCAGCGACAGCGCGTCAGCCGGTTGACCGTCGACCCAGCTGTCCATCAGCCGGCGAACCGACGGAACGCCAGCGTGCCGTTGGTGCCGCCAAAACCGAAGGAGTTGGACAGCACGACATCGATGTCCATGTTGCGCGCGGTGTGCGCGACGAAATCGAGATCGCAGCCTTCGTCCGGTTCATCAAGGTTGATGGTCGGCGGTGCCACCTGGCTGTTGATTGCCAGCACACTGAAGATCGCTTCGACCGCGCCCGCCGCACCCAACAGGTGGCCAGTCATCGACTTGGTCGAGCTGACAGCCAGTTTGTAGGCGTGATCGCCGAACACCGACTTGATCGCATTGGCTTCGGCAAGGTCGCCGGCCGGGGTCGAGGTGCCGTGGGCGTTGATGTACTGCACTTGGTCGACGTTGATTTTCGCATCGCGCAGGGCATTGGTGATGCAGCGCGCGGCACCGGCGCCATCGGCGGGTGGCGAGGTCATGTGGAACGCGTCGCCACTGGTGCCGAAACCGATCAGCTCGGCGTAGATCGTCGCGCCACGGGCCTTGGCGTGTTCGAGCTCTTCGAGAACCAGAGCGCCGGCACCGTCGGACAGGACGAAGCCGTCACGACCCTTGTCCCATGGACGACTGGCACGAGTCGGCTCGTCGTTGCGGGTCGACAGCGCACGGGACGCGCCGAAGCCGCCCATGCCCAGACCGCAGGCGGCCATTTCCGCACCGCCGGCAATCATCACGTCGGCTTCGTCGTACATGATGTTGCGCGCGGCCATGCCGATGCAGTGCGTACCGGTGGTGCACGCGGTGGCGATGGCGTAGTTGGGTCCCTGTGCGCCCAGATGGATCGACAGGAAACCGGAAATCATATTGATGATCGAGCCAGGCACAAAGAACGGCGAGATCCGTCGTGGACCGGTCTCGTGCAGGGTGCGGCTGGTCTCTTCGATGTTGGTCAGACCGCCAATCCCCGAACCCATGGCCACGCCAATGCGTTCACGGTTGGCATCGGTGACTTCCAGACCGGCGTTGCGCACGGCTTGAAAGCCTGCGGCGAGGCCGTACTGAATGAACAGGTCGAGCTTGCGCGCTTCCTTGACCGACAGGTATTCCTCGACATTGAAGCCTTTGACCGAACCACCGAAGCGGGTCGAATAGGCAGAAAGGTCGGTGTGTTCGATCAGACCAATGCCACTGCGGCCAGCCAGAATGCCCTGCCAACTGCTCGGCACATCCGTGCCCAGTGGCGACAACATACCCATACCGGTGACTACGACGCGTCTACGCGACACAGCACTCTCCTTTTTCAAATGACGACTTTGCATCAGGCCTAAAGAAAAAACCGCACGCCATGATGGCAGTGCGGTTTTTCCATGACAGCAAGCAACGATTACAAACTGTTACGCCTGGTGGCTGGTAACGTAGTCGATTGCAGCTTGTACAGTAGTGATCTTTTCAGCTTCTTCGTCAGGGATTTCGGTCTCGAATTCCTCTTCCAGAGCCATCACCAGCTCAACGGTGTCAAGGGAGTCGGCACCCAGGTCTTCTACGAAGGAAGCGGTGTTGACCACTTCTTCTTCTTTAACACCCAGTTGCTCGGCAACGATTTTCTTGACGCGCTCTTCGATGGTGCTCATACCTTGTTTTCACTCCTAATGGACAAATTCAGGCAGCTGGCCAGTGGGTAAGTGTATAGAAAGCCTTTTCAGTTTTTCAACTGAAAGCTTCACTCCTCAAACCCTGCGGCCCTCTGCCTATAAATAGATTGCAGCTTTATAACGGATTTTAGACAGCTCGTATGACATTTTTTTGAAGCAATCCGTCACATTTTACTTACATGTACATCCCACCGTTCACCGGGATTGTAGCCCCGGTAACGTATGCCGCACCGTCGGATGCAAGAAAAGCGACCACGGACGCGATCTCTTGAGCTTGCCCCAGACGACCCAGCGGAATCTGCGTCTGCAAGGCTTCACGCTGTGCTTCAGGCAGCTCGCGGGTCATATCGGTGTCGATGAACCCTGGGGTTACCGAGTTGACCGTAATCGAACGCGAACCGACTTCACGCGCCATCGCCCGGCTGAAACCTTCCAGACCGGCCTTGGCGGCTGCATAGTTTACTTGGCCGGCGTTGCCCATGGCACCCACCACCGAGCCAATACTGATAATTCGACCCCAGCGAGCCTTGGTCATGCCGCGCAAAACGCCCTTGGACAGGCGATACAGACTGTTCAGGTTGGTATCGATCACGTCGTACCACTCGTCGTCTTTCATGCGCATCATCAGGTTATCGCGGGTGATACCGGCATTATTGACCAGAATCGCCACCGGCGCACCGAACTGCTCCTGAATGCCTGCCAGCACGGCGCTGACCGATTCGTCGCTGGTGACATTGAGTTCGAAACCGGCGCCCTGGATACCGTTTTCCTTCAGGGTCGCAGCAATGCGCTCGGCGCCCGACGCGGAGGTCGCGGTGCCGACAACGATGGCGCCCTGACGACCCAGTTCCAGCGCGATGGCCTGGCCGATACCGCGGCTTGCACCGGTGACCAGTGCAACTTTACCTTGCAGACTCATGCAAGTTTCTCCTGATTCAGGCCTGCGCTGCGCGAGCGGCAGCGAAGGCGTCTGGGGTATTGAGGTTGGAAGTCGAAACGCCTTCGGCGCAACGCTTGTTCAGGCCAGCGAGGACTTTGCCCGGGCCGCATTCGACCAGATTGGTCGCGCCCTTGGCGGCCAAGGTCTGCACCGATTCAACCCAGCGCACTGGCTTGTAGAGCTGTTCAAGCAGATCGCGCTTGAGGGTTTCCAGATCGGCCGGCACTTGCGCGCTGACGTTCTGCACAACCGGAATCTGCGGCGTCTGCCAGTCGATGGCGGCGATGGATTCGGCGAAACGCTCGGCAGCCGGACGCATCAGCTCGCAGTGCGACGGCACGCTCACTGGCAACGGCATGGCGCGTTTGGCACCACGGGCCTTGCAGCCTTCGATGGCGCGCTCGACGGCTGCCTTGGCACCGGCGATCACCACTTGGCCCGGTGAGTTGAAATTCACCGCGCTGACGACTTCACCTTGCGCCGCTTCGGCGCAGGCAGCCAGCACGTCGGCATCTTCCAGGCCGAGGATCGCGGCCATGCCACCCTGCCCGGCCGGCACCGCTTCCTGCATCAACTGACCACGGCGCTCAACGA
Source organism: Pseudomonas triticicola (assembly GCF_019145375.1). Lineage (NCBI taxonomy): Bacteria > Pseudomonadati > Pseudomonadota > Gammaproteobacteria > Pseudomonadales > Pseudomonadaceae > Pseudomonas > Pseudomonas triticicola. The sequence goes on along the minus strand of NZ_JAHSTX010000001.1, from coordinate 343,491 downwards.
GCTTGACCGCGTCAGCCAGGCTCAGGCTGCCGGCGGCAACCAGCGCACTGTACTCACCCAGGCTATGGCCGGCGACGAATGCCGGACGCACGCCGCCTTCGGCCAGCCACAGACGCCACAGGGCGATCGACGCGGTCAGAATGGCCGGTTGGGTTTTGTCGGTTTGGTTGAGCAGCTCTTCCGGGCCCTGCTGGGTCAGTGCCCACAGGTCGTAGCCCAGCGCAGCAGAGGCTTCTTGAAAGGTTTCGAGGATCAGCGGATGTTGCGCGCCCAGCTCGGCCAGCATGCCGAGGGACTGCGAACCCTGTCCTGGAAAGACGAATGCGAGGGAAGCAGACATGTAACAAGCCCCTAATGATCTTGTCGTCGGAAAATAACGCCCCGTTGGGGACGCCAGAAACTGACAGTTTGGATGGCCCTTTGAACCGGGCGGTCACATTTAAGCATTGTCCGACGAAAACGCCTAAGACAACAGTTCCTCCAGACGACCGTGGAGACGCTCGGGCAGGTTCTCCTGAATCTCGATCAGCGCCCGTTGAATGGCACTCTGAAAGCCCTGCACCCCGGCCGATCCGTGGCTTTTCACAACGATGCCCTGCAAGCCGAGAAAGCTTGCGCCATTATGTCGCGCCGGGGCCAAGTCGGCCTGCAGACGCTTCATCAACGGCAACGCGAGGGCGCCGACCGCACGAGAGGCCATGTTTTTCTTGAACAAGGCCTCGATGCGCGCGGCAATCATCGTCGCCAGACCTTCGCTGGACTTGAGCAGGATGTTGCCGACGAAGCCGTCACAAACCACTACGTCTGCCTCACCGCGATACAAGCCGTCGCCTTCGATAAAACCGATGTAGTTGATCCCGCGCGCAGCCTGCAACAGCGTGGCGGCCAGTTTGACCTGCTGATTGCCCTTGATGTCTTCGGTGCCGATGTTCAGCAGTGCTACACGCGGACGGGCGATACCCAAGGTCTGCGCGGCCACCGAACCCATCACAGCAAACTGCAACAGATGCTCGGCGCTGCAATCGACGTTGGCGCCCAGATCGAGCAGCTGGCAATAACCGGTCTGCGTCGGAATCGCCGCGACCATGGCCGGACGATCGATGCCCGGCAATGTCTTCAACACGAAACGCGACAACGCCATCAACGCACCGGTATTGCCGGCACTGACACAGGCCTGCACCTTGCCATCGCGCAGCAGTTCGAGGGCGACACGCATCGACGAATCCGGCTTGCCACGCAGGGCCTGTGCGGGTTTTTCGTCCATGGTGATGACTTCGCTGGCCGCAACAATCGTCAGGCGCGCGCGATCGGCAGCCGACTGGCCGTGGATCAGTTCTTCAAGAAGGGAGGGTTGACCGACGAGGGTCAGGTGCAGCGAGGGTGTAGCAGACAGGCAAGCGAGACTGGCCTGAACAATGCTGCGGGGACCGAAGTCCCCGCCCATTGCGTCAATCGCGATGACTTGAGCAGACAAGTGATTACTCGTCAGCGCCCTTGTCGATCACTTTACGACCACGGTATACGCCTTCTGGCGATACGTGGTGACGCAGGTGAACTTCACCAGTGGTTTTTTCTACAGACAGGGTGCTAGCCTCGAGAGCGTCGTGCGAACGGCGCATGTCACGGGCAGAGCGGGATTTTTTGTTCTGCTGAACAGCCATAATTGATTAACTCCTAAACGTTTGGGTCACGCTTTAACTGCGCCAATACACTGAACGGGTTGGACCGCGTTACCTCGTCCTCGCTCGGTTCGGGCTCATCTGCTCCCGCCGGCTGCTGGCATTCTTCCGGATGATGAGCAGGCACAATGGGCAAGGCGAGCAGAAGCTCCTCCTCGATCAGTGACTGCAGATCCAATGGATCTTCGCCCAGTTCCAGCACGTCATAACCTTTCGGCAACGACTGGGTATTCGCACCCTCCTTCACCACCGCGTAACTGCATTCGCTGTGGATCGGCAGGGTGACCAGCTCAAGACAACGCTGGCAAACCATTTTGACTTCGGTGTCGATAAAGCTGTGGATGACCACAGACTTACGTTCATCTCGTTCAAAAACGAATTTGGCCTGCACCGTACCGACATCGTCGGAAAGCGGGTCGCAGAGTCTCTTCAAATCGGCCAGCAGCAGTTCACCTTGAAGGGTGGTGCCACGGTCAGCCAATTTGCGCGGGTCAACGTGAGGTGGAATCGGGTCATTCAACATAGGCGCAGCATTATAGGGATGCACCCACCCATGTCAAAGGAAATTGTGCCCTGTCCGTCACTTGCGCGCCTCCGCTAGAATCCGCACCTGCCTCAGGAGACGTCCATGCTGCCTTTATTACTCGCTTCAAGCTCGACTTATCGCCGCGAATTGCTCGCCCGCCTGCACCTGCCGTTCGTCTGCAGCTCGCCGGACATCGACGAAAGCCACCGCCCGGGCGAATCCGCGATCGATCTGGTCAAACGCCTCGCCGAGGAAAAAGCCCGCGCCCTGGCGGACAGCCACCCTGCTCATCTGATCATTGGCTCGGATCAGGTCGCCGTCCTCGGCGAACAGATCATCGGCAAGCCGCACACCTTCGCTAAGGCTCGCGAGCAATTGATGGCGGCGAGCGGCGCGAGCGTGACCTTCCTGACCGGCCTGGCACTGCTCAACAGCCACACCGGGCAATGCCAGGTCGACTGCGTGCCGTTTACCGTGCACATGCGTCAGCTGGATCAGGCGCGCATCGAACGCTACCTGCGCATCGAGCAACCGTACGACTGCGCCGGCAGCTTCAAGGCCGAAGGACTGGGCGTGAGCCTGTTTCAATCGACCGAAGGCCCGGATGCCACCAGCCTGATCGGCCTGCCGCTGATTCGCCTGATCGACATGTTGTTGGTCGAAGGCGTGCAAATCCCTTAAAAGCAAAAGATCGCAGCCTTCGGCAGCTCCTACACCGATCCGTGCAAGAGTTGCCGCCGACTGCGATCTTTCGACCTTGAAACGTCTTACCGCAACGAAGGCCCGTGGAAACCCATCCACATCGCCAACTGCTCGGCCACGCTGGCGCCGAGCTTTTTCGAGAAGCGATCAAACGGCGATTCCTGCACGGTGAAGTCCACCAGTTCCTTCTCGCCAATCACATCACGCGCCACCGAACTGGCACTGCCCAAGCCATCGATCAGACCCAGCGGCAGCGCCTGCTCACCCGACCAGACCAGCCCGGAAAACAGCTCCGGATGCTCTTTGTCCTTCAGGCGATCACCACGACCCTGCTTGACGCTGTTGATGAACTGCTTGTGCGTGGTGTCGAGCACGCTTTGCCAGAAGGCGGTTTCTTCAGGCTTTTGCGGCTGGAACGGATCAAGAAATGCCTTGTGCTCACCCGAGGTGTAGGTGCGACGCTCAACCCCGAGCTTTTCCATGGTGCCGACAAAACCGTAACCCGCTGCTGTCACGCCGATCGAGCCGACCAGACTGGCCTTGTCGGCGTAGATCTGATCCGCCGCGCTGGCGATGTAATAGGCGCCCGAAGCACCAAGATCGGAAATCACTGCGTAGAGCTTGATCTCTGGATGCAGGCCACGCAAACGCTTGATCTCGTCATAGACATAACCGGACTGCACCGGACTGCCGCCCGGACTGTTGATGCGCAGGACCACGCCCTTGACCTTCTTGTCTTCGAACGCCGCGCGCAGACTGCCAACGATATTGTCAGCGCTGGCCGGCTCTTTGTCGGCGATTACGCCGTCGATCTCGATCAACGCCGTGTAGTTCGGGCCGCGGGTGGCGCTTTTTTCCATGTCCATCAGCGGCGTGAACAGCAGCAGCGCAACAAACAGATAAACAAACGTCAGCAGCTTGAAGAAAATCCCCCAGCGCCGCGAACGGCGTTGTTCCTGCACGCCGGCCAGCAAAGTCTTTTCCAACAGCTTCCAGCTTTTCGCGTCACCGTCGTCGGCACTTGCCTTGGCCGGTGCTTTCCATTCGTCGGTCATGCCATCTACCTCAGCAAAAACGTATTAAGCCCGCTGACCCAGCCAGGCGTGCAATTCAGAAAAACGGTCGATCGACAGGCGCGGCTCGAACTGTTGCAGGGACTCGATCGATTGCGCGCCATAACTGACCGCCACCGAATCCATCCCCGCGTTGCGCGCCATCAGCAGATCGAACGACGAATCACCGACCATCAACGCCTGCTGCGGGCGTACGCCGCAGTGGCTAACAATCTGCTCAAGCATCAGAGGGTGTGGCTTGCTGGCAGTTTCATCGGCAGCGCGGGTGATATCGAAATAATCTTCCCAGCCATTGGCCTTGAGCACCCGATCCAGCCCGCGACGGTTCTTGCCGGTCGCTACCGCCAGGTGATAACCCTGCTCGCGAAACGATGCCATCGACTCGACCACGCCCTCGAACAGCGGCGACGGCACGGCTTCGGCAGCGATGTAGTGATCGGCGTAATACTCACGAAACGCGAGCATTTCTGCGTCGCTGATTTCGGGGTACAGCGTGCGAATCGCCTCCGGCAAGCCAAGACCGATGATGCCTTTGACGGCGAAGTCATCGCGCAGCTCGAAACCGGAACGCCCGGACGCCGAGTGCATCGCCTCGACGATCCGATGAATGGAATCGGCAAGGGTGCCGTCCCAGTCGAAAATCAACAGCTTGTAATCAGATGGGCGCACTCAATCGCTCCACGGTCTTGGCCCACATTTCATCGACGGGCGCTTGCAGATTCAGCTTGCCGCCGTCGGGCAGCGGCACGGTCAGCATGTAAGCGTGCAGGAACAGGCGCTTACCGCCCAGATCGCGGATTTCCTTGGTGAAATCCTCGTCGCCATACTTGCTGTCACCGGCAATGCAATGGCCAGCATGCAAGGTGTGCACGCGAATCTGGTGGGTACGACCAGTAACCGGTTTCGCCTCGACCATGGTGGCAAAATCGCCGAAGCGGCGCAGCACCTTGAACAGCGTCAGGGCTTCTTTGCCTTCATCGTTAACTTCGACCATGCGCTCGCCGGAGCGCAGATTGCTCTTGAGCAACGGTGCGCGAACCTGCTTGATCGAGGTTGCCCAGTTGCCACGGACCAGCGCCATGTAGCGCTTGTCGACGCCATCGCCACGCAGCTGCTCGTGCAGATGGCGCAACATGCTGCGTTTTTTGGCGATCATCAGCAGGCCGGAGGTGTCACGGTCGAGACGGTGAACCAGCTCCAGCTCCTTGGCGTCGGGACGCAACTGACGAAAGGCTTCGATCACGCCGAAATTCAGCCCGCTGCCGCCATGAACCGCAATGCCGGCGGGCTTGTTGATCACGATCAGGGCCTTATCTTCGAAGACAATCGAGGCTTCCAGGCGCTGCAACAGCCCCTGGGCCAGCGGCACCGGTTCGTCGCGCTCAGGCACGCGAACCGGCGGCACGCGCACGATGTCGCCGGCCTGCAGCTTGTATTCGGGCTTGATCCGACCTTTGTTCACACGCACTTCGCCTTTGCGCAAAATGCGGTAGATCAAGGTCTTGGGCACGCCTTTGAGCCGGGCGAGGAGAAAGTTGTCGATTCGTTGGCCGGCATACTCCGGCGAGACTTCAAGCAGTTGAACGCCTGGAGTCGAAGGGGCAGTAGTTGTCATGCCGCGGATGATAACAATTTTTATGGAATTGAAGCACTTAATCATTGCTGCTATAGTCGCGAACGCCGCCAAAAGCGGCCTGGACAGCGGAACCACGGTCAAAGACCGGCCCTGACCAACGCAATTCACCAGGGCGCGAGGCCGTCCTACGGGGCTTTCGCTACGTAACGGTGGAGTTTGCGGTTGTAACGAGCGCAGGTGACATGAGGCCTGAATTACACCGCCGAGCAGAGTTCTCACTCGCCCGGCAGGCAACATTCAAGGCCAGTTCACAAAGTGCAGTCGACTGCGAATGACCCCGAGCGATTGCTTCGGAAACATCGCCTGAATTAGCCATGATGCGTGACCTCCCCTTTCGGAGCTCACGGTAAATGCCAACCCGCTGCGGATTCTGCGCGCGGCAGCACCCGAATTATCAGGGATACGTGTAGGGTGGAGATGCACAACCGCCGGACTGTGTAGCAACAAGCTTTGATCAAGACGCTTCATCTCGTCCACAGCCGCTGGTTGATTCCTCCTCCTGACTGAGTGCTTAAGTAGCCACAGCAAGCAGGACGCGTACGTCGCGGTATCGGCCCAATTGGCCGCACATCGCTGGACACGGGAATGGCCAACCACTCCCGACGCACCTGACACCGACCGTGAGAAGTCGTGTGTGCCGAACGCCGTTTCCGGCAGCCCGGAAACCGACGGTACTACATGAAAAGAATGCTGATTAACGCAACTCAACCCGAAGAGTTGCGTGTTGCACTGGTAGATGGCCAGCGCCTCTACGACCTGGACATCGAATCCGGTGCACGCGAGCAGAAGAAGGCCAACATCTATAAAGGCCGTATCACTCGCATCGAACCAAGCCTTGAGGCTGCCTTTGTCGATTTCGGCTCCGAGCGCCACGGCTTCCTGCCCCTCAAAGAAATCTCCCGCGAATACTTCAAGAAAGCCCCAGAAGGCCGCGTCAACATCAAGGACGTCCTGAGCGAAGGCCAGGAAGTCATCGTTCAGGTCGAGAAAGAAGAACGTGGCAACAAGGGCGCCGCCCTGACCACCTTCATCAGCCTGGCCGGTCGTTACCTCGTACTGATGCCGAACAACCCGCGTGCCGGCGGCATCTCCCGTCGCATCGAAGGTGAAGAGCGCAACGAACTGCGTGAAGCGCTGAACGGCCTGGTTGCTCCGGCCGACATGGGTCTGATCGTGCGCACTGCCGGCCTGGGCCGCAGCAGCGAAGAAATGCAGTGGGACCTCGACTACCTGCTGCAACTGTGGACCGCCATCAAAGAAGCCTCGCTGGATCGCTCCGCGCCATTCCTGATCTACCAGGAAAGCAACGTGATCATCCGCGCCATCCGCGATTACCTGCGCCAGGACATCGGCGAAGTGCTGATCGACAGCGTTGAAGCCCAGGACGAAGCCCTGACCTTCATCCGCCAGGTGATGCCGCAGTACGCCAGCAAGATCAAGCTGTACGAAGACAGCGTGCCGCTGTTCAACCGTTTCCAGATCGAAAGCCAGATCGAGACCGCATTCCAGCGCGTCGTCGAACTGCCTTCCGGCGGCTCCATCGTCATCGATCCGACCGAAGCCCTGGTGTCCATCGACATCAACTCGGCGCGCGCCACCAAAGGCAGCGACATCGAAGAAACCGCCCTGCAGACCAACCTTGAAGCCGCCGAAGAAATCGCCCGTCAGTTGCGCCTGCGCGACATCGGCGGCCTGATCGTCATCGACTTCATCGACATGACCCCGGCCAAGAACCAGCGCGCCGTGGAAGAGAAAGTCCGCGAATGCCTGGAAGCTGACCGCGCCCGCGTGCAGATCGGTCGCATCTCGCGTTTCGGCCTGCTGGAAATGTCCCGTCAGCGCCTGCGTCCATCGCTGGGTGAAAGCAGCGGCATCGTCTGCCCGCGTTGCAACGGCACCGGCATCATCCGTGACGTTGAATCGCTGTCGCTGGCCATCCTGCGCCTGATCGAAGAAGAAGCTCTGAAAGACCGCACCGCCGAAGTTCGCGCGCAAGTGCCGATCCCGGTCGCCGCGTTCCTGCTCAACGAAAAACGCAACTCGATCACCAAGATCGAACTGCGCACCCGTGCCCGCATCGTCATTCTGCCGAACGATCACCTCGAAACGCCGCACTTCGAAGTACAGCGTCTGCGTGACGACAGCCCGGAAGCTGCGACCAACCAGTCCAGCTACGAAATCGCTGCCGCCGCTGCCGAAGTCGAAGAAGTCCAGCCAGCCGCTGCGACCCGCACTCTGGTTCGCCAGGAAGCTGCAGTGAAAACTGCGCCGGCCCGTGCCAACGCACCGGTGCCGACTGAAGTTGCCCCTGCCGCACCTGCTCCGGCACCCGCTGCCGCGCCTGAGCCAAGCCTGTTCAAGGGCCTGGTGAAGTCGCTGGTCAGCCTGTTCGCCACCAAGGAAGAGCCAGCCGCACCGGTCGCGGTTGCGAAACCGGCTGCCACCGAGCGCCCTGCCCGCAACGAAGAGCGCCGCAACGGTCGTCAGCAGAGCCGCAACCGCAACGGTCGCCGCGATGAAGAACGCAAGCCGCGCGAAGAACGTGCTCCACGTGAAGAGCGCGCACCACGCGAGCCGCGCGAAGAGCGCCAGCCACGTGAAGCCCGCGAGCCGCGTGAAACCCGCAGCGAAGCGCCGGTAGCCCGCGAAGAGCGCGCACCACGTGCCCCGCGTGAAGAACGTGCACCGCGTGCCCCACGTGAAGATCGCAAGCCGCGTGGCGAGCGTGAAGAACGCGTGCGTGAACTGCGCGAGCCGCTGGACGCCGCGCCAGCCGCAGCCGCAGCTGTTGCTGCCGTGACCGCTGAAGAGCGTCCGGCCCGTCAGCCACGCGAAGAACGCGCTCCGCGTCCGCCGCGTGAAGAGCGTCAACCGCGTGCCGAGCAGGCCGCTGCTGCCGTCGCTGAAGAAGAAGTGAACAGCAACAACGAAGAGCAACTGCCGGAAGACGGTCAGGATAACGCCGAAGGCGATCGTCCACGTCGTCGCTCCCGTGGTCAGCGCCGTCGCAGCAACCGTCGCGAGCGTCAACGTGATGCCAACGGCAACGTGATCGAAGGTTCGGAAGAGTCCGAGTCCGCTGAAAACGCTGGCGAGCCAAGCACTGCCGATCTGGCCGCTGGCCTGGCCGTCACCGCCGCTGTTGCCAGCAGCACCATCAGCGCTCCGGCAGAAGCCCAAGCCCACGAGCAGGCTGAACGCGCCACCGCCGCCACACTGGAAACCGCTCCAGTCGAAGCGCCGGCTGTCGAAGCCACCACACCAGTGGAAGTGACTGCTGCACCGGAAATCGAAGTCGCTCCGGTCCGCGAAGCTCAACCTCAGGCTGAAGCAACTGCCGAACCGGAAGCTGTCGTCGAAGCACCAACGGCCATCACTGAGCCAGCGGTAGAAACCGTCAGCGAAAACGTGACCAAGACCGTGCGTGAAGTTCGCGAAGAGCAGACTGCGTTCAACTGGGTTGCCGAGCCAGCCGTCACCGAAGCCCCAGCGCCAGTCGCTGAAGCCGAAGTGCCGCAAGCCATGGTTTCCGAGCCAGTAGTTGCAGCAGCAGAGCCGGCGCCGACACCAGTGGTTGAAGCTCCGGTTGCCGAAGCTCAGGTTGAAGAAGCACCAGCCGCAGTCGAAGCGCCAGCCCCTGTGGTTGAAGCACCGGCTCCGGTCAGCGCCCTGACGCCAAACGGCCGTGCGCCAAACGACCCGCGTGAAGTGCGTCGTCGCAAGCGTGAAGCCGAGCGTCTGCAGAAGGAAGCCGAACTGGCTGCCGCTGCAGCGCCAGTGGCTGCCGAACCAGCCGCTGCGGCTGAAGTGGTCGAGGCAGCCCCTGCCCCGGTCGCGGAAGAAGCATCGGTTGAAGCGGTGATCGCTGAAGCACCACGCTCCGTTCAGGACGCGGTTGAACAGCGCGAAGAAGCCCAGGAAAAAGAGCACGAGCCTAAACCACTCGTGTAATTCCTGAAGCCAATAAAAAGCCCCGCCTGGTGAAAGCCTGGCGGGGCTTTTTTATGCGCTTCGATTTTCTATGCAAGTCTTTGGATCGCTCCCCCTCACCCCAGCCCTCTCCCCCAAGGGGGCGAGGGGGAAAGGGAGCCGATCTTCAAGCTTTTCAAACCCGAGATCGACTCAGAAATTACAAGTCGGTGCATCTCGGACAAGCAACTCGGTTAGTCCCCTCTCCCTCTGGGAGAGGGTTAGGGTGAGGGGCTTTTGAAAACCAGCGCCTCTGGCACATCGATATCCCACAACACGCCAGGATCATCCACCGCCACTTCTACCACCCTACCCTGCGCAAACAACGGCCGTGCACCACGATCACCGGTCAGCGCCTGCAACTGCGCGCCAAACGAACGACCAAACCCCACCGGATGACCAAACTCCCCACCCAGCACCGGCACGCTCACCGCGTCATCAGCCATCGCCGCGAGCACTCGCTCGATACTCGAAGGCAAGATAAACGGCATATCGCCGAGCACAATCAACCAGCCATCAGCGCCCGGGCAAGCGGCAACACCTGCGGCAATGCTGTCACCCATGCCGGTCGATTCGATCGACACCACGTCGCAGCCATAAGCCTGGGCCATGCGCATCGCCTGCGGTCGAGCCTCGGTGGTGACCAGCACGCGCTTGGCGAGACTGGCCGGCAGGTTCACCAGCACCTGCTCGATGACCGAGCGCACGGCGCCATCACGCCCTGTGCAGTCAGCGAGCAATTTGTCTTTGTCGGGGCCGGCGATCTGGCGAAAGCGTTTGCCCTCGCCCGCCGCCAGCACAATCACTGCGGTGGATTGGCTCATGCACCCTCCAGCGGTTTTTTCTGTTTCAGCTCCACACCGTTCTTGATCGCGACAATTTCCGCCAGCAAGGACAAGGCGATCTCTGCCGGCGAATGACTGCCGATGTGCAGGCCGATCGGCCCATGCAAGCGATCAATCGACGCTTGCGACAAGCCTAGCTGAGCCAGATTTTCCCGGCGCTTCTGGCTGTTGACCCGGGAACCGAGGGCGCCGACGTAGAACGCCGGCGAGTCGAGCGCAGTGAGCAAGGCCATGTCATCCAGGCGTGGATCGTGAGTCAAGGCGACAATCGCCGTGCGCTCGTCGGTCTGGATGTTCAGCACAGCCTCATCCGGCATGCCGGGGACGAAACGGCCATGCTGCTCTTCCCAGCCGTAAACGAACTCGGTGCGCGGATCGCAGATCAGCACTTCGAAATCCAGCAGCCGCGCCATGTCGGCGACGTAGCGCGACAACTGCCCGGCACCGATCAGCAACAAGCGCCAGCGCGGACCATAAATCGCTCGCAGAGTCTTGCTGTCGAACACCAGCGAATCGGACTTGCTCGCCGAAGCCAGGCGCACCTCGCCGGTTTCGATGTTCAGTTCCCGGGCGACGATTTCATGGTTTTCGCAACGCTGCAGCAGCTCGGCCACCCACGCCGGGTCACCGACGCGCTCTTCGGTCAGGCGCAAAGTGCCGCCGCAAGGCAGGCCGAAACGCGCGGCCTCCTCGCGGGTCACGCCGTAGGTAATCATCTGCACTGGCGGACCATCGGTGGCAATGCGGCCGTCGTGCAGCCGCGCGATCAGGTCATCTTCGACACAGCCGCCCGACACCGAACCGATCACTACGCCGTCCTCGCGCAAGGCGAGCATGGCGCCGGGCGAGCGCGGCGCGGTGCCCCACGTCTGCACCACGCTGAACAGCACCACCCGCTGTCCGGCGCGGCGCCACTCGAGGACGCTGCGCAGGACGTTGAGATCGACGCTGTCCATTACGCTTGCGCCTTCTGCCAGCCTTGCAACTGATACCGCACCGGCAGATTGCGGATGCGCTTGCCGGTGGCGGCGAAGATCGCATTGCACAGCGCCGGGGCAATCGGCGGCACACCCGGCTCACCAACGCCACCCAACGGCACGTCACCCGGCGGCGTGACCAGATGCACGGCGACTTCCTTGGGTGCCAGCGACATGCGCGCGACCTCGTACATATGGAAGTTGTCCTGCTGGACCTTGCCGTCCTTGAAGCTGATCTCACCGAGCACAGCGTTGCCCAGGCCCATGACGCACGCACCTTCGAACTGCGAACGGATGCGCTCAGGGTTGATCTGCGGCCCGCAGTCCACGGCGATGTCGGCCTTGTGCACGATCAGCGAACCGTCGTCCTTGACCTCGACTTCAATCACCGCCGCGACATAAGTGACGAAGCTGTAATGCACCGCCAGACCGAGACCACGACCCTTGGGCAGTTTGCGCCCCCAACCGGCGGCCTTGGCGGCAGTTTCCAGCACCGTGCGCATGCGCCCGGTGTCAATCGGGTAACGCTCGGGCGATTCGCCGTAGTTCCACTCTTCGCTCAAGGTGCGTGGATCGATCTGCCGGTCCGGGCCGAGCAATTTGATCTGGTACTTGAGCGGATCTTCCCCGGCCTTGTGCGCCAGTTCGTCGACGAAGCTCTGAATCGCAAAGCCGTGGGGAATGTTCGACACCGAGCGATACCAGCCGACGCGGGTGTGTACCTTGGCTTCGGGGTTTTCCAGGCGCACGTTGGGAATCGCATAGGCCATGTTGGTAAAGCCCATGCCCAGCTCGAACGCCGCCTCATGGTTCATGTCCGGCGCAAACAACGCGGTGATGCTTGGCGCCACGGTGCGATGCAGCCAGCCGGACGGCATGCCGTTCTTGTCGATGCCGGCCTTGAGATATTCCGCCGACACGGTGTGGAAATACGAATTGTGGATGTCGTCGTCGCGGGTCCACTGCACCCGTACAGCCTTGCCCGGAAACTCCTTGGCGAGAATCGCCGCTTCAACGACGAAGTCCGGTTTCGACTTGCGCCCGAAACCACCGCCCAGCAATGTCACATTGAAGGTGACCTTTTCGAACGGCACGCCAAGACGCTCGGCGATGCGCTCACGGGTGACCTGCGGTGCCTGACTCGGCGCCCAGGCCTCGCATACGCCGTCCTTGTAACGGGCGATGGCGACCATCGGTTCCATCGGTGCCTGCGCCAGGTGCGGCAGGTAATACGAGGCTTCGAGAGTGCTGGCGGCGCCGCTCAAGGCCTTGTCGATGTCGCCGGTGTTGCGCACCACTTTGCCGGCCTTCAGCGACGCGGCTTCAAGCTCCTTGCGATAGGCAATCGAGTCATAACTGGCATTCGGGCCGTCGTCCCATTCGATCTTCAGCGCCTCGCGGCCCTTGATCGCTGCCCAGGTATTGCTGGCCACAACCGCGACGCCGCCCAATGGCTGGAACTCTGACGGCAATGGCCGGCCTTCGATCTGCATGACTTTTAGCACGCCGGGGACTTTCAGCGCGGCGCTGTCATCGAGGCTTTTGACCTTGCCGCCGTACACTGCCGGGCGAGCGATAGTGGCGTAGAGCATGCCGTCGAAATGCACGTCGGCGCCGTACACTGCGCGGCCATTGACGATATCGGCACCGTCGATGGCCTTGGTGCCTTCCTTACCGATGTAGCGAAACTCCGACGGCTGCTTGAGACGCAGGCTGTCACGCGCCGGTACTGCCAGCGCACTGGCGGCAGCGGCGAGTTCGCCGTAGCCCAGTTCGCGGCCGGACGGTTTGTGAATGACCTTGTGCAGTTGCGCATGGCATTCGCCAACCGGCACTTTCCACTGCGCAGCAGCGGCCTGTTCGAGCATGGTCCGCGCGGCGGCGCCACAACGCCGCATCGGCTCGTACCAGTGACGCATGCTGCGCGAACCATCGGTGTCCTGGTTGCCGAAGCGCACTTCGTCGCCCGGCGCCTGCTGCACTTTGACCTGCGCCCAATCGGCCTCAAGTTCATCGGCAACCACCATGCTCAGGCTGGTGCGCACGCCCTGGCCCATTTCCGAACGGTTGCACACCACGGTGACGCTGCCATCGGCAGCAATGCTCACGTAGACCTTGGGATCGTCGATCCAGCCATTCGGCATGCCATCGGCGCCAAACTTCTTCGCAGCGTCATCGGCCAGCGCATCCTGCCAGCCCCAGCTCGCGGCGAGGACCAGCGCACCAGTGGCGCCGACGCCTTTGAGAAAACCACGGCGGCTGAGGTTGCTCAGGGCAAAATCATTCGGGACGCGGCTCATGCCTTCACCTCCTTCAGATGGGTGGAGGCCTGGCGGATCGCGGTTTTGATCCGGTTGTAAGTACCGCAGCGGCAGATGTTGCCGACCATGGCTTCTTCGATCTGCTCGTCGCTCGGGTTGGGGTTGGTTTTCAGCAGAGCGGTAGCCGACATGATCTGCCCGCCTTGGCAATAACCGCATTGAGCCACGGCGCTGTCGAGCCAGGCTTGCTGCACGACCTTGCCTACCGGGTCGGCGTGGAGATTATCGATGGTGGTGACGTTCTGGCCGATCACCGAGCCGATCGGCGTGATGCAACTGCGTGCCGGCAAGCCGTCGATATGGATGGTGCAGGCGCCGCACAGGCCCATGCCGCAACCGAATTTGGTGCCGTTGTATCCGGCGACGTCACGAATCGCCCACAACAGCGGCATGTCTTCGGTGACATCGAGGGAGTGGTCTTGACCGTTGAGTTTCAGGGTAATCATGGGCACGCCCGCATATTTTTTAGTGGTTATGGGTTACATCTTAGCGGCAAGCTGCAAGCTGCAAGCTCAAAGTGAAGGCGCGTCTGATTCGCTCGCAGATTGCAGCTCGCAACCGCGCCTTGGGTGAAGCAAATGATTGGTATCGTTAGGCGGCTAAGTTAACCCAGCATTAACAAAAAAGCCCTGCTTATACAGGGCTTTTTAGCGGCAAGCTTCTAGCTACAAGCTGCAAGTAGAAGCGGCTTGGCGCTCATGACGCAGTGTAGCTTGCCGCTTGAAGCTTGAAGCTTGCAGCTTGAAGCTTGCAGCTGCCTCAATACCGATTGGGCTCCATTTCCAGTTCGACATGAAACCGTTCGGCGATGTCTTTCTGGATACGTTGCGCCAGGTCGAGCAGTTGCAGGCCGGTGGCCGTGCCGTAGTTGACCAGCACCAGCGCCTGCAACTTGTGCACGCCGGCATCGCCGTCGCGAAAACCTTTCCAGCCGGCGCGTTCGATCAGCCAGCCAGCGGCCAGTTTCATCTGCCCGTCCGCTTGCGGGTAAGCCACCAGATCCGGGTGCTGTGCTTTGATCTGCGTGACCACAGCGGCAGGCACCAGCGGATTCTTGAAAAAACTGCCGGCATTGCCGAGCACCGCCGGGTCCGGCAGTTTTTCGCTGCGGATGCTGCAAATGGCGCGGCTGACGTCGCTGGGCGTCGGCTGCTCGATGCCCTGCTCGCTCAGGCGCTGACGGACCGGGCCGTATTCCAGATGCAGGTGCGCTGCGCGATCCAGCTTGAAGCGCACCCGCAGGATCAGCCAACGTCCCGGCTGCTGCTTGAACACACTGTCGCGGTAGCCGAAATTGCACTGCTCCAGGCTGAAATCCCGCAGCTCGCCGCTCTCGCGGTCCAGCGCAGTCAGGCCGGCAAACACGTCCTTGATCTCGACACCATAGGCACCGATGTTCTGCATCGGCGCGGCGCCGACGGTGCCGGGAATCAGGCTGAGGTTTTCCAGCCCGGCAAAACCCTGGGCCAGCGTGTGCTGCACGAACGGATGCCACGGTTCGCCCGCTTCCGCCTCGACCACCACGCGACTGCCATCGTCGCTGAGCACGCGGATGCCGCGCGTAGCCATGCGCAATACCAACGCTGGAATATCCGCCGTCAGCAGCAAGTTGCTGCCACCGCCGATAACCAGCAACGGCACGTCACGGGACGCGGCATAGGTCAGCGCTTCGCGGACATCGTCATCACTGTGGGCTTCGGCAAACAGCTGCGCGCGCACATCGACGCCAAACGTATTGAAGGCCTGCAAAGATACTTGCGGTTGCACCTGTAAACTCATAAACGGCCCTTCACTTCGATCAGCAACTGGTCGCAGGCCGCTTCGATCAGATCAAGCACCTGCTCGAAACCCTGATCACCGTCGTAATACGGATCCGGCACTTCATCGACCAGCCCGGCATAACGACGCAAAAACAGATCCAGCTCGGCCCTGCCGGTGGACGGCTGCAAGGCCTTGAGGTTGCGCAGATTGCTGTTGTCCATGGCGAGAATCAGGTCGTAGCTGGCGAAATCGGCCCGGCTGACCTGCTGCGCGCGTTGCGTCGACAAGTCATAACCGCGCAGTTTCGCCGCCGCCTGGCTGCGCTTGTCCGGCGGGTTGCCGACGTGCCAGTCACCGGTGCCGGCGGAGGCCACTTCGACCACATCCGCCAGCCCGGCTTCACGCAACTTGTGGCGCAACACGCCTTCAGCGGTGGGCGAACGGCAGATGTTGCCCAGGCACACAAACAGAACGCGCATCAGGCCCCCAGCAGGCGACGAACCCGCTCAAGGTCTTCAACGGTGTCGACACCGGTCGGCGGCGCGATCAGCGCGTCGGCAACATGGATGCGCACGCCGTGCCACAAGGCACGCAGTTGCTCGAGGGATTCGGTGTTTTCCAGCCAGCATGGGCCCCAGCTAACGAAGTCGTGGAGGAACCCGGCACGGTAGGCGTAGATGCCGATGTGGCGGCGATAGGGCACGCCTTGCGGCAGCTGCTCGCGGCTCTTGGCAAATGCATCGCGTGCCCACGGCAAGGTTGCACGACTGAACGTCAGGGCCAGACCGTTAATATCGCTGGAAACCTTCACAACGTTGGGGTTGAACAGGGTTTCCACGTCTTCGATCGGCTCGGCCAGCGTGGCCATGCGCGCTTCGGTATGGGCAGCAAGGTTAGCGGCGACCTGATCGATCACGCTTGGCGGAATCAGCGGCTCATCGCCCTGGACGTTGACCACGATCGCATCAGGCGCAAGACCGAGTTTCGCTGCGACCTCGGCCAAACGATCGGTGCCGGAGTTGTGATCTTCACGGGTCAGCACCACTTCGGCGCCGAAGCTTCTGCAGGCCTCGACGATACGCGCATCATCAGTCGCGACCACGACGCGGGTCGCACTGCTTTTGCTTGCCTGTTCCCAGACATGCTGGATCATTGGCTTGCCGGCAATATCCAGCAACGGCTTGCCCGGCAGACGGGTCGAGGCGAACCGCGACGGGATGACAACGGTGAAGGCTGTGGTCATTTATCCAGACGCTCGTCGGTGGTCAGGGTGCGCGCTTCGCTTTCCAGCATCACCGGGATGCCGTCGCGGATCGGATAGGCCAGGCCGGCGCCCTTGCTGATCAGTTCGGTCTTGTCGGCGCTGAGCTTGAGTGGGCCTTTGCACACGGGGCAAGCGAGGATGTCGAGCAGTTTGGTGTCCATGAACATTCCCAGAAATAAAAGAGTTAAGGCAGCAGACGATCCGGCAACAGGCGCATCAGCTGAGTGTCGAACCAGGCCACGAAGGCTGGCGACGGCACGGCATCGACCGCCAGATACCACCAGTCGGCAGCAGCAAAGGCACGGCACTTCACCGCGTCCTTTTCGGTCATCACCAACGGCAATGACGGGGTGAAATTCAACGCCTGCACGCTGTACTCGGCGTGGTCGGCAAATGCATGGGCGATCGGCCGCCAGTCTAGCGCTTCGAGGGTATTGAAGAAACGTTGCGGGTTGCCGATCCCGGCCACCGCATGCAGCGCTTGCCCGGGCGGGAAATGCTCGAGCGACTGACGCTCGCCGCTGCGCAGATTGACCAGGGCCGTAGGTTGCAGGCGGAAGGCGAAACCATCGTCGCGATCATCAAGGGCACCGTTGAACAGCACGCCATCAACGCTTTGCAGGCGCTCGACCGGCTCACGCAACGGCCCGGCCGGCAGACAGCGCTGGTTGCCCAGGCCCCGTGCGGCATCGATCAGCACCAGCTCCAGATCCCGCGCCAGACGATAATGCTGCATGCCGTCGTCGGACAGAATCAGGTCGAGCGGCTCACTGGCGATCAAGGCTTTGACGGCGGCGCTGCGATCAGGGTCGATCATCAGCGGCACGCCGGTGCGCTGGACGATCAGCAACGGCTCGTCACCGGCAATCTCGGCGCTGTGCTCGGCCTCGACCCGCCACGGCAGTTGCGGCGGTTTGGCGCCGTAACCGCGACTGACCACGCCGACGCGCAGTCCACGGCGTCGGCAATGTTCGATCAGCCAGAGAATCATCGGCGTCTTGCCGGTACCGCCAACGGTGATATTGCCGACCACGATCAACGGTACGGGCGACTGGTAGATCTCGCCTTGACCATCGAGAAAGCGCTGACGCTTGTTGATCACCACACGGCGATACAGCATTTCCAGTGGCCGCAGCAGCGTCAGGGCCGGATGCCCCTGATACCACGCGGCGAGCAGGCGATCGGACAGGCTCATCAGGATTTCGGCGCCGCCTCGACCGTGGTCATGCGCAGATGGCTGAAACCGAGCTTGCCGGCCGCGTCCATGGCGGTGATCACTGATTGATGCTGGGCCTTGCCATCGGCACTGATCGACAACGGCATGTTGGTGTCGCCGTTGGATTCTTTCTGCATGGCTTCCATCAGCGTCGCCAGATCATTCTTCGGCAGAATCTTGTTGTTCACCGAGAACACGCCTTCGGCACTGATCGCGACGTCCAGCTGTTTGACCTGCTGATCTTCGGCAGGCGAACCGCTGACCGCTTCCGGCAGATCCACGCGCAACTGGGTTTCCCGAGTGAAAGTGGTAGTCACCACGAAAAACAGCAGCAGGATAAACACCACGTCGATCAGCGACGCGAGGTTGATGTCTACGGTTTCCCGGGGCTTGCGACGGAATTTCACGCTTTGCCCTCGGCCAGATCGACATCACGGTCGCCCTGCACCACTTCCACCAGTTTGATCGCTTCCTGCTCCATACCGACCACCAGCTCGTCGATGCGGCGCTGCAAAAACCGGTGGAAGAACACCGCTGGAATCCCGACCATCAGGCCCGCTGCGGTCGTGATAAGCGCTTTGGAAATACCGCTGGCCAATACCGAAGCATTGGTGGTCATGCCGGACCCGGTGAAGGCACTGAAAATGTCGATCATGCCCAGCACGGTGCCGAGCAGGCCGAGCAACGGCGCCATGGCCGCGATGGTGCCGAGGGCGTTTATGTAGCGTTCGAGCTCATGTATGACCCGCGCAGCAGCCTCTTCGATGCACTCTTTCATGATCTCGCGACCATGCTTGGAATTGGCCAGGCCTGCGGCGAGGATTTCACCCAGCGGCGAGTTGGCGCGCAATTCCTTGAGTTTTTCCTTGTTGAGCTGCTTGTCCTTGATCCAGACCCAGACCTGACCCAGCAGATGCTCGGGGGTGACGCGACTGGCGCGCAGTGTCCACAGGCGCTCGGCGACGATCGCCATGGCCGCGATGGAACTCAGAATGATCGGCAACATCATCCAGCCGCCGGATTTGACCAATTCCCACACAGTGACAGTCCCCTCGAAAAAGTGCGCCACTTTACCATACCGATCCGCGATTAAGACCCGCCGCCCCGACGACCGTGAGGTGGCACCCATGCTGGCACCGATCAACGGCCCGGGACCGGCGGATCGCGCCAGAAACGCCGCTGTTGCCGCATCGTCCACGGCGGTTTGAAGCTGCCCAGTTGCAGATGAATGGCACCGTGCTCGGCGCTGTCGTAGATGCGCAGGCCTTGCTTGCGGTAGCGCGCCAGCACGGTTGGATGCGGATGACCGAAGGAGTTGCCGTGGCCACGGGAGATCAGTACCGCTTCGGGCTGCAAGGCTTTGAGCAGAGCCATCGATGATGAACTGCGACTGCCGTGATGTGGCGATTGCAGCCACTGCGTCGGCACGGCCAGTGGGCTGTCGAGCAGAACGCGCTCGGCGTGAATGTCGATGTCGCCGGTGAGCAGCAGGCGTTCACCGTTGGCTTCGATCTGCAATACACAGGAGCGCTGGTTGCTGTCATCGGCCGCCGACCATTGCCAGAGCTGGAACTGCACGCCATCCCACTGCCACTGTTCGCCACTCGCGCAGGCTTCGGCGTTCAGCTCCGGCGGCAGGTTCGGCGGATCGCCGCTGACCACGCGGCGCACGTTCAATCCACGCATGACCGCCCGGGCGCCGCCAGCGTGATCGGCGTCAGCGTGGCTGAGCAGCATCAAGTCGAGCGCTTGCACATTGAGTTTACGTAACGCTGGCAATACCACTCGCTCGCCGAGATCGAACTCGCCGAAACGCGGGCCGGCGTCATAGAGAAGCGCGTGATGGCGGGTGCGAACAAGGATGGCCAAGCCTTGGCCGACGTCGATTTGCCAGACATCGGCTTGCCTTTCTTCTATTCGCTCTTGGGGCGGCAGTGCCAGGAGCAACAGCAGCGGCCAGCCCAACGGACGCATCGGCACGCCACGGGGCAACAGCAATAAAATAGCGCCAAGGCTGCCCAGGACCAACGCCCACAATGGAATGGCGGCCGGTATCCACGCCGGCCATTGCCCGGCAATCAGCGCCAGACCGATAAACAGCCAGTCGATCAAACCACCGGCCAGCCACAACAGTCCTTCGCCAACATAAGGCACGGGCAGCAATAGCGTGCCGAGCAATGCCGGCGGCAGCACCACGAGGCTGACCCACGGAACGGCCAGCAGATTGGCTACAGGCCCGCTGACGCTGAGCGGCAGGCTCAGCGCCAGCAACACCGGACACAAGCCGATCGCGATCAGCCACTGCGCGCGGGTCCAGGTCTGCCACCAACGCCAAGCGCCCAGCCGCCCGACGAAGGTGAATATCAACACCGCCACCGCCGCGAAGGACAGCCAGAAGCCGGGACGCAAACTGGCCAGCGGATCGAACAACAGCACGCCATTGAACGCCAGCAATAACGGCCACCACGCACCAAGATGGCGAAAACGCAGACGCCACAGCAGCACCAGCGCCACCATCACGCAGGCGCGCTGCACTGGCACGTCGAAACCGGCGAGCAAGCCGTAACCCAGCGCCGCCGCGAAGGCCAGGCCACACGCCCACGGCAACCATGGCCAGCGCAATGGCCAGATTCCGAACCGCGCCAACGCGGCGACCAGCATATACATCACCGCTGCCAGCAAACCGATGTGCTGGCCGGAAATCACCAGCAAATGCACGGTGCCGGTGTCTTGCAGCACCTGCCAATCCTCGCGACTGAGGCCTGAACCGTCACCAAGCACCAGCGCCGCCAGCGCGCCCTCTCGTCCTTGCGCATCGGCCGCCAGCAGACGCTGGCGAACGCCGTCGCGCCATGCATGCCGGGCCTCAGCCAGGCGCTGGCCATCCTTGATCGTGCCGGTTGCCCCGATCCGTTGCGCCAGCAGCCAGGCCTCGTAATCGAAGGCGTCCGGGTTGAGCAAGCCACTCGGGCGCTTCAATTTCACCGCCAGTCGCCAGCGTTCGCCGCTGTTGACCGGCGGCCCGGCGTACCAGGCCAGGCGCAGCAGCGACGGCAGCTTTTCGTGGCGTGAACGCGCATCAGCCAGCTCGAAACGCACCACGCCATCGTTGTGTTGCGGCAAGCCGACCACACGCCCCTCAAGCCAACGGGTTTCGCCGTCCAGGCCCGGTGGCAAGCGGTCAGTCAGCGCCCACTGCGCACTGAAACAAGCCCACGTGAAACCAAACAGCAAAAAAGCCAATGGATAGCTGCGAAACGGCAGCAGCATCAGCGCCACCACTGGCAGCACTATCAGCAAGCCGACCGGCGGCAAGGCCGGCAAAAAAACCGGGGCCAGCAGACCGACTGCCAGCGCCATCATCCCTGTGCGCATATGCCCGTCCTTGAGAGTTCCCTCCTTAGGCATAGCGGGTCTGCGGCACCACCGTCGTCAACAATTGTCACAAAGTCTGAATGGGCGGTTCGTAGAATCCAGACATACTTGCCGCCTTAACCGACCGAGAAGCCTTATGCCCCGGCGCTTATTCAAACGTTACATGCCCGACCCGACGAGCATCAGGGAACACAAATCCTTACGCTTTCTCGGCACGTTGCTGCATGACCCGAACCTCTGGCATCTCAACCGCCACTCGGTCGCCCGGGCGATGGCGGTCGGCCTGTTTGCGGCGTTCCTGCCGATCCCCGCGCAGATGCTGGTGGCGGCGGCATTGGCGGTGATGGTGCGCGGCAATATGCCGATCGCGGTGAGTCTGGTCTGGCTGACCAATCCGATCACCATGCCGGCGGTGTTTTTCTGCACCTACCAGGCCGGGGCGTTCCTGATGGATGTGCCGGCGCGGCATCTGCCGGACGAGCTGACCTGGGAATGGATCAGCGGTGAGCTGTCGACGTTGTGGCAGCCGTTTTTGCTGGGCTCGGTGGTTGTCGGTCTGGTGCTGGGCGTCCTCGCCTACTTTCTGGTGATGCTGTACTGGCGCTGGTGGGTGGCGCGGCAATGGCGGCGGCGCAAGAAAAACCGGCAGAAATGAATGCAAAACGGCCTCCGCGATGGGAGGCCGTTTTTTGTTGTGTCTGGGCTGGCCCCTTCGCGAGCAGGCTCGCTCCCACAGAGAACATCATTCCAATGCGGGAGCGAGCCTGCTCGCGAAGAAAGCGACGCGGTCGGGATCAGGTACGCATCCCACGCCCGCTCACCAGCAACCGCGCACAGCCGAGATACAGCACCACGGTCGCCACCAGCATGAAGGTAATGGCGATGCCGATGCGGATATCCGAGACACCAAGGATGCCGTAGCGGAAGGCGTTGACCATGTGCAGCACTGGGTTGGCCAGCGACACGGTCTGCCAGAACGGTGGCAGCAAAGTGATCGAGTAGAACACGCCGCCCAGGTAAGTCAGCGGGGTCAGCACAAAGGTCGGAATGATCGAAATATCATCGAAGTTGCGCGCAAACACCGCGTTGATGAAGCCCAGCAGCGAGAAGATTGTCGCGGTCAGCACCACCACCAGGATGGTCACGCCGAGGTGATGCACCTGCAAATCTGTGAAGAACAGCGACAGAATCGTCACGATCAGACCCACCGCCAGACCGCGCAATACCCCACCAATGGTGAAGCCGATCAGGATCGTGTGCGGTGACACCGGCGACACCATCAGCTCTTCGATCGAGCGCTGGAACTTGCTGCCGAAGAAGCTCGAGACCACGTTGCCGTAGGAGTTGGTGATCACCGACATCATGATCAGCCCCGGCACGATGTACTCCATGTAGGTGAAGCCACCCATGTCGCCGATCTGCCGGCCGATCAGGTTGCCGAAGATCACGAAGTACAGAACCATGGTGATCGCCGGCGGCAGCAGCGTCTGCGGCCAGATCCGCATGAAGCGTTTGACCTCGCGGTAGACAATGGTTTGCAGGGCGACGAGGTTGGGACCGAACTCGGAACTCATACCGCCACCTTCGACAGATTTTTCTCCACCAGGGACACGAACAACTCCTCGAGGCGATTGGTTTTGTTACGCAGGCTCAGCACTTCGATGTTCTGCTGCGCCAGTTGGGTGAACAGCGCCGTGATGCCCATGGATTTATCGACCTGGACTTCGAGGGTATGGCCGTCGAGCAACCGGGCGGGGTAGCCGAGCAACTGCGGCGCGGCGTGCAAATCGTTCTTCAGGTCGAGCAAGAAGGTTTCCACATGCAACTGGCCCAGCAACTGTTTCATGCTGGTGTTTTCGACGATGGTGCCGTGGTCGATGATGCCGATGTTGCGGCACAGCTGCTCGGCCTCTTCCAGGTAATGCGTGGTCAGGATGATGGTGATGCCTTTCTGGTTCAGCTCGGTGAGGAAGGTCCACATCGAACGGCGCAGTTCGATATCGACGCCCGCAGTCGGCTCATCGAGGATCAGCAGGCGCGGTTCATGCACCAGCGCACGGGCGATCATCAAACGCCGTTTCATGCCGCCGGACAGCGAACGCGACTGCACATCGCGCTTGTCCCACAGGCCGAGCTGGGTCAGGTACTGCTCGGCGCGCTCCTTGGCGACTTTCGCCGGAATGCCGTAGTAACCGGCCTGGGTCACGACGATGTCGAAGGTCTTTTCGAACTGGTTGAAGTTGAATTCCTGCGGCACCACGCCGATCGAGCGCTTGAGCGCCGCCGGGTTCTTGTCCAGGTCGTGGCCGAAAATATTCACGGTGCCGCTGGTCTTGTTGACCAGGGTCGAGAGGATGCCAATGGTGGTGGATTTGCCGGCACCGTTAGGGCCAAGCAAGGCGAAAAAGTCACCTTCGGCGACGTCCAGATCGATACCACTCAAGGCCTGGAACCCGTTGCCGTAGGTTTTGGTTAGCTGCCGGATGGACAGAGCGGAACTCATATCGGATTTACGCACCAAGAAGGAAGGAAAGAAGTAAATAAGGGCGGGCGGCGAGGGAAACAACCGCGGCGCAAGTTCGCAATGGTGCTTGCCGCCGCCGCACAAGTACAGTCAAGTGTGTCGATAGTAATTATCAAGTCAACGCGGTCATGACCGCTTTCTGATAGGCCGGACGCTGTTTCAAGCGTTCATACCAGGCTTGGAGATGTGGTTGCGGAGCGCGCTCGATGGGCATTTCGAACCAGGCATAAATGAAACTGCCCAGCGGGATGTCGCCCATGCCGATGTCATTGCCGGAGAGATAAGGCTGGCTGATCAAGGCGTGGTCGGCCATGTTCAGCAGTTCATCGCATTCCTTGATCGCGGCGTTGATCGCCTTCCAGTCCTGCTTCTCCGCAGGCGTACGCAGCACACCCCAGAACACCGTGCGAAACGGCCCGGCGAAACTCGACGTGGTCCAGTCCATCCATTTGTCCGCCGTGGCGCGGGCTTGCGCATCCGCCGGATACCAGGCGCTGTCCGGGGCGTGTTTGGCCAGCAGGTAGCGAACGATGGCGTTGGATTCCCACAGCACGAAACCGTCATCCTCGATCACCGGCACCCGGCCATTGGGGTTCATCGCGCGGTACTCGGGCGTGTCGACCACACCGAACGCGCCGCCGGCATCGATGGCCTCGTACGCCAGGCCCAGCTCTTCGGCAGCCCACAAGGGCTTTCTGACGTTCGATGAATTTTTCCGTCCCCAGATCTTCAGCATGACCGCCTCTTTGCAAGTGAGTGGACGGTCAGCATACGCCGGATCAGGTGCGACTCAAATCGGCCTGCATGTCGCCCAGCAGCACCGGAAGTTGCTCACTGAACAGATGCGGATAGCACTTTTGCAGGTGCTCGAAGAAGAAGGTTTCCGGCACGTCGGTGAACTGGCCGTGATCGAGCAGATATTCCATCAACTGCGCGCCATCACGGTTGAACGGGTGGAAAACGCTGTCGTTGACCCCGTCGAATTCCAGCGCTGCGACGTTGAACAGCTCGCACAGTTGCTGGTTGAACGCTGGCGTCGCCTTGACCCAGCGACCATCGAGAAACAGCTCGGTGTAGCCATGCATGGCAAACACATCGCTTTTCAGCAACTCGAGCAGACGTGGCGTCGACAGGTGATTGCGCACATCGGCCAGACCGATGCGCGCCGGGATCCCGCAATGCCGCGCACAACCGGCGAGCAGCGTGGCTTTCGGCACGCAGTAACTCTCCCCCGCTGCCAGTGCGTAACTGCCGCGCAGGGTTTGCGGATCACGGCTGAAGGTGTACGGGTTGTAGCGCACCGCCTCGCGCACGGCGTAATACAGACTGATCGCCTGTTCACGCGGATCATTACTGGCGCCGCGATGCCGCTCGGCGAACTCCACCACCGCCGGGTGGTCACTATCGATGAAGCGGCCGGGGCTCAGATACTCGTGCATGACGGCAATCTCCTGGATGAGTCACGAGTCTAGCGACAGCCTGAGCACAGAGATAACGACGTTTCGGCCAAACCTGAAAGCAAAGCTGCGCAGCAACGAACGATTTCCCACACGTGTTGCCCACCGAACCTACGAAAACCATCCGGGGTTTCCCACGATTTCAATCACCATGCTCTGACCGCCCTTGTTTGCAGATGCCGTCTAAGCTCTGGAGGGTCGATTTGCCTTGGTTCACGGAGGACTGAATATGCTGTTGTTGTGGATACTGGTTTTGATCGTCGGCATGGCGTATCTCGCCCATCGACGCATCGCCCCGCTGCCCGCGTTGGGCATCGTGGCGGCCTATCTGGTCGCCATGGGGATTTTCAGTCACGCGCCGGGCTGGCTGCTGTTTGTTTTCTGGGTCCTGTTGGCGGTAGTGGCCGCGCCATTGTTGCTGCCTGACCTGCGTCGCAAGCACTTCACCGCGCCGCTGTTCAACTGGTTCCAGAAAACCCTGCCGCCGATGTCGCAGACCGAACGCGACGCGATCGATGCCGGCACCGTATGGTGGGACGGCGAGCTGTTCAGCGGCCGGCCGGACTGGGACAAACTGCTGTCCTATCCAAAAGTGCAACTGAGCGAAGAAGAACAGGCGTTCATCGATGGCCCGACCGAAGAACTCTGCGCGATGGTCAGCGACTGGCAGATCGGCCAGTCCATGGACCTGCCGCCCGAGGCCTGGACGCACATCAAGGAACACGGCTTTTTCGCCCTGATCATTCCCAAGGAATACGGCGGCAAAGGCTTCTCCGCCTACGCCCACTCCCAAGTGGCAATGAAACTGGCGACGCGCAGCGGTGACCTCGCCTCTACCGTGATGGTTCCGAACTCCCTCGGCCCGGCCGAATTGCTGCTGCATTACGGCACCGATGAACAACGTAATCACTACCTGCCGCGCCTGGCCCGTGGCGACGATATCCCGTGCTTCGCCCTTACTGGTCCGCTGGCCGGTTCCGATGCCGGCGCGATGCCCGACACCGGGATCATCTGCAAAGGCCAGTGGGAAGGACAGGAAGTCATCGGTCTGCGCCTGAACTGGGAAAAGCGCTACATCACCCTCGGCCCGGTTGCGACCCTGCTTGGCCTGGCATTCAAGGCTTATGACCCGGATCACCTGCTCGGTGAAGAGGAAGACCTCGGCATCAGCCTGGCGCTGATCCCGACCGATACCGCAGGTGTGGAAATCGGTCGTCGTCACCTGCCGCTGGGCGCCGCGTTCATGAACGGCCCGAACTCCGGCAAGGACGTGTTCATTCCGCTGGAGTACCTCATCGGTGGTCAGGAAATGCTCGGCAAGGGCTGGATGATGCTGATGAACTGCCTGTCCGTCGGGCGTTCGATCTCGCTGCCAGCCGTCGGTACCGGTGCGGCCAAGTTCACCAGTCTGGTCACCGGCCAGTACGCGCAGATTCGCGAGCAATTCAATGTTCCGCTGTCCGCGTTCGAAGGCATCCAGGAAGCCATGGCGCGCATCGGCGGTAACGCGTGGATGATGGACGCCGCCCGCATGCTCACCGCCAACGCGGTGGATCTCGGGGAAAAACCTTCGGTACTGTCGGCGATCCTCAAATATCACCTCACCGAACGCGGCCGCGAATGCATTAGCCACGCCATGGATGTGCACGGCGGCAAAGCAATCATCATGGGGCCGAACAACTACCTCGGCCGCAGCTGGAACGGCGCGCCGATCTTCATCACCGTCGAAGGCGCGAACATCCTGTCGCGCAACCTGATGATCTTCGGTCAGGGCGCGATTCGCTGCCATCCGTTCGTACTCAAGGAAATGGCCCTGGCCGGTCGCCAGGACAAAGATCAGGCACTCAAGGAATTCGATGGCCTGCTGCTCAAGCACATCGGCTTCGCCGTCAGCAACGCGGCCAGCACACTGGTGCTGAACCTTGGGCTCGGTCATTTCGAACATGCGCCGGGTGACAGGATCAGCCAAGGCTATTTCCGCGCGCTGAACCGTCAGGCCGCCGCATTTGCCATGCTCGCCGACTTCAGCATGATGCTCCTGGGCGGCGAACTGAAACGCCGCGAACGTCTGTCGGCTCGCCTTGGCGATGTACTGAGCAACCTGTATCTGGCCTCCGCCGCGCTCAAGCGTTATCACGACCTGGATTCGCCGGCGTACATGGAGCCGCTGTTCCGCTGGGCCATGGAAGAAAGCCTCGGCCAGTCGGAGCGTGCGCTGGATGAACTGCTGAGCAACTTCCCGAACAAAGTCTTCGGCTGCCTGCTGCGGGTCATCGTCTTCCCGTTTGGTCGCCGTCACAAAGGCCCATCGGACAAACTCGGCGCTGAAGTCGCTGCGGTCATCGGTCGCGCCAAGGGCGATCCGGCGTTGGAAGAACTGCTCGCCGGCTGCTACCGCCCGCAATCGGCGGACGATGCCGTGGGCGCGCTGCAACACGCCAGTGACCTGCTCAATGCCGCGCAACCGCTGCACAAAAAACTGCACACCGCACTGAAGAGCGGCCAAGTCAAACCGGCAGCCGGCGAACATGCCATCGATGCCGCGCTGGAAGCCGGCGTGCTGCAAGCCGTCGAAGCGCAAAGCCTGCGCGACGCCGAAGCGGCCCGCCGCAAGGTGATCGACGTCGATGATTTCGCCAAAGAGGAACTGAGCCAGGCAGCGGGCAAAGTCCGCTGATCCCGGTTTATGTGAAAAAACGGCGCGAGGGCTTTATACTCCCGCGCCCGTTTTGCTCTTGAGGACTTATCTCGTGTCCAACGTCGTTGCCGATCATCTCGTGTTGCTCGACCACCTGCGCAGTATCCTGGTCGCCGTAGGTGAGGCCGAACAAGTGCCCGAAGAAAGCCATGCCCTGTTCCTCGAGCGCTTCGACGAACTGCTGGCCTCCCTGCCGATCGACCCTATCGAAAGCCAATACCTGGGCCAGGACATCCTCACCCAAGTCATCAGCCGCTACCCGCAAATCGCCCACCTGATCCCCCGCGACCTGCTGTGGTTCTTCGCCGGCGACTGCCTGCATTACCTCTCCGACGAAGAAATCGACCTCTACCAGGCCCTCGAAGAACGCCGCTACGAAGCCGAACAGAACGACGAACCGTTCGACTGGAACCAGGAAAAACAACTGCTGGCCATGTCGGCGCAGGACAGCAAGCATTGATATTCGACAGGTAATCGAAAGGCCCGCACTGGTGATTCCATGCGGGCCTTTTTTTTCAAGATCAAAAGCCCCTCACCCTAGCCCTCTCCCGGAGGGAGAGGGCTAGGGTGAGGCGTTTGGGCGAGTTACGTCGATGTGAAAGTCCGAGTTGAACTCAGGATTTGAAAAGCACACAAATCAGCTCCCTCTCCTCGGGGAGAGGGCTTGGGTGAGGGGCGAATTCAACACAGATCCAAAGCAGACCACACGCTTTTCACCACTCAACACAATGAGCGCAAGCTCGAGTACCGCTCTTGATCTTGATTCACAGGCGACGTCGGAAGGCTGAGCGGATCGATCCCGCAGCGAAGGAACCCGAGCCTGCGAGGGCCGAACGCAGGAGCTAGCGTTTTGGTTACTTTTTGGCGTCTGAAAAAGTGACTCGCCGTAAGGGCGAAACCGCCAGAAGCAACAACCGAAGCAACGGATATTCACCCAAACCACCAGAGCATGGTCGGCCCAAAGGCCGCCAAGCCCCCCACAAAAAAACCTCAAAGCAACCCCTCACTCTCCGGCAGCTCATACGCCACAGCCGCATTGCTCCCACCGGCAGATTTCCCGGGCCTACCCAACGTCGGCTCCTTCTGCAAACACTCCACCAGATAATCAATAAACACCCGCAACTTCGGCGGCAGATAACGCGTCGGCGAATGCAGCAACCACAACCCGCCATGATAGGAAGCAAGAAACGTCCAGTCCGGCAACACCTGCACAATCAACTTCTGTTCCAGCGCATAACGCGCCGTGAAATACGGCAGACTGCCAATCCCGATGTGCTGCAACACCGCCCCCAAGCGCACACCCGTGTGATTGGCGGCATAACGCCCACGCACCCCGACCGTGACAGCTTTACTGCCCTTCTTGAACTTCCAGCGCGCATCGCTCGGCGTTTCGCCCAGATAAATACAACTGTGGTTGAGCAAATCGTGAGGATGCGTCGGCGTGCCATGTTCGGCCAGGTATTGCGGCGTGGCGCAAAGCAAATGATCGATGGTCAGCAACTGCCGCCCGACCAGACCCGCCGGCGGACGATCAGTGATGCGAATCGCCAGATCGACATGATCATCGATCAGATCGACCTGACGATCTTCCAGCAACAACTCCACATCAACCTTGGGATAGCGGCGCAGAAACTCCGGCATGTGCGGATGAATCACAAAGCGCCCCACCGCTTTCGGCACGCTGACCCGCACTAGCCCTTCGGCTTCGTGGGTGAACTGGCCGCTGATTTCCATCACCGACCTGGCCGCGCTGACCATTTCCTGGCAACGCTTGAACACCTCCTCACCGCCATCGCTCAAGCGCAGTTTGCGCGTGGTGCGTTGCAGCAGGCGCGTGGCCAACGCCTTTTCCAATCGGGAAATGCTGCGGCTGACCGCTGAGGGAGACGACCCCATCTGCCGGGCCGCTTCAGAGAAGCTGCCGGTCTCGACAACCTTGACGAAAATCGCCATTTCACCCAGCAGCGGCAGCGGAAGATTGATGCTCACAACGCACAAGTCCTTTGATGTTCGAATGGATTATCACGTTATTGCACGATTCATATAATAAAAACAGAACTTCGATCAGGGCATGGAAAATGACGCTTCGCCTGTTTTTTCACAGTGACGACCTCAAGGCGAATGTCGAAGTCCTCGACTGCACACCCCACGAGAACGAATTCGCCGTAGTGCTGCGCGCTACCCTGTTTCACCCCCAGGGCGGCGGTCAGCCTTGCGACACCGGCTGGATCGGTGAAAGCCGGGTGTCGCGCGTGGTGCAGGAACCGGAGCGCATTGTGCATTTCGTCGACCGCCCGCTGCCGCTGGGCATGACCGTCATCCGTATCGATGAAGAGCGCCGCCGCTTCAATACGCGCATGCACTCGGCCGGGCACCTGATCGGTCATTTCATTCAGGCCATGGGCTGGACGCCGATCAAGGCGCACCACTGGCCGGACGAAGGCCGGGTGCAATTCAAACCGGGCGATGGCGCGGAAGAAGTCGATGCGCCAACCGTGCAAACCGGTATCGAGCAGTGGATCGAACACGATCTGCCGCGTCTGACTTCACTGCGCGAGGGTGCGCGGGAAATCAGTTTTGGTGAACTGCCGGCCTATGGCTGCGGTGGCACCCACGTACGCAGCCTGAAGGATCTGGGCACAGTCACGATCGCGTCGCTTTCGCAGAAGAAAGGCACGTTGTCCGTCCACTACAGCGTGGATTGAGCATTTCGGACGTTGCCGTCGCGCAACGTCCGACGCCGGGGAACCGCACTCGCCGGTTCCGTTGACTATCGATAGATGGACCTAAAACAAATGATGCTAGACGTCGAGCGTCTCGATGAGACGTGCATAAAAAAACTGGCCAACGAAGAAGTCCTCGCCATCCGCGTCAAACGCTTTCTCCCCGAGCCGCTAGCGATCGAGATCGGCGACAAGATCCTCGCCCCGGGCTTTGAAGGCTACATCAACGCGCCGAGTATCGGCCGCATCGGCATGGCCTTCTACGAGGCGGAAAACCAGCCGCTGCTGATTGAGGATTACTTCGAACGCGCCACCCGCAACATCGCCGAACTGCGCCAGCGCTGCGCGCCCTACTCTTCGCCGATCGACACGTTGCGCTGCATGCTCGACGAATCCTGGCCTGCCGGCGCGCATCTGGAAAATCTCTACGGGCGCAAGATGTATGTCGGCTTGTCGCGCGTGGTCAAACCCGGCGTGTGCTTTCTTGCTCATCACGACATCTTCGCCAAAGACGCCCCGGACAGTTTTCAGGCACGCAGCCTGGAAGCGCAATTCGCCTGCAACGTCTACCTGAACATGCCCACCGAGGGTGGCGCTTTGCAGATGTGGGAAGACCACATCACCCCGGATCAATTCGACGAAATGCGCGGCGACAGCTACGGCATCGAGCCGTCGTTGCTGGGGCCGCCCGCGCTGGAAGTGCGACCGCAGCCCGGCGATTTCATCATGTTCAATTCGCGGCGCATGCACTCGGTAACCCCGGGCGTCGCCGACCCGCGTTTGAGCCTGTCGTTCTTTGTCGGCTATCGCGGCAATGCCTCCCCTCTGACTTTCTGGAGCTGACATGCTTTCCAACTACCTGGGCGAATTTCTCGCATTGGCGACTATCCACTTCCTCGCCGTCGTTGCACCCGGCCCGGACTTCGCCGTGACCATCCGCCAGAGCGTGCGCTTCGGTCGGCTCGTCGGCATCTGCACTGCGCTGGGCATCGGCGCGGGGATTTCCGTGCACGTGCTGTATACCCTGCTCGGCGTCGGCGCCCTGATGCACACCACGCCGTGGCTGCTGACTGTGGCCAAAATGGTCGGCGGTGCGTACATCCTCTATCTGGGCATCAGCCTGATCCGCAGCAAACCGAAGAGCAGCGTCGAAGGCGAAAAAACCGCCGATGAGCCGCTGGTGGAACAGTCACTGTTCAAGGCATTCAGCACCGGTTTTCTGACCAACGCCACCAACCCCAAGGCCACGCTGTTTTTCCTGGCCATCTTCACCACGATCATCAGCGCCAGCACACCGCTGCAGATCCAGGCGTTTTATGGCTTGTGGATGTGCTTCGTCAACGCGCTGTGGTTCGTGATCGTCGCGCTGTTTTTCTCCAGCAACAAAGTGCGCCTGCTGTTCATGCGCCTTGGACACTGGTTCGAGCGCAGCATGGGCGTCATCCTCATTCTGTTTGCCGGACGCCTGATGCTGTCGATGTAACTCGCACAAAAAAGTCCCGGCATCAGTTGCCGGGACTTTTTCATTTGTGCGCCTCTTTTGCATTTCTGTGCGACAGATCAAGTTTGTGACTCCCTCTTCACCTGCTCATGGTGGTAGGTTGCAAAATGTTTCTGCCGCAAGCGTCAGACATATTTTCCCAATCTCTAGCAAAGGAATGCCTGTTACATGGTCTTTTCCCTGAAAAAACTGGCCGCTGCCACGCTCGTCATGGCCAGCCTCACAGCGTTTACCAGCGCCGCACAAGCCAACATCACTGCCGAGCAAAGCGCGGCGATCCTGAAATCCTTCGACGGCAAGAACCTGACGGACTTCCGCAGCTTCCTTGGCAGCCTGGCGCAAAGCGACCTGGCCAAGACGGATAAGCTCAACCCCTCCATCAGCGCCTTCCTCGACAACAAGACCCTGAACGCCGAACAGCAGAATGAAATTCACCGTCTGCTGGGCATTTATACCCGCGTGAAATATGGCAAGGCCGCGCTGGAAACCCTGCGCCAACTCGTCGAGATCCCGACCTTCCGCAAGGACGGCGTGGAGCAACACGACAACCCGGAATTCATCAAGATTGCCGGCGAGATCCAGAAACTCGCCGAATCCTTCGGTTTGAAGTTCCGCAATGTCGATAACCGTGTCTACGAAATTTCTCTGGACGGCAAAGGCGACGAAGTCGTTGGCATTCACGCGCACGCCGATGTGGTGCCGGTGACGCCGGAAAACTGGGTGCTGAAGGACGGCACCAAACTCGACCCGTTCAAAGTCACGCTGATTGGCGATCGCATGTACGGTCGCGGCACCGAGGATGACAAGAACGCTATCGTCGTGGCGCTGTACGCCATGAAAGTGATCAAGGACGAGAAACTGCCACTGGCGCGTAACTTCAAGTTGCTGGTCGACACCACTGAAGAAACCAGCGGCGATGCCATTCCTTATTACTTCGAACGCAACCCGACGCCGAACTACAACATGGCGCTGGACGGCGGTTATCCGGTGGTGATCGCCGAAAAAGGTTACGGCACCGTGATGGCCAACTTTGCCAAACGCAAAGGCGAAGGCAACGGCGCGGAAATCATTTCGATGACTGGCGGCAAAGCGACCAACCAGATTCCGTCCGCTTCGGTGGTCACACTGGTAACCGACAAGCCAGCCGAGCTTGCCGCCAGTCTGCAAAAAGCCGGCGACGCCTATGCCAAAGCCAACGGCGGCGACTTCGAAGTCGCGGCAAAGGTTGATGGCAAAGACGTCAAACTGACCGTGACGGGAGTTTCTGCGCACTCCTCCGAACCAGAGTCCGGCGTCAACCCGGTCGCGCGAATGCTGAGCTTCATCAACAGCCTGGACGGCAAAGTCGCGCTCAAGCACAACCAGTTCACCGACGCCGCACGTTATGCCGATGACAACTGGGGCCTGGACTACCTGGGCAAAAAACTCGGCGTGGGCTTCTCCGACTCGTTCATGGGGCCACTGACCACCTCGCTGACCTACGTCGGTGAGGATGACAAAACCTTCAAGCTGGCGGTGAATCTGCGCGTACCGAAGGGCAAGTCACCGGAAAAGCTCAAGGCTGAGATCGCTGAGAAACTGGATGCCTGGAGCAAGAAGACTCATGTTGCCGTGGCGTTCGATTACTCGGTGGCTGAACCGATGTATCGCAACCCCGAGGGTGAGTGGGTCAAGGCGCTGCTTGCCGTAGCCAGCGAAAACCTCGGCATGAAGTCGGAATTCGGTACTTCCGCCGGCGCGACGTCGGTTCACGAATTGCCGAACGGCGTGCAATTCGGCCTGGCGCGACCTGAGGCCAAGTACACCGGCCACACCGATGGCGAGTTCAAGACCGTCGAGCAGTTCCTGCTGGATCTGCAGATCGTCACGGAAATGATGGGGCGTGTCGGGCAGTTGCCGAAGCTGTAAAGCTCTACCTGAGCCCGATCATTGATGACCGGGCGCAAAATAAAAAAGGGCCTGTGAAAAGGTCCTTTTTTATTGCCGCCACAAAACGCGCACAAACAAAAACGCCGATCATCACTGATCGGCGTTTTTGTGAAATTGGAGCGGGAAACGAGACTCGAACTCGCGACCCCGACCTTGGCAAGGTCGTGCTCTACCAACTGAGCTATTCCCGCAAATGGCGTCCCCTAGGGGACTCGAACCCCTGTTACCGCCGTGAAAGGGCGGTGTCCTAGGCCACTAGACGAAGGGGACACGCTACCCGGAACACATGGTGTGTGTTTCGGTGTCCAGATCCGCATCCGAAGACTTGGTTCTGGTTTCACTCAGCACCGCCCGAAAGCACTGCTGTTTAAAATTGGAGCGGGAAACGAGACTCGAACTCGCGACCCCGACCTTGGCAAGGTCGTGCTCTACCAACTGAGCTATTCCCGCATTGGCGTCCCCTAGGGGACTCGAACCCCTGTTACCGCCGTGAAAGGGCGGTGTCCTAGGCCACTAGACGAAGGGGACACACTACAACATTCACTCCCTGCCGCGTTTCGCTGTGTGCTTTACGCTGCAAGTGGCGCGCATTCTATGGATGGATTGAGGGGTCGTCAACCCCTTGATATAAATTTATTTAAATCAATGACTTCGACCTGGATTACGGGCCGCGTAAGGCTTTTCCGTCGTCTGAAACCTGACGCCTATATTCCGCCACTCGCCAAGACGTTATAGTCCACAACACAGTGATGGCAATCTGCACATCAAGCGCCAGCATTCATCTATACAGCCGGCGGCCGATATAGATTGCAGCAGCCGATCAAACCCGTCGAGCGGCGCTAGGCGCCTAAATGCCCAGCCACTACACTCGCATGCGAACCCTATAAAGAGGTCTTACCGGTGACACCACTCATGATCACCCTGCTAGTCGTAGCCGGGATCGCAATTCTGATCGCCATTGGCTACATGAACCATGTGGTGGAAAACAACAAGCTGGAGAAGGCCCGCACCAAAGTCGAACTCAACGACCGCCTGCGCCGCTGCGGCGAACTGACCGAAACCTTCCCCGGCCAGTTCATGACCCCGGCGCTGAAACTGCTGCTGACCCGCCTGGAACTCAACGTCTGCCAGCGCCTGCTCAATCTGGAAAAGACCAGCGCGACGACCAAGGCCCGCATCACCGAACTCAGCGCCCTCGTTGCCCAGGGCGAATCGATACCGGTGAACAACCCGCCCGCGCCGATCCTGACCGAAGCCAAAGCCAAAGACGTGCGCTTCCTCCTCGAAGCCCTGCACGGCCAGATCACCCGCGCCGCCCACGACGGCTTCCTGCCACCGAACGAAGCCAAGCAGTGGATCCGCGAAGTGCGCCACATCCTCGTGCTGCTGCACATCGAATTCTTCAACAACCTCGGCCAACAGTCCCTGCAACAAAACCAACCCGGCCAAGCCCGCCTCGCCTTCGAACGCGGCGTGCAATATCTGCGCAAACAGCAGGACCCGCAGATGTATGCCGAGCAACTGCAATACCTGGAAAAACTCCTCGCCCGAGCCAACGCCCAGGTCATGGACAAGATTGCCCCGGTGGAAGGTGAAGAAAACCAATTGACTGCCGGTTTGAAGGATGTCGAAGCGGATGCGGACTGGAAGAAGAAAGTGATTTACGACTGAGTCGGGAATACTGGTAAAGAAGCCACCGTTATTGGTGGCTTTTTTGTGGGTGACTTGAAAGAGGATGTGAATTGAAGATCGCTTTCGCGAGCAGGCTCGCTCCCAGATCGGGAAGCAGTGTTCTCAGGTAAAAATCGGTCGGCTGTCAGGCCGCCTTCGCTGGCAAGCCAGCTCCCACAGAAAAGCAAAAGCAAACCCGGGCCATCCCCACGCGGCGAAGCCGAGAGCCTGGCCGGCCCAAAGGCCGCCAAGACTCAAAGCCGAAAATGCCCAACCATCGAGCGCAACTCGCCGCCCAACTGCGCCAGCTCAACACTCGAAGCCGCATTCCCGCGCATGGCCACGGAAGAGTGATCCGCACTCGCTCGAATCTGCGTAACACTGCGATTGATCTCCTCCGCCACCGAACTCTGCTCCTCCGCCGCCGCCGC
The DNA here is from genome assembly GCF_019145375.1 of Pseudomonas triticicola. Taxonomy (NCBI): domain Bacteria; kingdom Pseudomonadati; phylum Pseudomonadota; class Gammaproteobacteria; order Pseudomonadales; family Pseudomonadaceae; genus Pseudomonas; species Pseudomonas triticicola. The sequence goes on along the minus strand of NZ_JAHSTX010000001.1, from coordinate 307,213 downwards.
GATCTGCTGATTCATCTGCTGAATCAACGACACCGCCGCCGCAATACTCCCCAGCGCACTCTCGGTCTGCAACGCATCACTGACCGCCAGCTTCACCAGTTCGCCACTGCTGCGAATCTGCTGCACCGACGACTGCGCCGCCGCTCGCAAGGCACTGACCAGGCGCTCGATCTCCTCGGTCGATTGCTGCGTGCGCCGCGCCAGTGCACGCACTTCATCGGCCACCACCGCGAATCCCCTGCCCTGCTCGCCAGCCCGCGCCGCCTCGATTGCCGCGTTCAGCGCCAACAGATTGGTCTGCTCGGCCACGCTCTTGATCACCTCCAGCACCGTGCCGATATTCTGAATCTCGGCACTGAGGCTCTCGATGCTGGAGCTGGCCGAGGTCGCCGAATCCGCCAACTGCTCGATCCGCGCCATGCTTTGGCGCACCACCTGCTGGCCGCTCTCGACCTTGTCATCCGCCGTCTGCGCAGCCAGCGCCGCCTCTTCGGCATTGCGCGCGACGTCATGCACGGTGGCGGTCATCTGGTTCATGGCGGTGGCGACCTGCTCGGTTTCCTCCTTCTGGCTGTTGACCTCCAGATTGGTCTGCTCGGTCACCGCCGACAGCGATTGCGCGGAACCGGCCAAGCGCTCGATGCCGGCCTGCAAGCCGCTGACAATCGTGCCGAGGCCGGCAGCCATCTGCTGCATGGCCAACATCAATTGTCCCATTTCATCGCGGCGCGTCACCTCGACCTTCGCCGTCAGATCACCCGCAGCAATCTGCTGCGCCACACGAATGACACTGCGCAGCGGCGCAACGATCAGGCGCGTGATCACCCACGCGGCAAGTAATCCGACCAACAAGGCCAGCGCCGAAGAGCCAATGATCAACACCGTGTTCTTTTTCAGCTCCGCCTGCATCGAAGCGTCTTCGGCGACGTAGGCCTGATTGACCCGGTCCACCACCTGCGCGGCACGCTGATGCAGTTGGTCATAAACCGTTTTTTCTTGCGCCAGCAACCCGGTGTATTCAGCCAGTTTCTCGTTGAATCCGGCGATATGCCCCGACACTTCGTTGAGCACAGTCAGATAGCCCTCGTCCTTGACCGTGCTTTTCAACGCCTCGGCTTGCTCCTGCGCTTGCGCGGCCTGTTCGATGTTGCCTTGACCGGCATTGTCCGCATCGCCCTTGCGGCTCTGATCCAGACGCACCCGCGCTTCATTCATCGCCTGCAGCATCAGTCGCGAGACCTGACTGACCTGATTCGCCTGTTCGATGAACTGCGCGCCGTCCTTGCCCTCGGTGTCTTTCAAGGTGTAGGCACCATCGTCGGCCAGCCCGCTCTGCAACACGTCGAGGTTATTGGCCACGCTGGACACCGACCAACTGGCCATCTCCAGCGCAAGGTCCTTGGCCTGGCTCAGCGAGACGAACTCATCGAAGGCCTTGCGATACGCGCCCAGCGCTTGCTCGACATCGCTCATCACCGGCACATTGGCCGGGGAATGTGCCTTGAGCTCGCCGGCAAGAACGATCAGCCCATCGACGCCCTCGCGCAAGGCATCGGCGGTTTTCGGATTGCCGCGCAGGGCGTACTCCTGCTCGAGCAAGCGCACCTTGAGCAGGCCGCTGTTGAGCGCGGACATCTGCTTCAAGCCGTCGAAACGCAGACTGATGGTTTGCAGCGACCAGACGCCGATCGCCGCGACCAATGCAGTCAGCAGCAAGACCAGCACGAATCCGATACTGAGTTTTTTCGCCATACCGAGGTTGGCAAAACGTCCTTGCACGGCCGAAATCATTGCGCGTAGTCCCCTGCCAAAGTCTGTTGCCGAAGATTCGCAACGGGCTCGAACCAGCACAAGACTCTGGCGTCGGAATAATGGCAAAAAGCTACGCCCGCGTCGTTTTCAGAATGCTTGAGGTCGATCCGCGCAAGTATTGCGAAAAAACTGCCGAGCCCGCGGGTCGCAGGCACAGGCCACATTGATGCGCTGCCAGTCACCGCACTCACCGCTGGGACTGAAGGCATCCGCTGCCGATAACTCCAGCCCGCAACGCTGGGCCTGCCTGCGCACCGACGTCTGGTCGCGCAAGCGTGCCCGCGCCCAGATAAACAGCCCGCCTACCGGCTTGCCGAACACTTCCCACTCGGCATCTTCCAGCGCCTGCAAGGCCGCCGCGCGATCGGCATTCAAGCGCTGGCGCTGGCGCTGCACCAGTTTGCGATACGCACCGGTCGCCATCAGCCTGGCCAGCACCGCCTCGGCCAGCCTCGAACAGCCCAGGCCGCTGATCATCTTGACCTCCGCCAGGCGCTTCAGCAGCTCGATGTCTGCCAGGACAAAACCGACCCGCAATGAGCTGCTCAGTGTCTTGGAGAAGCTGCCGACATAAATGACCCGGCCGCCATGGTCCAGCGCCGCCAACCGCGTACCGCTGCCGGTGTGCAGATCAGCGTAGACGTCATCTTCGATCACGCGCAGGTCGTAGGTCTTGCTCAACTGCACGATGCGCTGGGCCACCGCAGGCGTCAGGCAACTGCCAGTGGGATTGTGGTGATGGCTGCCGATGAACAAGGCAGCGGGACGAAACTGACGCAGCACTGACTCGAGCATGTCGATGTCCGGCCCGCTCGGTGTCCGACGCACTTCGAGCATCTGTACGCCGTGCAGGCGCAGCAGGTCAAACAACGGTGCATAACCGGGCGTTTCCACCACCACGCAGTCGCCGGCCTTGAACAGGGTGCGCACGATCAGATCGAGCGCATGACTGGCACCGCTGGTACTCATGAGCCGAGCACTGCAGGCGTCGATGTGCAGCAGTTTCAGGCGCTTGGCAATTTGCTCGCGCAACGCAGGCAGCCCCAGCGGCGAGCTGTAGTTGAACAGACTGGCCATGTCGGTGCGCGCCACCTCGCGTAATGCGTAGCTGAGGTCGTCGGGCTCACGCCAGCTCGGCGGCAAGCCTCCTTGCCCCAAGATCAAGCGGCCCGTCGAAGCGCTCAGCTCATCGCACCACGCATGGCGGCCCTCGAACACTGCCAGTTCCGAGTCCGTTTCGCGCAACGGCGGCGAGGCCGCGACGATGAATCCCGCGCCCTGACGCGCAGTCAACACACCTTGCGAAACCAGGCGCTCGCAGGCTTCGACGACACACGACTGGCTGAGCAGATTACCCCGGGCGATTTGCCGTACGGAGGGCAACCGGGTGGCCGGCGGGATACCGCTTTGCACAATCCAGTCAGTCATTCCGTCGACGATCTGCTGCACGACCGGCACCATTGCCTGTCGGTCAATTCTCAGTTCCATGAGCTCGCAAACTCCTGTCAGTTTTGCTGGCAGCAGTAAATCACAGCCGCACCGCCGAGGCTGTGCGACAACGCCGCCAAATGCGGCAGTTCTAACGGTTTGATACACATTGTTTAGCGGTATTCACACGGACCAACCGCGAGGTACAAAAAACCCGCACGCAGGCGGGTTCTTAAAATTACGGCAACTTTCAGAACGCTGTCACGCCGCCATCCACCGCCAGCGAATGCCCAGTGGTGAAGGCTGCGCCATCGCTGCACAGATACAGCACCGCGCTGGCGATTTCCTCAACCTTGCCAATGCGCCCGACCGGGTGCATGGCGTTGGCGAATTCGCCCTTCTTCGGGTCGGCTTCGTAGGCACGGCGGAACATGTCCGTATCGATCACTGCCGGGCACACTGCGTTGACGCGGATTTTCTTTTTCGCGTATTCGATCGCCGCCGACTTGGTCAGGCCGATCACCGCATGTTTCGACGCCGCGTAGATGCTCATTTTCGGCGCTGCGCCCAGCCCGGCTACCGACGCCGTGTTGACGATCGCGCCACCGCCCTGCGCCAACAGCAACGGCAACTGATACTTCATGCACAGCCAGACGCCTTTGACGTTTACGCCCATGATCGCGTCGAACTCGTCCAGCGTACCGTCGGCGAGTTTGCCCTTCTCGATTTCGATCCCGGCGTTGTTGAAGGCATAGTCGAGACGACCGTAGGTATTGATCACCTCACCCATCAGATTTTTTACATCGCTTTCCACCGTCACGTCGCAGCGCACGAAGGACGCTTCGCCACCGGCGGTACGAATCAGCGCCACCGTGCCTTCGCCTCCAGCCGCATCCAGGTCAGCCACCACCACTTTCAGGCCTTCGGCGGCAAACGCCAAGGCTGTCGCGCGGCCGATGCCGTAGGCGGCTCCCGTGATTACAACCACCTGACCGGAAAACGTCATGCTCATGGAGATGTCCTCGAATGCAAAAAACTGGGAGATGTTGCGTCGCAGCATAGCCAAGGGCGGCGGAAGCGCGTCAGCACTATGCAATCGCTGTTTACCGGCGCATGCGCCGCAGTGATGAAACCCGCCCCGTAACCATCACTGCACTGGATCGACTCGCATTCGCCGTATCAGCCAACCTTGCGACATCGCCGTTGAAGAGCTATCAACAAGGCTTCATTCCATTCGAGTGCCCGTCATGACCAACCAGACCAATCGCCAGTTCCTGCTCGCCAAACGCCCGGTGGGCGCCGCGACCCGCGAGACTTTCACTTATCAGGAAGTACCGGTCGGCGAGCCACAGGCGGGACAGATTCTGGTGAAAAACGAATACCTGTCCCTCGACCCCGCCATGCGCGGCTGGATGAACGAAGGCAAGTCCTACATCCCGCCGGTCGGCCTCGGTGAGGTCATGCGCGCACTGGGCGTGGGAAAAGTCATCGCTTCGAACAATCCTGGCTTCGCCGTCGGCGATTACGTCAATGGCGCCCTCGGTGTGCAGGATTATTTCCTCGGCGAGCCGCGCGGGTTCTACAAGGTCGACCCGAAACTCGCGCCATTGCCACGCTATCTGTCTGCACTGGGCATGACCGGCATGACCGCCTACTTCGCCCTGCTCGACGTCGGCGCACCGAAAGCCGGTGACACCGTGGTGCTGTCCGGCGCGGCCGGTGCGGTGGGCAGCGTGGCCGGGCAGATCGCCAAAATCAAAGGCTGCCGCGTCGTCGGCATCGCCGGCGGGGCCGACAAGTGCAAATTCCTCATCGACGAGTTGGGCTTCGACGGCGCCATTGATTACAAGGCCGAAGACGTCGTGGCCGGTCTGAAGCGCGAATGCCCGAAGGGCGTGGACGTGTATTTCGATAACGTCGGCGGCGACATTCTCGACGCGGTGCTGAGCCGCTTGAACATGAAAGCGCGGGTGGTGATCTGCGGCGCCATCAGCCAGTACAACAATAAAGAAGCGGTCAAAGGCCCGGCCAATTACCTGTCACTGCTGGTCAATCGCGCGCGCATGGAAGGTTTTGTGGTGATGGACTACGCCGCGCAGTTCGCCAGCGCCGCGCAGGAGATGGCCGGCTGGATGGCCAACGGGCAGCTCAAGAGCAAGGAAGATGTGGTTGATGGGCTGGAGACGTTCCCCGAGACGCTGATGAAACTGTTCAACGGCGAGAACTTTGGCAAGTTGGTTCTGAAGGTTTAAGGCCAGCCTGAAACCAATGGGGGAGCGAGCCTGCTCGCGAAAGCGGTGGATCAGTCGATAATGATGCCGACTGACACTCCCTCTTCGCGAGCAGGCTCGCTCTCACAGTCGGATCTTCAATAAGCTTTAGGAAATTTCGGCTACGACTGCGGCCAACGCCTGCGCCGGGTTCGCCGCCTGGCTGATCGGACGGCCGATTACCAGGTAATCGGAACCGGCATCCAGCGCCTGACGCGGGGTCAGAATGCGCCGTTGGTCGTCCTGCGCGCTGCCTGCCGGGCGAATCCCCGGGGTCACCAGTTGCAGCGACGGGTGCGCGGCTTTCAGCGCCGACGCTTCCAGCGCCGAACACACCAGACCGTCCATCCCGGCCTTCTCGGCCAGCGCCGCCAGACGCAGCACTTGTTCCTGCGGCTCGATATCCAGACCGATACCAGCTAGATCCTCGCGCTCCATGCTGGTGAGCACGGTCACACCGATCAACAACGGTTGCGGACCACTGCGCTTGTCCAGCTCCTCGCGGCAGGCCGCCATCATGCGCAGGCCTCCGGAGCAGTGCACGTTGACCATCCACACGCCCATCTCGGCAGCGGCTTTCACGGCCATCGCAGTGGTGTTGGGGATGTCGTGGAATTTGAGATCCAGAAACACTTCAAAACCCTTGTCGCGCAGGGTGCCGACGATTTCCGCCGCGCAACTGGTGAACAGTTCCTTGCCCACTTTGACCCGGCACAGTTTCGGGTCCAACTGGTCGGCCAGCTTCAGTGCGGCGTCACGGGTGGGGAAATCCAGGGCGACGATGATAGGAGTCTGGCAGGCGGACATGGATGGGCTCTCAGGCTGGTCGAAAACGGCGCGCATTGTAGCGGAACCGGCGGCAGCGCGGCACCCGATGATCGGCAAATCGTCGCGCTGGCCGTTATCAGCTTAGCCCGCGCGGCTATTGTGTCGACTCCGATACACAGCCGACACGCCGGCAACACGCATACGGGTTAGCCTCGCCCGGCGCAACACGTCCTTACAACAGCACTTCCCGCCTCCCGGCCGGACGCCTATGCTGAAACCACCACTGGCAGCGAACAGCCCCATGCACAACACCCCGACAACCGTGACGGATGAAAGCAAAGACGACAAGCGCTGGAGCATCCGCGCGCTGATCGTCGACGATGACGTGCCGATCCGCGAGCTGATGATCGATTACCTCGCCCGTTTCAACATTCACGCCAGCGGCGTCACCGACGGCGCGGCGATGCGCCAGGCGCTGCAGGGGGAACATTTCGACGTCATCGTCCTCGACCTGATGCTGCCCGGCGAAGACGGCCTGTCGCTGTGCCGCTGGCTGCGCGCCGAATCGGACATTCCGATCCTGATGCTCACCGCCCGCTGCGAACCCACCGACCGCATTATCGGCCTGGAACTGGGCGCCGACGATTACATGGCCAAACCGTTCGAACCACGCGAACTGGTGGCCCGCATCCAGACCATCCTGCGCCGCGTGCGCGACGACCGCAGCGAACAGCGCGCGAACATTCGCTTCGACAACTGGCGCCTCAACAGCGTCCTGCGCCAAGTGGTCGCCGACAACGGCCTGGTAGTGCCCTTGTCCAACGCCGAATTCCGCCTGCTCTGGGTCTTCATCGAACGCCCGCGCCGCGTGCTCAGCCGCGAACAACTGCTCGACGCCGCTCGTGGTCGCTCGATCGAGGCTTTCGACCGCAGCA